>NZ_JBHSNC010000001.1:0-123545 GCF_042655785.1 Cohnella yongneupensis
TTTTCCCGTCAATTCGTGGACAACTAACACCGTCTAGTGCTGGACGAATTACGCTAGCTCTAACAATTATTCGTTATTGTTATAAAATCAATATTATTTGAACCTGACTTTTGTACTTTGTACAATTCAACCCAGTGGTCTTGCAAAACAATTTTCCCTTGACTTGGTTTGTATTCAATGAACGCTTTTGGTGAAAAGAATGACCTTCCTGTTGAATATGAATTCTCTTCGACTTGGGGGATAAATCTCAAGAGATATTCATTTCCATTGAAAACAAAAAGCACAATGATATATTTGTTTTTAGATATAAATCGTAATTTGTCTTCTGAGTCTGTTTCCAAAGTGAAGAGCAGTTCAAGAATGTTTAAGAGAGTGCTCTTTCCGGTGCCCCGCCCTCCTATGATGCAATTAAGGTCACGTGAAAAATTCACATTAAAATTGTTATCATTACTATCGTGTTGCTTTCTCAAATAACCGTAAGTTCCTGGATCAATTAATATTCCTTTTATGTACTTGTTAGTCTTTTTTGGTTTCTCTAAGTATACGCAGAATTTATGATTAACAAATGCTCTTTTTAGAGCAAAAAAACCTGGATTACTGATCTTTATCCAAGTATTGTTTACTCCTATTTGAGATAATTCGTGAGCATCACCTTCATTTATGAAACAAAATTTATTTTCAGGATCGTTCACACCATATACGATTAATTTATTTTTTTCCCGTTCAATTACGTCGCTAGTAGTTAGTCCTAATATATATAAGTTTTTATCATTGAAAAGTGTAGATTTATAAAGCCCTGTCGTCTTAAGCGAGAGTGAATTGATGTGTGCTATATACCCGATACCACCCATAGCACTTATTTTATTCAGGATCGAATATGAGGTTTCATATGTCCCTTCATGAGAAGGTATATAATAATTAATAAGTTCGCGGACACTATTAATCATACTTGTATCAAACATGCCAACCAGATGAACCTGTTCTGAACAAGAAATTTCTATCCCAAGAATTAAAGAGATCTTCCCTGGAGCCCCTTCTTTGCCTTTATAACGCTCGATATAATACTCAATTAATGCATATTTTAATTTATCGTAACCGTCGATTGTATTGTGATCAGTAACAACGACAAGTTGAATATTTTCTTGGAATAATCTATGGGCGATTAGTTTATAGGACATATATTCTTTTAACGATGAGAAGGGTTTTCCATCGGATTCAAGATTTAATTTGTATTCTTTGCTCGCGTATAAACCTTGACGTATTTCATCTAAAAAATGATCTTTTTGAATTGTATTTATATAGCCATTATTGAACGCAATATTAATAACTTCCTCGTCTGATAAGTCCACATATTTCATGTCCTTTTCTAACCTATAATCATGTGAAGCTGGTGTGTGTAGATGAAATTCGCATTTAATAATTTCTCCATACTTATTTCTTGCTTTATTTATATCGTTGTATTTTTTTAACAGAGGATTAGACACGCTAACACCCCTTCTTTGTCGCATTTTAGTTATATTTTTACATATTAGAACCATCCTGTCGACACAATATTACCTTTAAGTAATCAACGGTTTCACACTTTATGACTATGCAAGTTCTTCTCCTTACAAAAAAAAAAAGAACTTGCAGCCATAAAACAAAAACTCCGCACTACACGTCGGAGTTTAAGCTTTGTATGTTCTCTTTCTTGTTCTTCAGGTCAATGTTCTTGACATCACCAAATGACAAGAACTTGATCTGATAAATACAAAAGTCCGCATTTTTCGCGGACTTTAATCGGTCTATGTTCTTGTCAGCCGACCAGTCTCACTATCGTTTAGCCTACACCTTTCCCTTTCTTAATAATGTGTTCCCAATTTGGGGGTAGCTCAAAATCTTTAAGATGTTCAAACCTTATGACTTCTACCCCTCCCAAGTTGTCAATCTTGAAGGAAATAAAATCAGATCCAACATCAAGATGAGGACCGATATAAGGTGTTACCGTCACATTAACGACGATATAGGAATCATGATACTCAATCAATACGTTTAATGGATTAAGGAATGGAGCAAAAGTAGGCAATTCTTTCAGTTTATCCTTGTAATAAAGATCTAATTGTTCTTGTATTTTGGGCCTTAACAAGGTAAGTATAACCCTATTTGGGTCTGCATCCGTTTTAGCGTCAGTAGTCTGTAGTGATGCTAATATACACATTATGATCAGAACATATGCCATTACACCGCGTTGCATGAAGAGTGCTCCTCAGTTTTTGGTTATATTGCCCATTTGACTTCTAAATTATCCAGCACGTTAGCTCATAAGACTTCTCCATCTCCACTTGCCATGGATCCACGTTCGAAGCCTTTCGATAAACAATGCAGGTTCTTGTCTTCAATCGAGATTCGATGTAAGTTCTTGTCCATACCCAAGGACAAGAACTTACATCGATAAAATAAAAAAGCCGCGCTGAGCGCGGATCTGTATGATTGTATGTTTTTGTCCTTGTACAGCAGCCGATTGACTGGTCGACTGCATGTATGTTGCTACGAATGATCAACAGAAGCATAAATAACAGTGAAAAACTCCATACTACCTCCGATTATCATTTCCATTTCGATGCTTTGGAGGAGATCGCTTGAAGTTTTTCATTGTGTTGTCCGTAATATCTTGCCTAGGGCTATCGCCTAGCCACTCCGTATTACCGTATTCGTCCCAGGTTTTCGAAGTTCAAAATGAGATCAATGCATCTCCTTCACCAGAAGAAAATGATACCGTTAAGCCGTATGCATTTCGATCCGGCCGTCGAACATATCGCCCTCCCCAACGCAGGTACACGGGTGAATCGCCGGGAACGAATCGAACCGGCCAGCGACCTGGCGTTAATGAGCCTGTCGGTCGATCTCCTGCTGCAAGACCGAGCCCGTTCGGCGGCTTCTTTGGCGGATTGTTCGCCGGCACCTTGTTCAGCAGCTTACTGAACCCGTTCGGTTACGGAGGCTTCGGCGGGAGTAATCTGATCGGAATATTGTTCTGGGGAGCAATCATATACATGGCTTTCCGTTTCATTCGTCGGGTCATAGGGAAACAGAGATAAACAAAGCTTCAATCGATGTACATCGTATATTCGGCTATGTTCGTTCTCATAATCATGCGGGTATCTAACAATTCCATCAGCGTCAACCCGTCAACTGGGATCACGTAAGCGTTTTGCGACAGCGGCAGCGATTGTCCGTCGTTCAGGACGGTGCCTTCACCATGGAGTCTCAGCGCGCTCTCGTCTGTGTATCCATCAATCGATGCCGTCTCGGGTTTGAAATCGACACCGCTCAAATTAATTCGAACATGGTCGGAATCGTCTTGCTCATGCTTATGAATGAGCAGCGATTGGTCGCGATGATCTTCAAGCCAGTTCATAAGCGTGTGTACGGCAGCGTTCAATGCCATCAAAATCCCGCCTCTCGGTTGAAACAAGTTCTAACCTTAAGTAAAATACTCAATCTTAGCCTCCGGAAAATGCGCTTCTATCTGTTCGTACATAAAGGCCTTGAGCAGGTTTGCCTGGTCGTCAGGATAGACGTATTTGCCTTGCCCCCAACGTCCCCACTTGTATTTACGTTTTTCTTCATCCATCTCCAACTTAGTTTTAGGATAGCGTTGCTGGATAATGTTCTTGGCCGTTTTCGTAAACCGGTGCTGAATCAGCTCGAAAGTGAGATCGGATCTTGCTTCTGCCGGTAGCGCTTCCCGAATACGGCGTATAAGGTCTGCATAACCGTCTTCCCAGCCTTCATGCCAAATAATCGGAGCAATAATAAATCCAAGCGGATACCCGGCATGAGCGACCTTGCCGGCTGCCGTAATTCGTTCGTAAAAGTTCGAAGTAGCCGGCTCGAAGTTTTTGATGACGTACTCGGCATTGACGCTAAAGCGAAAGCGGGTATGTTTATTATGTTCCGCGTCGAGAAGCGGCTCGACATGGTGATATTTTGTAACGAATCGTAACCTTCCCAGCGGCTGTTGTCCCATGAATTCTATATATTCCTTCAGCGAACCCGAAATATGCTCCAGGCCTACTGGATCGGAAGTGCAAGCAGCCTCGAACCGGGTTATTTCCGGTGCTCGTTCTTGGATGTATTGTTCAGCTTGCCGCAGGATATCGTCGGTGTTCACGTAAACGCGGATATAAGGCTTGGCCCCGAGCGTGGTCTGAAGATAACAATAGTGGCAATGCGCCATGCATCCGGTTGCAATCGGAATGGCGTATTCGGCAGAGGGCTTGGATTGGTCGAATTTTAATGTCTTACGAATACCGACTACTAACGTTCTTTTGGCTATCCGGTATTTATCGAGATCGCTCTCTCCGGGTAAATCGGTAATTCGGTTATGAGACGTAGTCGTACGGATCGGGAGTCCTTGCGCCTTCGCCCACTCCTGTATCTTTTGGCCTTTGGGATAGTTCAGCGCGTCCGGCTCGAAATACACGAGCTCCGGCACGAATACTTTGGTATCGCGTGCTGGCGGAGTCAATAATTCCGTTGAATGAAGCATTGCGAAACCTCCATACTATGCGCTTTGGGTCGGTTTTTTGCGAATGGTCGTCAGCTCGAAGGCTTCCTTTGGAATTCCGAGTTCTATGGCTTTCTTCTTTTTAATGACCATTGCTTGCTGCAAGCTGGTCGCTTGAAATTCAATTGTCGTTCCGGACGGATCCTCGAAAGCGTAGTAGCTCTTTTTATTAGCCATTAATTAAGCCCTCTCCATCTTAAGATCATTTAACCAAACTCATTATGTCTTCAATGCGAGGGAATTAACCCTGTAATCTGCAGCACAGTTAATGCCACCTCAATAACGATAAGTATTACAACAATCCACTCCACGAATAATCCTCTAATGGAATGACTGATATCCGAGAAACCTTCCATGATGTGATATAAAATATCGGTTTTGCTCTTCAAGATCTTATAGCGATCATTTAACTCAAAAAAGTTCATCATCTCATCGTAAAATTGGTTTGCTGATTGATGGATCCATGTGACTTCAGGTTTATCCAAAATCATGATATAGGCAAGCGTATTAAACTCGTGACGAACGATTTTGGCGGTTGTTCTGGCCAGTTCCTTATTACTTACCCGAAGCTTACCTTTCTCTATCCTTTCAATCATAAGCTCCAGATGATCTTGTATTTTACTTAATTGTTCTTCTGCTTTCTCGAGTGCAACCGATTTGGCGAGGATTGTTGAGATCAATTCCGGTAGAAAGAATTCATATTCAGCAACGATTACAACTTCGTCCGTCATTTCCATTCGATTACTCTCATCGATTCGAAGATTGTAGTCATCAGTGAAATAATTCGATTGCAAGAGATCAATTTCAGGTTCAAACGTTTGAATAAACTTCAAGAAGAACGTCATTTGTTCAGCGCTAGTGTGATTAACGAAAACGATGCTTCCGAAAGAAAACACCATGACTTGCTGAAACTCGTCTACGGTCGATTGATAGATTGATTTAAGTATATTGTTTCTAATAATTAAAGGTTGTTCCCACGTGTATTTCTTAGGAATACCACAGTGAATCGCAATCTTATTTAAATCAATCTCATTTGTCATAGCTAATGCCTTAAATGTAATATTGGTCACAGATCACTTTCCCCTTTTTCCCCATACCTTATCAGAAACCAATATTAGGATAGGCTTCCCGCAATCGAGGAAATGAATACTCCCAGCAATCAGCCTGTAGAACGGCAATATCACGATTTTCCAGCACTTTCTGAAGACCAATCGTTAACGCTTCTCCTTGGACCGGCTTTCCATGTCCGGTTAACGCTAGAAGGGGACTTAATTTGGCTAATTTAAGTACCGATGCTTTGGCTGCAGGCCAGTCCAACGTGAAATATTTCGGTGGACCGTTAATCTCGAGCTCTTGCATGAACACTTTATAGATCGATTCCTGTTTCACAGTTACGAATGCATCGCCTGCCACAAGAGCACGGGAGCTCTCATGGAATAATGAAACATGCCCGGGGATATGCCCATCGGTTAGCAGCCAATTCCAATCAGTCAGATACGGAATTGACCCGTCACGAGGCAAGATGCGCACCCGTCCGCCGAGCTGAATCGGATCAATTTCTTGTCACCCGACATTTATATGGGTGTCACTATTAGGGCTTTAATAAAAAAGCCCGCGAAAACGCGGACTTGATTCGGCCAACATGACTTATTCCCAGTGCTACTTATGCTATCGAGCGCGCACGTTTTCAGGTTCAAACAAGATATCGATCGATTGCCACGGAGAGAAAAACGATGTTCGGATGTACCGCATGTTCCACGTTGCGTTTCGTCTTTCTCCTTCGGAAGGATACAATTCGACGCTCCACGTGAGTGGGATCACAAGGGCATCCACCGCATCGACCGCATCCTGCCGCCTCGGTGCTGCAGATCGAACCGCTGCGAGCGCGCCCATTTTCCGCAAAACCTCATCCTGCTTGATGAGCTCCACGCCTTCCGTCAGCAGCCTCACCCATTCCGGATCCCGCTCGTTCATCGCGTGAACCAAGCTTTCCGCCAGCCGCTCCGGCGCCGCGGTGCTAGTAAAGGCCCGGGATTGTCCTGCGGCTTTGTACACCATCATCTGATGAGCCACGTCTGGCACCGTGGACTTGTGCGTCGTACTTTCCAAGAAATGAATACAAAAATGGCCCGAGAAATCGTTGTCCGGAATTCCATCCCCACCATGCGGCTTCCCGTTCATGGAAGCAGCGACTCGCTCTTCTCCCAACCGTACGACGATCGCTCTACGTTTCCAGCTCCACTGCCCGCCGTAAATGAGATTCATCACCTTCGTATCCTCGCGTGTCAACGGCTGGACATCCGCATGATCGCGTCCCGCCCGCCGCTGTACTTGGAAGGATAGTCCCGTCTCTAAGTCCTGTACGGTAAAGACGCAATTCCGATAAAAAATTCGATCGGCTTCCTGCCAACGAAGCAGACGTCCGTAATGACGCTCCCTCAGCACTTCTCCTTCTTGAAGCAGACGCGCCGACGCTTTCCAAGGGAGAACAATTTGCTCTCCCGTATTCTCCTCCCATAAACGGCCGGAACGCGTCATTCGGAACGTCCGATTCTCCATCGCAGGGCCGGCCACACGGACGTACAAATCCGTTAGCTCCGGTGCGAATTCGGTCATCTTCCCCCGCTCGGCCCGAAGCACCCAATCGAGATTAAGTCGGGGCATATCGTGCAGGCTTTCGAACGTGGCATCTGCGCTTGAACGAACGATGAGAGTGGCCGTATTCTCCGATTGCTCGCTCGGCGCCGCAAAGGCGGCGTTTGGGCCGAATAGGGCCGCGAGCAGTGTCGTTGACGCTATCCACTTCGCCGTCAGCATGAATAATGGTTTTTGCAATTGGTTTCCTCCGCCCATATTTCGGATGACGTCTGGGAATCGTAACTGCTTGAAGGAAGGTGTACGCATGCGAGGAATATGGGCGCTTGGCCTTTCGATTTGGCTCAGCCAAGCCGCGGCTCCCGATGATATGACGATCGAACATGAAGGACGTACCATAATTCGCGTAAACCGCGCTGATTATACGTTGTCCGTATTTCCGCTCATCCATCCGACTAAGCTGCAAGCACTGTTAGATTCCGTTGCCCGTCAAACCGATCATCCGCCCGTCAATGCTCGCATCGGCGTAGATGGCGCAATCGAAGCCGAGCGCCTCGGCGTAAAGCTCGATCGCCGTAAGTTCGAAGAGCGCTGCTACGAATACTTTTATGGGAACGGCCCCTTTTCGCTCCCGACGCCGCAGACCGTCGTCTATCCGAGAGTCGATGGTGAGCTGCTGTCTTTGATCCGGGAAAAGCCGATTGGCAGCTATGCCACGTATTTCCGCGCCAGCAATAAGAACCGTTCGAACAACATCACGCTTGCAGTCCAAGCAATCAATAACACGGTCATCTTTCCAAATGAAACGTTCTCGTTCAACAAGGTTGTCGGAGTGCGAAACCAGCAAAAAGGCTACCGTCGCGCCAAAGTGATTGTTCGGGGCGAGCTTGCGGAGGACATCGGCGGCGGCATCTGCCAAGTGTCCTCCACGCTGTTCAACGCAGTCGATCGGGCGGGTCTCACTATATTGGAGCGCTATTCGCACAGCCGCCAAGTCCCTTATGTCCTGCCAGGCCGCGATGCGACGGTCAGCTGGAACGGACCAGATTTCGCGTTCCAAAACCAATACGACCAGCCGATTCTCATTCGCGCTTTCGCAGGGAGCGGAAGTTTGTACGTTTCGGTATATTCATCCGAATTTATCAACTTTCATCCCCGTAACGTGCCCGGCATGTCCGAACGGCTCCCCGAGGAAGTGCCGATCGACCGGGGCGTCCACTCCATGAAATAAGCGCCGCCCCCTAAAGTCGGCGCTTATTGCCGTACCAACTTGATTGCGATTACTCGTTTCCAGCGAATTCGTTCCAACGACTTCCCCCGTAAATGACCGTGGACCCCGTCGAACCAGCGACTTGGCGGGCGCGTTCTGGAACATCGGCAATCGGATATTGTTCTTGTCTCCAATCGGCAATCGGATCAAGTTCTTGACATCGCCATGTGACAGGAACTTTATCCGATAAATAAAAAAGCCCGCGATTTACGCGGACTGCAATCGGACTATGTTCTTGTCAGCCGACAGCTAATGTCGAAGGACAAGAACATACATCGTTAAAGGACAAGAACTTACATTGATTGGCTCCTCTTTGCTCTTTCCTGTTCAGAGTTAATTTTCAATTGAGGCCCGTTAAACATGTTTAAATTTTATGGTGACGCCAATATTGTTTTTTGATGGACTTCAATTAATAACTTGCCGGAGGCCAACAATGCATATTGACGAACGAAAGCGGCTTTTTCAAAAGCTAGACCACATTATTGTTGATCTACCCTATTACGTCAAAGAATTCATCGAACAAAATATGCATAAATCTCCACACACGCTCATTAATTAATCGCTTGTATATATAGCTTTCTGGTAACCTCTGCACCAAGTGAAAGCGAGGTTGAATTTTTCCATTCTAACTCTATTCAAACAAATATCTCATTGGAGGATGCTCAAGATTGGCGGCTTGTTAAATCTTGGGTTGAACCAAACAAACGAGCTACATATGCAAATCAGCATTCTTTTGAGGTATCCAAGCAACAAGAGGAGTGGAAACTGTCTCCACTCTACATCCCAGATCGAGAAGCAAAAGAATGGAAAACTACTCACCCTCTTGAACAAATCAGAAAGACCCAGCAAAAAAATGCAGCTACAAACACACACTTTATTAATGTAGTTAAAGTTATCAAGTGGTGGAAGAGATTCAATTACCCTGAAGCTGGACAACCCAAAAGTTATCCGTTAGAGCATCTAATTTGGCATGCTTGTCCTGATGATATAAAAAGTGTTGCCCAAGGTGTAACATTTACATTTGAAACAATCGTGTCTAAATACCCTCCCAAGCCTTATTTGCCTGATCATGGTGTTGTCGAACACAATGTTATGGGACGAGTTGAATGGAAAGAGTATGAAGAGTTTTATCAACAGATTATCAAAGCTGCGAGTTTAGCAAGAATAGCTCTTGATTCGACAGATTTTACTACATGTCATTCTGCATGGACTTCATTATTTGGTGATCAATTCCCTCCTGCTCCTGAACATACTCCTGGAGGTTTCACTCCTCGTGGACAAACTATCACACAGCCGAGCGGTGGACGATTTGCATAAAATATCAGATGAGTTAGCTCTAGGAAGAAGAGCTTTAGAAAGTATCTCGGGCGTCCGACTTATCAAGGACTTATTTTGGTTAGAAGATACGAAAAAATGGGCTTTACATCTTGAAATCAGTATAAAATCTTCTAATAAAGATCTTATACCATCATTGACTGAATGGTATGTGCTTGTTGATGAGTACTACCCACGTGGTCAAATTAAAGTATACCCTTCAGCTATTAATGGCATTGACAATACTTTCCCACATCAAAGTATAAACACATATAAAAAAGGTCAGCTTTTTCGGGATGGATCACTTTGTCTAGATGAAACAACAAAAATCTTTAATAAGGAATTCGGACTGATCGAAACTTTTCAAGCAGTCAGCCGGATGGCATGGCATATAGAAAGAGCGAAAAAATGGTTACAACTGGCATCTGAGGATTCTCTATTCCTTCAAGGGGATCCTTTTGAATTGCCAGAATTTCCGTGTGCCCAAAACACATTAATTGCCTATAGCGAAAGTCCGAACAGTTATTCAAAATGGGAACAATCAGGGAAAACTTTTGGTATTTCTACGATTATTAAAATAAAAAAATCACCTGAAGCGTACTTAATATATGATTTCAAAACGTTGAACGGTGAACCAATCCATGAAAATGAATGGGGACAATTTTCAAAAGTACTTGCGCATTCGAAATTAACCGCGATATGGATACGGACTTCTTCTTTTATCCAAAGACCATGGACAGTACCGATTAAGTGGTCAGATCTGTATCGGTTATTTGATGAACAAGGATATAATTTTGATGAGTTCCTTATTAAAGTTCACAACGCTTTCCCAAAAAGAAAACCTTATGACAGCAACTGCTATTCGATCAATAGAAGGCTTTATGAAGTCTCCTCCTCGAGGAAATACTTTTCTAGTCTGGGAACAGATCGAAAGAAATAACCATCTGTCTTCCGTTAATTTGGTTTCCATGGAGGAACAACCCTATGAACACTGAATTTTATAGTAAGGACAGGAAATTTGGCCTTCTATTGCCTGAAGATTTAGTAAGTAATCTAATGAACAACGCCACTCATTCCTATCCAAATGAAACTGGTGGCATTTTGATTGGTCGATATTCTAATAATTTAACTATCGCAGAAGTTAGCCATATATCAACTGGATCAATTGATTCTAAGAAGTATCCCACCCAGTTTTATCGAGGCACCGCTGGGTTACAAAAACTTTTGTCGGATGCATGGGAAAAGGATCGTTCTTATTATTTAGGAGAATGGCATACTCATCCTAATGGTTTTCCTATTCCAAGTGATCCTGACAAAAGACAAATGACTGAAATCTCAAAAAGCAAAAAATATGTATGCCCGGAACCAGTATTATTGATTCTCGGTGAGATACCAATAAAATGGACTTTCGGTGCGTTTGTTTTTCCGAATGGAAAAATGATACAGATGAAATGATTTTTTTGGTTTTTGCCAATAAGGACCTATTCCAGAAGTCGCAAGCGTTGTTGTTTACAGACGGGAATGGGACAATGTTCTTGTCTCAAAACGGGAATGGGATCAAGTCCTTGACACCGGCTAATGACAAGATCTTGATCCCATAAATCAAAAAAGCCGCGATTTACGCGGCTTGTAATGGGACAATGTTTTTGACTTCCGACAACATTAAGTGATTGTGGAGCGACGGTTTCTTACACGACGAATGGGTCTGAGCCCGGGACCGGAAGCCCGACCGGCAACAGCGTGACGATCACCGGCTCGCCGGGCGATACGGTAACGGTCAAAGCCATAGCCGCCAAAGCGGACATTTTTAAGAGCACGGAGGCCGTCTTCCAGTATCATCGTAGCCTCTCCTTCAGCTTATCCGCTAAGCGGCTCGGTCGTGCCGATCAACTCCACCATTGCCTTGAACACCTCAACGCCGGGCGCGACCATTTACTATACGACGGACGGTTCCATCCCCACCTCGATCAGAGCGCATGGCAGAGGAGTCGTCGTCCATGGCTTCCCCCTTCAGACGCTGATAATCCGGGCGATCGCCGTGGTACCCGGCAAAGGGGCAAGCGCAGTGTCCACCTTCCTGTATACCAAAGGCTTGCCGACCCAAGTGCCTTACCCAACGGCCAATGTGGCGACCGGAGCCCTCGTGAGTAACAAAACCAAAATCACGTTGAAATCCAAATCGCCTAAAGCGGACATCTATTACACGACGGACGGCTCGACGCCGACCGTGAAAAGCACGAAAGGCACCTCCGTCCTGGTGACCGGTTCCCCAGGGTCTGTAGTGACGGTGCAGGCCATCGCCGTGGAATCGGGCATCCCCAGCCCGGTCGCCGCTTTCTCCTACAAAATCCGAAGTACGGTTGTTCAGAAATAAAATCATGCAAAGAGGAGGGCATCTGCCCTCCTCTTTGCATTGCGGATTATATTTTAAATGCAGACACGGCCGTATTCAATTCTTCCGCCAGCTGTGCCAGCGATTGCGAGGAGGCCGCGGTCTCCTCGGAGGCCGCCGCCGATTCCTCGCTTGCGGTCGCGATCGTTCCGATCGATTGCATCACTTCCGCGGTCTGCGCTGCCTGTTCTTCGCATTAGAAGCCAGGACGAGACTGTCTTCGGTAACGCCAAAACGCCGAATCCGCTGAGCAAGACAGTTCAGCGCAGACGCAAAAAAGGCCGCCCGTAAGCAACAAATTTGCTTAAAGGACGGCCTCACGCTTATCGTCCAAATTACACGTGTTATACCCTGTAAACGCGAGCCTCGTACGGCTTGAGCACAAGCTCCTCTGCCTGATCGGCCCGCACCGGATAATTGCGGACGATCGTTTCGCCCAGTCTGGACGTGACCTCTTCCGGCAGCTCCGCTTGTACTTCCTGCTCGGAAATGTTCAGCAGCACGAACCACTGCTTGTCTCCCAGCGTGCGGAAGTAAGCATACAGATGAGGGTGATCTTCCAGAATCGGCTCGTAGCTGCCGTACACCATTACTTCGTTCTCTTTCCGCAGCCGGATGAGGTTTTGATAGTAATAGAAAACAGAATCCCGATCCGCCAGCGCCTGCTCGACGTTGATTTCGCGGTAGTTCGGGTTGACCTTCAGCCACGGTGCGCCTTCGCTGAACCCGGAGTTCTCGGACCCATCCCACTGCATCGGCGTTCTCGAGTTGTCCCGCGCCAGATGGAGCAGGCTGTCGAACACTTCTTGCGGTTCCCTTCCCTTGGCCACTTCTTCCTTATACTTGTTCTTCAGGGCAATATCGTTGTAATCGTCGATCGACGGGAAACGCACGCCGGTCATGCCGATTTCTTCACCTTGGTACACGTACGGCATTCCGGGAAGCGTGTGGGTCAGCGTCGCAAAGCATTTGGCGGATTCCACGCGGTATTCGCGGTCGTTCCCGAAGCGGGTAACGACGCGGGTGTGGTCGTGGTTGTTCATGAACTGTGAGTTCCAGCCTTTGCCCCACATCCCGTCGTACCAACGTTTTTGGATTTCCTTGAATTTCTTGATGTCCCAATGCGCCATGTAATCCAGCACTTCGAAATGGAACAGCGTGTTCAGCTCGCCCCGGTCCTCTCCCACGTACAGCACGCCGTCTTCCGGCGTAACGAAGGGGATCTCTCCAACGGTAAAGACGTCGTAATGCTTCAGGACGCGATCGTGCATCTCTTGCAGGTACTCGTGAATGCCCGGGTTGTTGCCCAAATAGGAGATGTCGTCCGGGTTTTGCGCGTCCGGGAACCCTTCCTGCTTGGCCAGCAGGTTGATGACGTCCATGCGGAAGCCGTCGATTCCTTTATCCAGCCAGAAGCGCATCATGTCGTAGATTTCTTCCCTCACCTGTGGGTTGGCCCAGTTCAAATCGGGCTGCTCGACGGCGAACGAGTGGAAATAATACTCTTCGGTCGCCTCGTCGTACTCCCAAGTAGAAGGCGTGAAGTAGGAGCGCCAGTTGTTCGCTTCCTTCCGCCAAATGTAGTAATCCCGCTTCGGATTTTCCTTGGACGACTGGGATTCGAGGAACCATGGGTGCTTGTCCGATGTATGGTTCACGACCAAGTCCATGATCAGCTTCATGCCGCGGGCATGGACTTCCTTCAGCAGCCGTTCGAACGTGTCCATCGTGCCGGCCTTCGGCATGACGGACCGGTAATCGGAAATGTCGTAGCCGTTATCGACGTCCGGCGAACCGTAGCACGGATTCAGCCAGACGACGTCGGCGCCGAGCTCCTTGATGTAATCCAGCTTGCGGATGACGCCCTCGAGGTCGCCGTATCCGTCACCGTCCGTATCGAGAAAGCTCCGCCAATAAACCTGGTAAACGACGGCTTCTTTCCACCATGTTTTCTTCATCGCGGAGGCTCCTTTACTCTTGGATTTGCAGCTCGCAGCCGGTCGTATTCTCGACGACTTCGATGCGGGCCTTGCCGTAGCCGTCTTGGCCGGGCGTCCGGACCACCTTCACGGTAAGATGCCCTTGCCCGACGGGCAAGCGGCTTACCGTCAGCTCGCCGAATCCTTCCGGCAAGAACGGATTGAGCGCGATCTTCCGCTCCGGCACGTTCGGGTCGATGCCGAGCATTGCCTGCACGAAGGCGAAAGAAGTCGCGGCCGCCCATGCCTGCGGCGAACAGGTCGTCGGATACGGCACCGGGCCGTCCGACTCGGCAGAAGCGTAGCCGCAGAACAGCTCCGGCAGCCGCCGGTATTCGAAATGGGAGGAAGCGTCCAGCATGCCGGTAATGACCCGGCCCGCTTCCTGCTTGAGCCCGAGCTTGCCGAGGCCGAGCAGGATCATGCCGTTGTCATGCGGCCATACGCTTCCGTTGTGGTAGCTCATCGGGTAATAGCCCGTCGCTTGGGTACTCATCGTACGGACGCCGTAACCGTTGAACATGTCCTCGGACACGAGCCGCCGGGCAACGGACTCCGCGCGGGAACGCTCGGGAAGGCCCGACATCAGCAGATGTCCCGGATTCGAAGAGACGGAGCGCACCTGCCGGGCATCCTGGTCGAGCGCGATCGCGTAAAACCGCTCGTCTTCCATCCAGAACGCTTCTTCGAACCGAGCTTGCAGCGCGGCGGCTTCTTGTTCCAGCCGGTCCGCCAGTTCAACGTCCCCAAGCTGCCGGAAGATCGGCGCGAGGGTTTTCTTCGCTTGATATGCATAACCCTGCACCTCGGAAAGCGCGATCGGGGAAGACGCATACTCGCCGGTCTCATGGACGATGGAGTTAGCCGAGTCTTTCCAGCCCTGGTTAGGGAACCCCTTCTCGGCTTCCTGCCGATAGCTCAGAAACCCGCTCTCCGTGCGGCCGGCGTTCTCGTCGATCCAAGCCAACGCACGCAGCACGTTCGGCTTCAGTTCTTTCGCGAGCGCAGCGTCTCCCGTCCAACGGACGTATTCCCCGAGCACGGCAAGGAACAGCGGCGTAGCGTCAACCGTCCCGTAATAAGGGCCGAAAGGAGATTGTCCCGTATGGACCAGCTCGCCGAAGCGAATTTCGTGCATGATCTTGCCCGGCGTCTCATCCCGCCACGGATCGGTCTTCCCGCCTTGGTAAGCGGCAAGCGTCCGAAGCGTTCCCCTCACTTTGCCCGCGTTCAGCGGAAGCATGAACAGCGAAGTGATCAGGCTGTCGCGGCCGAACGGCACCGCGAACCACGGAAGGCCCGCGACGGGTACTTCTCCGTATCCGATGTCGGTCATGAGCATCCGCAAATCCGTGACGCCGCGGCGGTATATTTCGTCGAACGCCGGCACGTCGGAAGCGACGCCTGTCGTTTCCGACCGCCAGCCGTCATACGACTGCTCGAGCAGCGCAAGCCCCTCTTCGAAGGAGCGGGCTTCCGGCACCTTTCCTGCAATGACCGGCGTCACCGTAAAGCAAATCCGCTTCGTCTCCTTCGGCGCCAGCGACAACGCGAAGTGGAAGCAGCCGTCGGGACCGACTTGGGCGGCCTCGGCACAATCCCATGCGACATAAGTCTCCCGCTCGATCTCGTCCTTGCCGCGGTACCGAATGGACATGCCGTTCGGCCCGAAGTCGCGCCCGACGATTTCCCCGACGTCGCCGGTCCGGTATTTGCGGACGATGAACATGTCCTGGAAGTCCGCGTCGAAAGCGGCCGCGAAATCGAACCGGACCTCTCCGGGGAAGAAGTTCGTCAGCGATACGCGTTCATGCAGAACGCCGCCTTGAATGAAGCGCTCGCGCAGCATCTCAATGGCGCCTTCGTCTTTGCTGACCTTCATCGACCGGATGGACGCGAAATAACCCTTCGTCCCTTCCGAGGCGAGAAGAGTCGGCTTCTCCCCATCAATAAGCATCTCCATCCGGCTCAGAAACCGGGTATCCTGCGTATACAAACCATGGCCGGCTTCGTCGTTGCCGGTCACGTCCCCATGCACGTCCGTCAGGAAAAACAAATCCCCTTCTTTAATCACGCGGTAATCCATCCGTTAACGCCTCTTCCCGTGAATGATCTCGTTAGCCTTTGACGCCGGAACCGGATACGCCTTCGATATACTGCCGCTGGAAGATGAAGAAGAACACCAGGATCGGCAGGGTGGCCAGCACGACGCCCGCCATGATGAGCGGCGTGTTCTCGAAGAACATGTCCTTCACGCTGTTCAAACCGACGACCAGCACGTACTTGGTCGGGTCGCTCGTGAACGTACTTGGAATCAGATAGCTGTTCCACGTACCGGAGAACGCGAGGATCGACATCGTGATGAGCGAAGATCTCGCGAGCGGATAGACGATCCGCCAGAACGCCCCCATTTTCGTGAGCCCGTCCAGCCGAGCAGCCTCGATGAACTCGCCCGGAATGCTGATGAAAAACTGGCGAAGCATGAAAATGTACAAGCTCTGGTACAGGAACGGTATCGTGAGCCCGAGAACCGAGTTCAGCCAGCCGAGATGGGCTACGTTCACGTATACCGGGATCAGGATCATTTGGTACGGCACCATCATGGTGGCGACGACGATCCAGTAAATCCACTTCTTGCCCGCGAAATCCAGCTTCGCCAGCGCAAATCCCGCCATCGGGTTGATGATCAGGTTGCCGACGATGACGATCGCCGTCATGGCCACGGTATTCCATAGCCATTGGGGCACGTTGTAGGCATCGTTAGTGAAGAACAATTTATAGTTCGACAGGGTCCATTTCGAAAATCCCGCCAAATGGTTCACGTCCTGCATGGTCACGAGGGACGTATACAGCGTGTACAAGAAGGGAAGGGCGAAAATAACCCCAAGGACGATCAGCAGCACATAATTGCCGGTCAGTGCCAACCCCTTTTTGGTTTTCATACCCCTCACTCCTTTTCGTCCAACAGTTTTTTCTGAAGGAACGTAATGATCATGATGATGATGAAGAACAGGACGACCGCGGCGCTGCCGTAGCCAATGTTCATGTACCGGATCCCGTTCTGGTAGAAGTACGTCACGACCGTGCCGGTCGCGCCTGCCGGGGATCCCAGCGCGCCGTAGCGGGAAATCGCGGCGATCTGGTCGAAAATCTGGAAGCCCAGAATGGTCGCGACGGACACGACAAAAAAGGTGATCGGTTTCATGAACGGAACGGTAATGTAGCGGAATTGCTGGTAGCCGGAGGCTCCGTCGATCTGACCCGCTTCGTAAAGGTCCTTCGGAACTTCCTGCAGGCCGGACAAATAGACGATCATGCTGAAACCGACTTGCTGGAAAATGAACAATATGGCGACGAACAACAGCGCGTAATGCGTGTTCGCAAACCAAGTGACGTTGCCGAAACCGAATAATCCGAAGAAGTTGGTCACGAACGTCCCTTGCTTGAACAGCATCATGAACACCGTCGTTACGGCTATGGTCGAAGTAATGTAGGGAATGAAAAACAAGGTGCGGAACAAGCCTTTGCCCTTGATTTTCCGATTGACGAGGATCGCCATGAGCAAGCCGAGCAGGGTCTGCACGGGCACGGCGATCAGGACGATTTCAAGCGAGTGAAGAATGGCCCGGTAGAAGGCCTGATCGTGAAGGATCTTCGCGTAGTTCTGAAAACCGATGAATTTAGCCGCGCCCAGGTCTGCGAAGTTGGCATCCTGGAAGCTGCGGATGAACGATTGCACGAACGGGTAGAAGAACCACCACGCCCATAGAATCAGGAATGGCAAGCTGAAAAGCCAGCCCACGAAAAAATCGGAATCCCTCGCTTTGCGGAACATCATAACCCTCCTCCTGCTATCGGGCTGAGATCACCTCACCCGGAGATAAGAAACCCGTCCCCGTTTCTTGCGGAAACGAGAACGGGATTCGGATCGCTTACTTGAATTGTGCTTGGATGGCGTCGAGGATCTGCTGAGGCGTCTGCTTCGCGCCGCCGAGCAGCGTATTCTCCAGCTGGGTAACCAGCTCGTCTTTAAACTTCCTCGTTTCGGCCGGATAGGCGAAGTCGGTGGCCGTTTTCAGCGCCGGTTCAACCGGCTTAAATTCCGGGTTCAATTCGAAATACTTCGGCGACAGGGAAGCTACCGCGGAGTTCAGCCCGTTCTCCATGAATTCCGTTTGCGTAGCGTCGTTCGTCATGTAGTAAGCCGCTTGGGCTGCCGCCAGCTTGTCCTTCGCGTCCTTCAGCACGACATAACCGTCGGAGATCATCGTGCTTCCTTCCGTCGTGCCTTTCGGTACCGGCAGCGCAACGTATTTCAGATTCGGAGCCGCGCCCTTCAGGAAGCTCTTGTACCAGTAGCCGCCCGTCGTCATCACAGCCTTGCCGTTGGCGAACACTTCGCCGTCCCAGCCGTAGCCCAGCGATTTCGGAGTCACCGCGACGCCTGCGCTGTACATGTCGAAGATCGTTTGCAGCGCCTTGACGTTCTCCGGCGAATTGATCGACTTGCCGTAGTTCCAGCCGCCGCCGTAGGTCTTGATGTAGTTCGTGATGTGGAAGGGATCGATGTTGATGACGATCCCCTTGACGTCTTTGGTGGTCAGCTTCTGCGCTGCGGCTTTCACTTCATCCCAAGTCGTCGGGTAAGCGCCGAGGCCGGCTTTCTTCCACATGTCTTCGTTGATGAAGAACATGCCCGGCATGACGCTGTTCGGGATGCCGTACTGCTTGCCGTCCACTTTCCATACGTCCAGAGAAGTTTTCGTGAAGCGGCTCATATCCAGCTTGCCTTGCGCAGCCAAATCGTCCAGTTGAGCGAACATGCCCTTCTGGATGTACTCGTACGAGCCTTCGTTCGTCAGCTTGATGAAGTCCGGCGCGACGCCGGCCGCGATCTCGCCGGGCAGCTGGTTCCAGAATTGATCGCTGCTCGGGTACTGCTTGATTTTCAGCGTGATGTTCGGGTAGGTCTTGGAGATGTTGTCCGCTGCGGTCTGATACGTCTTCAAGTCTTGCGCCGTACCCCAGAAGCCCATCGTGATGGTCGCTTTCTGGCCGGTCGCGGCGGATGCGCTGGCGGATGGCTGCGCGGTTCCCGCGTTGTTGTTCTTGCCGCCGCATGCCGTAAGCACGAGTGCCAGGCACAGGGCCAGCAGGAGCGGAGCCGAGTATTTCCACTTTCTTTTCATTTGTCTAATCCCCCTCGATGATGTGTTTCCTCTTGCTTCTTCATCCTATAGGTTTGGGGAGTTCATTCAAATTATTCAAACCGCGTTTCCTTTAATCTGATTAACTTGTTTTCGGCGGCCGCTACGTGCGTTCTGGCAAGCTTTTAACGAAATTGACTTTTCTTTAACCGAATCATCCTAACTCCTTGCGGTAGTCGGTCGGCGACATCCCTTCGTACTTGTTGAACACGATCGCGAAATGGACCTGGCTGTGGAAACCGACCATTTCCGCGACTTCGTAAATTTTGTGCTTGTAGTCCTTGAGCAGCTCCTTTGCCTGGCCGATCCGGACCAGGTTCAGGTAATCGAACAGGCCCCTGCCCGTCTCCTGCTTGAACAGCCGGCTGATGTAATTCGGACTGGCGTGGAACGTGTCCCCAAGCAGCGTCAGCGAAATATCCTCGCGGTAATGGCTGTCGATATACTGGACCACGTTGCGGATGAGCGGGCTGTAGTCCTTGTTTTTCCCGGCGATCCGCGTTTTCAGCATGTCGTTGAACAGCGCGTGGTAAAAAGCCGAGCATTCGGTGAAGTCGTCCAATCCGTCCGCCCTTCCGCGTCCATCCCCGAAGTCGTCTTCGTCGGCCATCATGAAGAGCAGCCCTTCGTACACCTTTTTCACGTCGATTTCGGCCATGCATTCGCAGCTTTGGACATAATCTTCCCATTCCGCCAGCGATGATGCAAATCCTTCGTACTTTTCTTCCTTCAAGCCGTTCTTCATCGCCGCGATCAGCGTCTGGATCTTGGTCTGCGCGGCTTCGTCGTCCAGGTTGCGGTTCCGGTAATAGAATAAGGGATTGTTCGGGTGATAAAACTTCATCTCAAGCGCCTGCAGGGCCTGCTCCACGGCTTGGGGCAGCTGGGAGAACGCATGGCAAGCCTCACTGATGCCGAATACGGTCTCGATGTTCACGTAACGCTTCAGCGAGCTGTGCACCAAATAGACGAGATCGTTGACGTGCGCGAACGACGCTTGTCCGCTCTTGGATTCGCCGTGCGACGTCAGGATGGCGAACAAATTGTCCTGAAGCTGCACGCACTCCGTTTCCTGCTCCTTGGACAGCAGCTCGCCGAGCAGATTGGCTATCGTCCCTTGCAGGAAACCCGCGTTTTCACCCGAGTAACGTTGGAGCGTCTGGCCCAGCTTCTTAACCGAAAACAGCACCGCATACAGGTTGTTTTCTCTGAGGCGGGTTTCCGAGGCAAACTGAGCATTCCCGTACATCATGTCGCGAAGGATCGATTCCCGCGAGGGCGCGCCGGCTCCGGCATTCATCCCTCCCGAAGTCCGGTTCTCATCGATGACGCTTTGCAGCTTTTGCAGCACGCCGACGATCTCCTGCACGTTCATGCTCGGTTTGTGGAAATAGTCCACGGCGCCGAGCTTCATCGCTTTCTTGACGTGAAGGAAGTCGTCGAAGCTGCTTAAAATAATGACTTTCGTGTGCATGCCGCGGTGCCGCATTTCCGTCAGGACGTCGATGCCGTCTTTTTTGGGCATTTTGATATCGAGTATAAGAACATCCGGCCGCAGCTGCTCCATCAGCCTTAGCGTTTCCTCTCCGTCCGCCGCCTCGCCGACGATCTCCATGCCGGCTTCGTTCCAATTGTAAGAGGACTTCAGTCCGATCCTTACGAGGGGTTCGTCGTCCGCGATCAAAATTCTCACAACGGATCACCTGCTTCCTGTTCCGGTTTATCGATCACGGGCACGACGATTTTCGCGGTCGTTCCGTGGTTGAGTTCGCTGTGCAAAGACAAGCCGTAGCCTTGACCGAAATGCAGCTCGATACGCTTATGGATGTTGCCGAGGCCGATGGAGTTTAGCTTTTCCGGGGCTTCGCTGCGATCTGCGGCGATACGCTCCTCCGGTGTCATGCCACGTCCGTTGTCGGTGACCGTCATGACGATGTCGCCGGCTTCCTCCGCAATCCGAATGGCCACTTTGCCTTTATAGGAGATCTCATCGAACCCATGGAAGATGGCGTTCTCCACAAGCGGCTGGAGCATAAATTTAAGGATGCGGTATTCCAGGATATTCGGATCCACGTCGAATTCGATCTCGAACCGGTTCAAATACCGGAAGCTCAGGATCTTCGCATAGTCACGAATGAAGTTGATCTCTTCCTTCACGGTGACGAAATCGCTCTTGGTCGTCGCCGTGAACCGGATCACCGAGGAGAACGCCGTCAGCGCCTCTTCGATGCCGGAGGCTCCCTGGATTTTGGCCATCCATTTCATGGCGTTTAACGTGTTGTACATAAAATGGGGCCGGATTTGCGACTGCAGCGCGAGGATCTCCATTTGGCGCTTCTCCTGCTCCTCGTCGTAGATGGTTCGGATGAGCCGGCGGATTTCCTTCAACATCCGGTCGATCGCCGTACCGATTCTGCCGACTTCGCCCGGCGCCGCGTCTATCGTCACGTCCAGGTTGCCCTCGGTCACGAGTTTCATTTTCCGCTCCAGATTGAGCAGCGGCCTCGTGATGCCGGTCGCGATGAATACCGATGCCGCGATGGACAGCGCCAACAGCACGACGAGGGAAATCGCCACCGTCTCCACGATCGTGTATACGAAGCCGAACAGCTCCCTTTTCGGGATCACCGTTACCGTCGACCAGCCCGTCAGCTGCGAGGCGGAAGTAATGTAATAATGGCCTGCGTCCTTCTGCGGTCCGAGAATATCGTTTGCCGGACGGCCGATTTCCGCGGCGTCCTGACTGTAGATGAGATTGCCTTGCTCGTCCACCAAGTAAAATCTCGTGTTATCGGTGATGTGGATGTCGCTCCAAAGCGACTTCAAATTGGCCACGTGAATATTAAAAAGGATGAAGCCGTAAGGCTCTTTGGTGAACGGATCGACGATCGCGCGGCCGAGCGAAACGACGGGAATGGGCGGGTTGGACAGCAGCTTCTCGTCATGGATGCCGACGGGGACGTATATGCCTTTCTTGGCCATAATGCTCTGCACGAAAGGCTCTTGAGGGAACTGGTTTTCCAGATAGGAGCGGTTCAAGTAATCGAGCGAGCTTCGGCCCAGCACGAGATGGTTCGTCAGTTGGTAGATAACCGTCGAGTCGATCAGGTCCGAGTACAGCATGATGCTGTCGCGGATGATCGTGTTCACTTCGTCGAAGTCCTCCTGTCTCTCAAGCAGAGGATAAGGGACCGCGAAGTAGTCCTTCTTCATCAGGCGGAATAGGGCCGGATTCTGGACCGGAAACATGGATAAGCGGAGGAGCGGACTCATCGAGGTATCGATGTTTCGGACGACTTGCCGATTGTTCTCTTTCGCCGCGTCGAGCAGCATGCTGCGGTTGGACTCCACGTACAGCCACGATAAAGTGCCGCCGACAAGGAGAAGGGGGAGCAAAATGAAACAGGCAAAAGTCAGGATCAACTTTTGCCTGAGGCCCATATGACGGAATAATGGCCGGACATGCCTCATGGTCGGTACCACTCTTTTCGGTTGATCGGCTGCATCGGTCGGCTGGGAATCTTGGAACATTCTGCCCGTTGCGCCAACAAAATATGCTACAGCGATCGGACGGTTTTGTAAATCGGGGCTTATTTTGTGTAAGGAAGGATTCTCAAGCAACTTACAGAAATAAGAATAAATGGACCTGATCGGAAAACGGAGGTCTCCAAAGTGGACGGATGCAGCTTTCAACTCATGGGCGGTTGGAAACTGTCCATTGGCGGCGAGGATTGCACAGGTTCGGTTCCCGGCGGAAGAGCCAGGCTGCTGCTGGCTTATTTGGCGCTGGCTTACGGCGAGCACCCCGGAAGAAGGCAGATCGCGTTCGCCTTCTGGCCGGATTCCTCCGAGAAGCAAGCGTTGTCCAACCTGCGGAAGCACCCGACAACTCTAGCTGTTTCCGGTCCCTGTCCAAATATGAGCTTCCGCCGAATAATTTAGAGGATGTAAAGCCACAGTAATAGACATTTCCGTCCAAATGCATCGGGAAGTCGTCCATCGCTTCAACCGCCGCACCTTTCCCCTCGCTTACAATCGCTGTAGTGGAGCAAGCAAGCAGCGCCTGTAATGAGGTTCTTCGCTCTTCCTCAGACTCTGGCTGCTTCGTCACAGCTGAGTAGCCCGCCACGTGACTGAATACAGTCGAGGACAGTTGACAGCCTCCTATGCTGGCTCATGAACTCGCGACCTCCGTTTTTTGATTCTAGTAAGCATCTTCCTTCTTCCTATGGGATTTTATATTTGTGATTTTTTGCTCTACGTCAATAAAAGAGGCACACCTGTATGCGTGCCCCCAGACTTTAGCTAGGAAAACTTTATTCATTCTCCATCGTGCTGATGTCGATCACAAAGCGATAGCGAACATCCGAAGTTAATACACGCTCCCAAGCTTCATCAATCAGCTTGGCAGAAATGACCTCGATCTCTGGAGCGATGTTGTGTTCAGCGCAAAAATCAAGCATTTCCTGCGTTTCCCGTATGCCGCCGATCATTGATCCGGCAAACGATCGACGCTGAGGGATCAGTGAAAATACTTGAACAGACAATGGTTCAGGTGGCGCACCGACATTGACCAATGTACCATCCAATGCCAGTAAAGAAAGGTAGGCATTAATATCGATTTGCGCGCTTACTGTATTCACGATGAGGTCGAACGAACCAGCCAGTTTCTTAAACGTTTCTGGATCGCTCGTGGCATAATAATGGTCCGCGCCCAGCTTCAACCCGTCTTCTTTCTTCTTCAAAGTTTGGGATAGAACCGTAACCTCCGCCCCCATGGCATGCGCGAGCTTCACGGCCATATGTCCAAGGCCGCCAAGACCAACAACAGCCACCTTCTTGCCCGGTGCTGCCCCCCAATGGCGCAACGGCGAAAACGTTGTGATACCGGCACACAAGAGCGGAGCGGCGACGTCAAGCTCGAGACCGTCAGGAATTCTTACCACAAAGTCTTCCGTGACAACGATATGAGTGGAATAACCGCCTTGCGTATATTGTCCATATCGGTCGATGGCCGCATAGGTACCTACGTTCCCCTCAAGACAATACTGCTCTTCTCCTTTGCGACAGTTCACGCATTCTCCGCAGGAGTCAACCATGCAACCTACTCCTACTCGGTCGTCAACGGCGAACTTTGTAACTTCCGAACCAATATCAGTAACAATTCCGGCGATCTCATGTCCAGGAACAAGCGGATATTGAACCGGCCCCCAATCACCGCGAGCGGTATGAATATCCGAGTGGCAAATGCCTGCGTACTTGATCTCAATGAGAACATCGTGTGGCTTAAGATCCCTGCGTTCTATCGTGGTAAGTTTGAATGACCCTTCCGGACTGAATGTTGCGCGTGCATGAACATTTATCATAGTGCAGCCTCCTTGAATCCGTTGCATCCCATGATTCGAAATAAATTAGTCTTGCTCAGCATGCGCTTGAATGAGCATCTGTTGATTGGGTTCATTGCTTTGATAAGACTGCTCTGCAGTTAATGTATCGCCCGATTGCAGCTGAGCGTAACGGATCAACTCATTACACTCTTGAATAACCTCATTCCAGTTACGATTGGAACAAGCATTATGGATTTCTTGCCAAAGTTGCTGCCATCTATGATCTGTTGCCGTCATGTTGGCCCCCTCTTTTCTTATGACTGTCATATTCACCCATTGAATAGATTGAGCCATACGAGCATGTTTTATTCGGTTAATGCCCAGAAAGTTGTCGGGTTGGGGTCATCATGTAGTTTCTTAATAAAATCTCCCGAAACCGCAAAAACAGCCGCTTCCTCCGGAAACGGCTGTTTCTTCAGCGCATCGTTACGTACTTTCGATTTGCTGCAATTACGCCTGATGAGACTTGCCTCCGGGTCCGGACGCAGCCGGATTTTCCAACGCATTCTCCCTGCGCAATATTTCGTCCATGGAATTGTTCAACGCCGCCTGCGGGCCCTGGAAGTTTCGGCGGTAGTAGGCGAAGTCCATAATGACCAGCAGCACCATCATTCCCGCGAGCGCATAGCCGGCATTCTCATTCGGCGGAATAACCATGATGACCGATATAAACAAGATCCAGAGCAGCGCTAGAATGCCGATGGCGTCGCTGTATTTGCCGAGGTGCCAAGGTCCGAGATGCTTCGCCTGGAACCGGCCTTGCCGCTTGGCGATGATTTTCAACAAAATCGGAATGCCGTAGGCGACGTACAGCCCGACGACGCTAACCGCCGTGAGGAACGCGATCGTCGTGTAGGTCGCATCCGGATTGTTGGATTTGATGATGTAGTCCACCAGCGCTAAGACGAACGATAAGATGACGGCCAGCCAAATCGCTTTGGCAGGCGTGCGGAACTTGCGGGAAATTTGCGCCCATTGCTTGCTGAACGGCATGCCTTTGTCGCGGGAAAACGCGTACATCATCCGAGAGAACGATGTGATCGACGACAGGCCGCAGAACCACATCGCCGCGGTCACAAGCCATAGGATGACGTCGCCGAACGTGCCTCCAAGCGCTTGGCCGATGACGTAGATGAATGCGTTGTCGGCTTCGGTTGCGGCTCCGGCGTCTTTGATCGAAAGCGTGACGAACGCCAGCATGATGAAGCCGAACACGAACGAATAAGCGACGGAGTTGAAAATACCCCAAGACGCGCGAACGCGGGGATTGACCGTTTCCTCGATCGTGTGGGCCGACGCGTCGAAGCCCGTGAACGTCCACTGCGCCTGCAATAGGCCGATCAGAAACGCGAACATATACGGCTTGTCGGAGTACGTATCGCCGACTTGGTACAAGTAGTCGACCGCGTTGAGTCCACCTTTGGTGAAGAAGGCCAGCGAGAAGACGAGCACGAGAACGACGCCGATATGATACCATGCGGAAAAGTCGTTCAGTCTGGACACGATCCGAATGCCGATATGGTTAAAAATGCCGTGACTCAGTAAAATGACGGCGAACGTGATCAGAATCGTCGTCTCGGTAGAGGTGTAACCGAAGACGTCCGCGATCAGCGGATCGGCGAATAGCGCGACGGAGTAGTCGATGCCCGCCACGATGCCGATTTGGCCGATCAGGTTGATCCACGCCGTGTACCAGCCCCAGCGTTTGTTCTTGAGAATCGCCGCCCAGTGGTACAAGGCGCCCGCGGTCGGAATCGCCGAAGCGAGCTCCGCCATCGGAGCCGCGACGATCATGACGAATAAGGCGACGAGCGGCCAGCCGAAGCCCATCATGCCCGGTCCGCCGTACAACAGCCCGTGCCCGTACAAGGACACCGCGCCGGTCAGGATGGAGATGATCGAGAACGAAATCGCGAAGTTGGAAAATCCGCCCATGCTGCGAAGAAGCTCCTGCGCGTAGCCGAACTTGTGCAAGTCCTGTTTGTCTTTGTCGTGAGGTTGGGAGTGAGCGCTCATTTAAAATCCCCTCTCAACTAATATCCAACTTTGACATGCCATCGAGCGGATCTTCGCTGCCGGATCACTTTCCGGTGAAGCTCTCGTGCTTGCTTTCATCGAAATTGCGAACGTTGTTGCCCGCCAATCGAATGATCCAAATCGCGAAAAGGCACGTCACGACGAACAATGCGATTCCGATTCCCAGCTCCATCCTCCCACCTCCTTATCTCCCACAAGGATGTTTAAATCTCCAACCGGATTCCGCTCGCGCGTTGCTGCAGCATTTTATCGATGACGGTGCCGATGTATGCTCCCGCCTCCAAAGGAGGCGTTCCGCGGGGATGAATGTTAGAGATGACGGTGCGGTCGCTTTCGACCGTTCCGGATCTAGGCCGATAGCACATATAAGCGCTCATCGACTTCGAAGAAACCAAGCCGGGCCTCTCTCCGATGAGCAGCACGAGCGCCTCCGGCTGCAGCATCTCCCCGATTTGATCCATGACCGCTACGCGTCCGCCCCTTACGAAGAATGGCGTACCCACGGATAATCCGTACGATTCCAGAGAATCCAAGAGCGCAGGATACACTTCCGGCAAATTCGCGTCAACCGCATTGGCGCTTAAGCCGTCCGATACTACTATTTGCACTTGCGGGGCATGGCGGCAACGCTCGCGCAGCAACGCCAAGCCATCGTCCGCGATGATCCGGCCCATGTCCGGGCGCTTCAAGTAATTGTCCGTGTTGCCGAACCGGGTCGTCACCGAGAATAAACCGAACTCTCGCAAAAGCGCAGGATCGACTTCGCCGTAGATCGAATCGATGGCCGCCGCGTGGTCGCATCGGAATTTGAGCATCTCTTTGGTAAGCGGACGCGTTCCGGCGCGCCAGACACCGATGCGACTGGGAGTGCTGGCGATCAGCTCGTCAAGGCCTTCCGCCCATTTCGGTTTAGGCACTTTGGCGGTGAGAATTGTTTCTTGGGCGGAAGGCTCATCCGCAGGCTCGGGTGCAAAAGGCTGCGTTGACGGCTGGGCGGAGAACACAGCGGTATGGGCGGCTAGCTTCTTCTCCAGCTCCGCCATCACGCGATCGACGAATTCGTCCAAAGGTCCTGCCGTGTTCAAATCGGAAATCAAGCTCATCGCAGGTAGGCCTCCCTCACATGAATATCGTCGGATCGCCCGCTATCGGCGTCAGTCGGCCGTTCTCCATAATGCCCATGCGCGTCAGCCACGCTTCGAAGGCAGGCGCCGGCCGCAAGCGCATCGTTTCGCGCAATGTCGCAATATCGTGAAAGCTCGTCGATTGATAGTTCAGCATGCAATCGTCAGCCATGGCGACGCCGATCAAATAATTGACGCCTGCGGCGCCTAGAAGGACGGCCAAATTGTCCATATCGTTCTGGTCCGCCTTCATATGGTTCGTGTAGCAGACGTCGACGCCCATCGGCAGCTGCTGCAGCTTGCCCATGAAATGGTCCTCTAGCCCGGCGCGGATGACCTGCTTGCTATCGTACAAATACTCCGGTCCGATGAAGCCGACGACCGTATTCACGATGAAAGGCTTGTATTTGCGCGCCAATCCGTAGCACCGCGATTCCAAGGTCACTTGATCGATGCCGTGATGCGCCTCCGCGGACAATTCCGAGCCTTGCCCGGTCTCGAAGTACCATAAGTTCGGCCCCGTTCCCGTACCCTCGCGCCTCACGAGATCGTCGGCTTCGTCCAGCAAAGCGACGTCGATGCCGAAAGCCCGGTTGCCCGCTTCCGTGCCCGCCAAGCTTTGGAACACGAGATCCGCCGGCGCTCCCTGGCGGATCGCCCGCATCTGCGTCTTGATATGCGCGAGGACGCAGTTTTGCGTTGGAATATCCCAACGGGCCATTACTTCCTTGGTCGCGACTAACATGTTTTTGACGCTGTCGGCGGAGTCGATGACCGGGTTAATGCCGATGACCGCATCGCCGATTCCGTAGCTCAGCGCTTCATATAACGCTGCCTTTATCCCTGGGATACTGTCCGTAGGATGGTTCGGCTGGGCTCGCCCGGAGAGCACTCCCTTTTGCCCGATCGTGATGTTGCAGTGGGACGTCACTTCGATTTTCGACGCCGCCTGCACCAGATCGAGATTGCCCATCAGCTTCGTAACCGCTGCGACCATCTCGCTGGTGAGTCCGCGGGACAAACGGCGGATGCGGTCTCCCCCGGTTTCCGGTCGAAGCAAATGCTCCCTTAGCTCCGCGACCGTCCAATTGCGGATTTCCGCGAAGATCGGCTCGCTGACCGACTCCTCGATGACCCGCGACACTTCGTCTTTATCCGGCGGCAGCAGCGGTTCGTTCCGAATGTCGGCTAGCGTCAAATCGGCCAGCACGAGCTTGGCGGCCATCCGCTCTTTGGCGTCTTCGGCGGCGATGCCCGCGAGCTGGTCACCGGATTTCTCCTCGTTCGCCTTGGCGAACACTTCCTTCAAATCCCGGTATCGATAAGTACGGCCAAGAACCGTGGCACTCATCTTCATCCGCTTCCATTCCCCTCCGTTCGGCCAGGCCAGGCGAGCGTCTTCACCACGACCGGTATCATCATGCCGGAGATCGGCTCTCCCAAATCGATATAGTCGCCGTGCTCTACGCGGATTTGATCGATGCACATGACTTTCGGGCGGCCTCCCGTACGTTTGCGCAAAGCCTGGCCCATCGCCTGCGCGACGTCCCCGTCGCAGATGACGACAGCAGCCCCATTTTTCGGAAAAAATCGCGTATACGACGAACAAAATGCATCTGCGAATGACTGCATGGCTGCGTAAGAGATATCCGAGATCCCTGACATGGCAAGCGCGAACGGCGGAGAGGCATCGCTTCCGTATAGACCCGCACCGAGCCGCATCGTTTCCTCCAATGTCTCCGCTAACCGAACGGGCGACTCCAGCATGCCGGCAGTCGCTGCTAGCTTCAACACGGGCAAATTTCGAAGCGGAAGCAGTGAGGATTCCAGCCATACGGTCGCCCCGCTGATTTCCGAGCTTTGCATGCCCGCGCCGATGACCGTTGCCCGTACCGTTTGGACCGCGGGCACGAGCCGAAGGCCCCGTTCGATAAAAACTCGTTTGAGAGAATGAGCCAGCAGCGGTCCGATGTCCCCGTAAGCCGCGGTTTCCGCCATATTCGCGGGATGCTTCATCTCCATCAGGCTACCGATGCCTCCCGAAACCATCCACTCTTCAATGGGGATCGCCTTTTGTAATGGCTTGCCTAGCAAGAGCGCTCGGGTGCGTTCATCGTTTTCAGCGACTCCTATTCCTATCAAATCATCTATCATTGCGCAGGCGAGTGATTTACACAACGCTTCGCACTCCGCGAAAGAAATCGTATCCTCTTGCTTCAGCCGATACCGGGAAGCTTGAAGCCATGGCATCAGCGAGGGAGAAATTGCCGAAATCCTGCCGGTTGGATCGAGCCGAATGAGGCTTCCTCCTACGCGGTAAGTCACCGTACCGACCGGTTTTCCGCGATGGAAAATCGCGACGTTTGCCGTCCCACCGCCGACATCGATATTGGCCACGGCGCCTTTTACCGCTAAGGATCGCTCGTCTGCGCCGGCCCCTTTGCCCGCCAGCATCCCTTCCAAATCCGCCCCGGCCGTCGCCACGACGAAATCGCCGGCTTGCTCCGCGAGCAGGTGAATCATTCGGCTCGCATTCGCTTTCGTTGCCGTTTCTCCGGTAATGATGATCGCTCCGGACTTCAAATCCTGTTTGCGAATGCCCGCTTTGGCGAACTCCTTGGAGAGGATGGACTCGATGCGCGGAACGTCGATCTCGTCCTCGCCTAGCAACGGCGTCGAATAGATCGGGCTCGCATACAGCAGTTCCCTTGCAGCTATGCCGTACCGGGGCAAGCTGAGGGCGCCGGACGTTCTGGCGAGCTTCAAGCGGCTGACGATTAGCTTCGTCGTGCTCGTACCGATGTCGATACCCGCGCTCGTCAGCCACTCCGCCCGCTCCAAGCCCCGGCTCAACCTCCCCGCGCGAATCCGGCCAACCGCTCCGCGCCGCCTTCCGCGATTTGCTCCGCCAGCTTGTTCATGGGCAGCCGGCTCTCCATACTGACATCGCGCAGAGTCCGATAGGCATCCTCTTCGTTCAACTGCAGGGAGGCCATGAGGATGCCTTTCGCTTTCTCGATCGTTTTGCGCTCCTTGGCTGTTTGCTTCAACCGGTCTATCTCTTGCTTAAGCCCGTATAGCCTCGCCTTCTGTCCGAGGGCGATTTCCACCGCCGGCAACAGGTTCCGCTCCGTAATCGGCTTGACCAAAAAAGCGGTGACGCCGGCTTCTCGCGCCTCCTGGACCATATCCTTCTGGCTGTAGGCGGTCAGCAGCAACACGGCCGTATCCTGCAGCCTTTGGATGAGACGCGTCGCCTTAATTCCGTTCATAATCGGCATTTTCATATCCATGATAATCAAATCGGGCTTAAGCCGGGCCGCGAGCTCCACTGCTTCCTCGCCGTTTTTGGCTTCGCCGGCCACTTGATAGCCTTCGGCTTCGAGCATTTCGCGAATGTCCATCCGGATAATCGGATCGTCATCCGCGATGACGACGGTTCCGTTCATTGCGCGCTCACTCCCTCCGATGGAATCAAGCAGGACGGAAAAACGATGCATGCTTCCGTCCCCCGATCGCTCGATTGCAACACGAAAACGCCGTCCAGATGCTCCTCCACAAGCGTACGGATGAGCCTTAGTCCTAGCCTTCCGCCGTTGTTTTCGAGCGTTTCCTCAGCCATTCCGCGGCCGTTGTCCGCCACCTGCAAGCTGAACATGCGTCCGCCATACTGATACGTAATGCCGATTTCCCCATCCGCCATTCCCGCGAAAGCGTGATTGACGCAGTTCTGCACGAGCTCGTTCACGACGAGCGCCAGCGACACCGTCGTTTCCGAGGGAAGGAGCAGCTCCGCCCCCTCTATCCGCGTATGAATCGAGCAACCGGAGTCCGTCATCGACGAGACGACGTTACGCGCGATCCGTTCCGCGACTTCGCGGAACGGCACGGCCTCGATGCCCTCATAGGCGAGCATTTCGTGCACGACGGCAATGCTTTGGATCCGGTTGATGCTGTCGCGGAACACTTGGCCGACTTCATCGTGCTGCGTCCGGCGCATTTGCAGCCGCAGCAGGCTCGTAACGGTTTGCAAATTGTTTTTGACCCGATGATGGATTTCCTTAATGACCGCTGACTGGATATGCAGCTGCTTTTCTTTGTCTTTCAGCTCCGAGATGTCGCGAATGAGCATCAATCCGCCAACGATCCGCAGCCCTCTGTAAATGGATAGGGCCTTCAGCTCGTAAACGATTTTGCCGAACTGAAGCTCCTTCGTAATGACGCCGGTTTGTCCGAATACCGCTCGCCAGGAAATCGATTCATAAAACCACTGTCCGCCGGCGCAGCCTTCCTTCGCATCGGGATGCCCGATAGCCGCGAGCATCGCCTTCGCCCGGGGATTCAAGTACGTCACCCGTTCCTCTTCGTCGAAAAGGACGATCCCCTCGTGCATAAGCGATTGCATGCTGCCCTCGGACAGCGCGACCGAGAGCAACGTCTCGCTGAGCTGTTCGTTCGTTTCCTTGAGACGCTCCACGTCCCGCTCTTGCCGCACTTTCTCGGAAATGTCCTGCTCCTGAATGAGGGCTCCGATGACGCGGTTGTTCGTGCCGCGGATCGGGACGACGTTCTGCTGCATCGCGACTTGCTCTTGCGAAATGCCCCTGGAGCCGGTAACCGGCTGACCGGACAGAAGGCAATACATGACCGCCGGTTCGTTGTGCGCGTATGCTAGCTGGCCGACGACCGATGTTTTATAGAGCGACTGCGCCGTGGAAGGATGCGCCTGAGCGACGACTAATGCGGTACCCGGATCGGCCAGCGGACAGTCGATGAAGACGTCGGACTGCGACAGGTCCGCGATGAGCTGCAAGCCTCGCGCAAGCTCCTCGATCGTTGCGGTATCTTTCTCGTTCAACGCGGCACGACGCCCGCAAAGCTCGCGAATGGACTCCATTGGCACGTCCCCCCTCTATAAAGCCTATTGTGTCATAAAGATTCCAGGCTTTGGGCGGTATTTAACGGACGAAAATTAATTTAATTTTCGGCGGGCGGCGGTGCCTTGGCATGCTTCTTCAATTGCTCTCTAAGTCCCTGGATGCCTATGCCGGCGATCGCGGATACGCGAACGATGGCCCCTTGAGGCAATGCTTGTCGGAGCAGGGATTCCGCCCGATCCGGCTCCGCTCCGGGATGATCCAATTTGGTAATCGCGCCGATGCAGGGTACCGGAAAACCGCCGGCGAACAGTGGCGGGAATGTGCATCGGCCCTGCGTTGCGTCCTGTACGAGCAGGACGGCCGAGGCTTGGTGGGAGGTCGCCATGAGGGAACGGTAGAACAACGGGTTTTCCGTATATTCGCCCGGCGTGTCGATGAGCCAGTCGAGAAAATGCAAGCTTTGCGTTTTGGAGGCGGGAAGCTTATCGTTCAGAAGTGCCAAGATTAATGTCGATTTGCCCGAACCGACCGCGCCGATCACCATGATCCTGCGCATCGGTCAAGACCTCGTGACGGCCGCGATCGAGAATTGAAGCTTTTCTTCGAGAAAAGCATTCACCGCCGACATCGCCATTTCCACCGCGGACACTTCGCCAGTGATGACGAGGGAGCCCGTAAACCGGTCCAAATATCCGATTCCGACATTCGCCGCTTTCGTCGCCACATCCGCCGCGATGATCGCCGTCTCGGTCGGCGTGAGCGTCAGAATGCCTATCGCCTGGCGTTCCTCGATGCCGAGCTTAGAGTAGAGCATGGGGTCCGGATTCGCGATCACATGGCATAGCGTCAACTGCTTGCCGGGAACGTATTCTTGGATGACCCGTTGCTTTGGCGGCTCCATGCGGCTATTCCCCCTCGTCCGGGCTGGCGACTTCGTAGCTGTCGACGATTCCGACGATCATCGCGTCGATGGGCACCTTCAGGCCCTCGAACAACATTCTCGCGGGACTGCCTCTGGACACGATCACTTTGTCGCCCACGCCCGCCCCGATTCGGTCCGCCGCGATAACTGTCGCTCCTGCGTCGCGGTCCTGGAAGTCGGTAGGCTGTACGACCATCAGCTTCAAGTTGTCCATGCCTTCTTCTTTTTGCGTCGCCCATACGCTTCCGATCACTTTGCCCAGGAACATGAGAAGCTTCACCCCTTGCCGGTTATCTCAAGTTCGATTTGGTTTTCTTTCAAAATGTCTCTCGCAAGAGGGGACAACAGCGTTCCATTCGGCACAGTCAATTTCGAGTATGTGTGCGGTTTGCGCAAATGCCCGGTCAGCCAGTCCGCGGAGACGAGCTTGCCTTCGAAGGTTAACATGTTGCCGGTGTTGTCGGGTTGGATCGGCTCCGTAATCACGTGCGGCGAATCGGGCTTGATCCCGCATCTCTCAATCGCCATTTGCGCCAAGCTCCTTTGAGGTCCGAACGCGACGCCGTACATGCGGAGTTCCTGTTTATAGTAATCGAATAAATTACGGTAGGGCTGCGGGAGAGATATCGTTCGGAGCGTCCTGCGGTCCGCTCTTTTAAGACCACTGCTTTCATCTCCGACTAGCACGAATTTGCCGGTGGCCAGCGCCGCGAACGCGATTTCGGATTTGATCGTCCCTTTCATCCCCAGCGCAATCCGCGCCGCGTTGTCGAGGTCGATCTCCGGGATGACGATGCCGTCATATTCGTGCGGGACCTCAAGCGGAGCCGGGGCGAATTCGTCGGAAGCGATGATCCGTCCGGGTCCGCCGCACTCGAGCTTGTGCATGCCAAGCCAAGAGGACGTTTCCCCGTCGAGGAATAGGATGTCATGGCAAATGCCGGCGTTCTTGAGCGTAATGAAATGATCCGTATACGCCTCGTGTGCCGTGCTGTCGCAAAAGATGTACAGTACTTTCCGAGGTTTGGCCGATTCTCGCTTAATCCGCTCCAATAATTCCTTAACGATCGTCTCGATTACCGGTTTCATGTCTGCGTCCAACTTTTCACCCCCTCCTACGCACCCGTAAGCTTACCATTTATGCCGATCAGACGAACGAAGCTGCCGGTGTCGAGCCGAGCCGCGTTCGCTTCATCCAAGTCGATGTGAAAATCGAGCGAAAAGTTTGGCGCGATCCTAGCGACAGCATCTGCAAAAATCATTGGCCGATCGCCTTCCGCCTGCAGCATCAGGCGGTCGCCTGACGAGACGTGAAGCTTGTGCGCCTCCTCAGGCGACAGATGCACGTGATTGCGAGCTAGGATAAGTCCTTCTTGCAGTTGTATCGCGCCTGATGGCCCGATGAGCTCGATTCCCGGAGTCCCCTCAATATCGCCGGACAGGCGAACGGGAGGATGGATGCCGAGCGCGAAACCGTCCGTCCGGGAAATCTCGACTTGCGTTTTGCCGCGCGCGGGACCGAGAACTCTCACGTTCGCCAAGCTCCCTTTCAGACCGATCAGAGCGACTGTTTCCCGCGCGGCGAATTGCCCTTTTTGCGAGAGCTCGCGCATGGAGGTAAGCCGTACGCCCGCGCCGAAGAGTGCTTCGACATGCTGTGGCGACAAATGAACGTGCCGATTGGACACTCCGACGGGGATAAGGGGAAACCGCGGGTCTTCTTTGTCGGCATCTTGATCGATACGCCTTAAAGCGATCCCCCTGTCCTTCAGGAAATCCGCGGCGGCCGGCGTCAGCTTATCCCCTTCCCGAATCAGAAAAGGATCGGGAATTCCCGCGCGGAGCATCGCCCTCAGGCTCGTCTCCGTGATCAGCGCCACGACCGCGCTCAGCCTTCGAGCTTAGGCAAAATATACTCGATATCCGAATGCGGACGCGGAATCACGTGAACGGATACGAGTTCGCCGATTTTGGAGGCGGCCGCCGCACCAGCGTCCGTCGCCGCTTTTACCGCGCCTACGTCTCCCCGGACCATAACCGTCACAAGCCCCCCGCCGACATGCACTTTTCCGATCAGCTTCACGTTCGCCGCCTTAACCATCGCGTCCGCTGCTTCGATCGAACCGACCAAGCCTTTCGTTTCCACCATGCCAAGCGCACTCATTTCTCCTGCCATAGGAACTCCTCCTCAAATTTGGTGTCTACCGGACTTGCATTTCCGCCAGCACGCTTTGAACGATCCTCGCAACCTCTTCACGGTTAATGCCGAGTTTTTCGAGTCCGCCAATGCTTTGAGCCGCTCGCTCCGCAAGGCTTGCGACGTTCGCCGTCGCTTCAGACTTCGGTGTTTCCGAAGGCGGCATTTCCCGGATTCCGAAAGCGACTCGCTTGATATTGAGCAAATGCATCGGACCGATGTTATCGGACGTTATGTTGTTGCCGAACGAGCCGCAGCCGAGCGTCATCGACGGCAAAATGCCCGTCGTCGCGCCGATGCCCCCGAAGGTCGTGCCCGAATTGACGACGATTCGCGAAGCGGGTTTTTCGAGACCGAACGCCTCGATCACGGCCGTGTCCTCGCAATGAATGCCCAGCGTGTGTCCCAAACCGCCAAGTTCCAGCAGCTCGATGCACTTGCGACAACCTTCCCGCCAATCGTTCACCGTGTAAAGCGCAAGCAGTGGACTGAGCTTCTCGATCGACCAGGGGAAGGCGAGACCGACTTCCGATTCCTCCGCGACGAGAACGGCAGCGTCGGCCGGCACCTCGATTCCGGCTAGCGCGGCGATCGCTTGCGGCGACTTGCCGACGATTTGCGGGTTCAGCCCTTTGCCCGTAGCGATAATACCGGCGATGCGTCTCTTCTGATCTTCGTTCAGGAAGAAGGCGCCTTGTTTGGTCAATTCGCGTTGCAATTGCGCTTTCACTTCTTGGTCCACTACTAATGCTTGTTCAGAAGCGCAGATCGTCCCGTAGTCGAATGATTTACTTTGGACGATCCATCGCGCAGCTTGAGCGAGATTCGCGCTTCGGTGAATGTATACCGGCACGTTGCCGGGACCGACTCCGTACGCGGGCTTGCCCGAGCTGTAAGCCGCTTTGACCATACCGGTGCCGCCCGTGGCGAGAATGACGTCGGTCAATTTGTGCCGCATGAGTTCACCCGTCGCTTCCATCGAGGGCGAGGATAAACAACGAATGACTCCTGCCGGAGCGCCAGCCTGTTCGGCCGCTCTGCGCATAACGTCCGCAGCCTGAATGGAACATCTGATCGCGGAAGGATGGGGACTGATGACGATCGCATTGCGTGATTTTAGCGCGATCAAACATTTGAACAGCACCGTTGAAGTCGGATTCGTAGAGGGGATGATCGCGGCGACGACTCCCATCGGCTGCGCGACTTCCCACACTTGCTTTGCCTCGTCCCGACGGATGATGCCGACTGTCTTCATGTCTTTGATCGCTTCGTGGACGTCCCTTGCGACGAACAGGTTTTTGGCCTTTTTGTCGAGCGGCTTGCCGAAACCCGTTTCCTCCGTCGCGAGGGCTCCCAGCCGCGCGGCGTCCGCTTCGGCCGCTTGCGCCATTCGCCGGACAATGTCGTCGATTTGCTGTTGCGGCATCGCCTCGAGCAACTTCTGGGCAGCTTTCGCCTCCACAAGCGCATCGCGAACTTCTTGGATCGCCTGCAAGTCCTCGTCTAGCTTCATGGTGCTCGGCCGCCCCCTTCATCCGCAAGCTTCGCGAGCAGCATCGCTAATTGGGCTTTCGGAGCGCTTCCGATTTGTTCCATAGTAAGCGGGAAGTCGGGTAGCAGCGCCATTGCGCGTTCTCGCAATTGTTTGACTGACAGCTTGCTCCAATCGGCCGGTGCAAGTATACGTGTTGCGTCGGGCGATTCAGCTTGCGACGAAGTGGCAGGTGCAATCTCCGTTGCCGCAGCTTCCTCGCGCGGAAGCCAGCTTTTCATCATCGCGTAAAGAGAGGCGTCCGGTCTCGGAATGACGTGCGAGGCGAGCAGCTTACCCACTCTTTTCGCGGCTTCACTTCCGGCATCCACCGCCGTTTTGACCGAAGCGACGTCGCCGAGCACATAAATCGTGACGATACCCGCATCCGCTTTTTCGTAGGTCGCGATTCTCACGTCCGCGGTTTTGGCCGCCGCATCGGCTGCGGCAATCAATGCGGGAACGCCCCATGTTTCGATCATACCGAGCGCTTGCGTATGCATTGCGCTTTCCATTTTCGTTCACCTCGTTCCCTCTTCATTTCTTAGGCACCGCCGCGACTTCGCTGACTGCCGCGGCGAAAGCTTCGGCTGCCGCGCTGCACGCGGATTGGCTCCCGGTAAGGAGTCCACCCGCGAAGTTCGTCTCCGTCGGCGGTCCGTAAAATTGACACAACCGCACGTCCGCGGCCTTCAGCGCCGCATCCAAACCGACGATCGCCTCGAGCGGCGGGGCGATCAAATAAGCAAGCGGCTCCCCCTCGGGGATGCCAGCCACTTGAGACAAATACGAGCCCGTCCGGGAGATGACCTGAGCGTAATAGGCATGCGTTCCTTCTTCATTGAGCGAATAGAAGCAAGCGCCGCTCTCCATGAGCGCGAGCGCCGCATCAAGTCCGCTTCGGACTTCCGCCGGCGTCTCCCCGCCGATCATCGCGATGAATTCGCCAGACAGCGGACCCGACGCATGGCCGGAGCCGGCGTAGAACGAGCGAGCGTATACGACTTCGACCGCTGCCTTTTTGGTCGCTTCGTCAGCCGCGGTGTACCCGACGTCATCGATCGTTGAAGTGAACAAACCCAAGCTGCGGATGCCCGGTTTCAGCTTCAATTGCTTCGACAACGCTTCGTCCACGTTAGGGATAATCCTCACGGCAAGCGCTTTTGCGCGTACCGGTCGTCGATTCACGGGCTTCACCTCTTTTTCGATGAGATGGAACGCAAACAACGCAAAAAAACGCCAAGGTCCAAAGCACGGATTTCGACGATCCGTTCTTGAACCGCAGGCGCCATTGCCTGATCTATTCTTTTTTTGTGAATATTCAGTTATATTGTAAGGCAAGAATCGGGATTCTGACAAGACGATTTTTTCGCGCTAGAGCTTCCCTAAGTTGCCGCGCAAATCAGCATGTCACGCCGAGGCAAAATTGTATAGACAATGCCTCGATGGAGGGCTACACGAGAAAATAATCGCTCGTCAATGAATTCGAGCATGCGGAAACTGAGGCTTCATCGACGCTGCCCTCTCCGAATACGATAGTCCAATAGTGTTTTGCAGTCGAGACACGGGACATATTAGCCGATTCCTCCTTCACGTAAAGCTTTTCTATTTCCAACACATAGCTCTATTGTATCGCAAGAATACTCCATTTGGATTACGGCAGCTTCGTGTTTTTGTTTATTAAGCCCACTTCCCCATAAATTCGAACTATACTACCTCCACATTCCCGCCTTATTGTTCAGAGATGAAAAAAAGCGATGGATCTCACCCCCCACTCTGTCACAAATGGGACAATGTTCTTGTCTTAAAACGGGAACGGGATCAAGTTCTTGACATCGGCCAATGACAAGAACTTGATCCCATAAAAATAAAAAGCCACGATTTACGCGACATTTATGGGACTATGTTTTGACTTCCGACAGATATTGGTATTGGCACCAGAATTGCAGCAACAATTCTGGCTGAAGTCGGGGAAATCGATCGATTTGATCATTGCGAATTTATCGGACAACTTGACGATTCCCTACTTATAGGCCTCTTCACAAGTTCTCCTCGACAATTAGGACATACATAATTCGTACTTTCCGCACATTCATGACAAAATGTACATTCATGTGTACAAATATAAGCTACCGAATTTTTATGAAGTTCTTTTGTACAGTTTTCACAGTTACCTCTCATTTCTAAAGCCATTAATAATTCCTCCCCTTTACTACTACTTTGTTATTTTGTACATCAGTAACCAGATAACACTCGTCTACAACTTCAATGATGCCAACATCTTCAATTACAATTAATAACAAATGGTATCGCCCGGCATAATATCATGCACAATAAGATCATGTATATCGGATAGTAAACTTAAAAGTTCGCTAGGTCTACCAGTTAAAAAATCTAGCACTCCAAAGTGCGTCGGTATTACTTTCTTTACGTTCAAAAGCCGTACAGCTTTGGCAGCTTCACGAGGAGACATTGTATAAGCATCGCCAATTGGTATTAAAGCGATCTCAGGCTCATAGAGTTCGGCAATTAAAGCCATATCACCAAATACGTTGGTGTCCCCAGCATGATAAATTGTTCTTCCATTCTCGAATTTAATAATATAACCCATTGCTTCTCCGCCATAAAGTAGCTGATCTCCGTCAATGAAGGAAGAAGAATGATCCGCATGTACCGCTGTAACTGTAATATCTCCGAATTTTCTAGTTCCTCCTTTATTTATCGCAACTACATTTTGAACCCCTCGCCTCTGCAGAATAAAGGCCAGTTCCCAACCAGCCAATATTACTGCTCCGGTCTTCTGGGCAAGCCACACCGCATCCTCAGCGTGATCACGGTGCGCATGTGTTAAAAAGATGAAGTCAACTTTTTCAATGTTTCTTACAAATTCAGGGCAAACTGGATTGTTCTTAACCCATGGATCGATTAAAATCTCCCTACCTGTCGACGTTTTTATATAAAATCCACCGAATCCAATCCATGTAAAAGAGATGCTCTGGATTGTCATACTAACCGTCCCCTTAGCTTATAAATTTCTTGCATTAAAAACTTCCCTTGCAGTAGTTAGACCATTGAGTGCTGCCGGGAACCCAGCATAAACTCCCATTTGCATCATTATCTCTACTATTTCTTTTTTAGTACACCCTACATTTAGTGCGCCGTTAATATGAACCTTCAGTTGAGGAGTAGCGTTTCCCAGAGCGGTTAATGCTGCAACAGTTGCGATTTCACGTGACTTTAGATCTAATCCTGGACGGCTATAAATGTCCCCAAACGGAAATTCTACTAACATTTCTTCGAATTCGGGGGCAATCTCCTTCAAAGACTCACGCGTATGACTGCCCAATTCCCCAACTACCTTATTCATAATATCTAAGCCGACTTCATACCTATTCTTGCACATTTTGTTCACTCTCCTCCGCGATTTCATCTTTAGACTCCATGTAATGCTCGTAAAATGAGATTTTTTTATTAACGGAATGAAGCAATAACTCAATTTCACGCTGTTGCTCCACTATGTGGTTCCGATGATTCTTTAAGATGCGAAGTCGGTCTTTTAACGGTGCCTTCGGCATTTCTCCCGACTCTATTCTTTCGAGAATACATCCATCTTTCGTGAAGTCTGCGATATCGTCCAAAGACATACCCGTTTTTTTTAGTACAGTCAAGAACATTAAAAAACTAATGTCAGTGTCTGTAAATTCACGAATTCCGCTTTTGGATCTCTTTATCTTTGGGAATAAGCCACTTTTTTCATAAAATCTAAGGGTATGTGCAGATATCCCGGTTTTCTCCGCTGCTTCTTTGATATTCATAATTATTCGGAGCTCCTTCTATTGTCGACTGGGTACATCTTACACCTTAGATTCAACTTTAAGTCAAGTCCATTTTAAGAAAAATAGCATAAGGAGAAGACGAAATTATTCCGAAGGCCGAACGTTCATAAAATACAAAATCTATAAAAAATTCCAATAATGTTAGAATTTATTAGTCATCTTAGCTTTTCTTCTTTGAAATCCGCTTTCTTGACCATTTTAGCCCCATCAAAATGTCGACCGTAAGTTTTTACTTGAGTAGTGATTTCCTCAGCAGGAGGTAGATACCCCTCAAGCTCCCGCGTTAAAAAATAGGACTGTACTTTTCCACTATAAAAAACCCAGCTAAAAAATCTTCGTGTAATATTGTGGAAGCCTTTAGTCCTGAATTTATTCATACGTTTGCCATCTTTCCAGACTGTCGTCGTTTGACCAATGCCTCCCTGCATTTGACCAGTCAATCAGCATATAGTAGGTCTCCATTTTTGGTCATTGCTTTCATAATGAATTGATTTAACACTCTGTTTATCATCAATCGTGGAATATTGAAAAGTTCTCCTCTTGTTACAGAAATCACGGCACCTGGTGGCAACTCGACATTTCTATCTCCCAAGTTAAATGTGGCTCCGTGCTTATTAGTAGGGTCTTCATGTTTCGTCCATGTTTTCATTAGGTCTCCTTATTTTTTGGCTATGTTTAATTTTAATGTTGATTATGGATGGGTTAAAAAAATGAACCACCTTTTCTAGGAAGGCGGTTCTAATCTCATTTCAAATAACTATCCATAAGTTTTTCCCATTCCTCAAAAGACAACTTATCAGTAATTCTCCTTAAGTCATCTGGAACCTGAACAAAACACATTAATTCCAAACTATTACCATCTGGGTCATTAAAATAAACTGAAGCGTTACCTTGATTCGGACGAATAAATGGTTCAACAGATGTTCTTCTGCCAAACGGTACAGCTACAACTTGAATTGTTTCCAACCATTTTAAAGATTTTTTCAAATCCTCATAAGTTACTCTAAAAGCAATGTGTCGTAATGAAGGATGGTAAGGGGTCTGATATTCATCTCCTTGCCATAAACCTAACCAACTTTTTCCTTCTTCTATCCAAAAGAAAGCAGTGTCATCATTACGCCAAGCAAAACCCAAACCCAATTGTTTATAAAATTCTATCGAAGCTTCTAAATTTCTCACTGGTAAATGTGCCTCATATAATCCTTTTATCATTTCACACACACCTTTGGTATTAATTTTCCTCCTGCTCGTCCCTTAACAAGAATATGCAGACAGCCGAAGCTTTTTATTCGTGTTGTTCACAGTAAACAGGCACGATTTGACCAACATATTCTTCTTATTCGAAGCCGTATTCTCATATTCCTTGCTATCTATATAACGGAACCAAGCCAAATAATGTTGTAGATATTTGGTTGCAACACCATTGAAGCGGTCTATCCATTTCTTCAAGCGGCTGTGGTAGCTGTTTACGGTTTGGATATGGTAAACGCCCTTAACGCGCTGTTTTCCATCGGATTTGAATCGGTAATGAGCCAAACCTTTTCTTTTGAGTTCGCATAAGAGCTGAATGCCCTCCACGAATCCGTGCAAAGCACGTTCGAGTCGGATAGATGTCCACCAATCGCTTCATCCAACTTCGTTGTCTTAATACGCCCACGTCCAAGAACGCCAGAGTAGGTCATCTTCTGACGGTCACGGGCTACGAGAACGCAAACCTGGTCGTTGCTGATGCCACGATATTTGGATTTTCCGCCGCGTTTTCTTGGCTTGCGTTCAGCGATGCTCCGCTTGCCTTTTTCAGAGAACAGGAAATAAGTTTCGTCCATTTCGACGATACCTTGGAACGCTTCAGTTGGAATCTGTTTCAAGGCAGCAAGAATCTTATGCCGCCAATAAAACAATGTGACATGTGTAACTTCACCAAGCAGCTCCTCAGCACATTTCCGCAGTGAATAACCCTCAATCATGAATTCAATGAAACGAACCCACAGATGAGGTCTACGTGTGCGCTGAAGTGGGGTGTTTGTGAGGTCGTTAAACGTCTGTAAACAGGATTTACAACGGTAACGCTGCCGTTTTACCATTTCAGTACGTGTTTGAACAGTATATTTTCCAAACCGTACGACAGCATGGACTGTGCAATGTGGACAAACAAGCCCATCTTTGTGCTTCTGCTCTTGGATTTCATCAATTGCTCGAACTTGAGCCGACATGCCCTTGGTTCGGGACTGCAAGAAGTAGATAAGCTCTCGCTTACTATTATCGTCCAACGTTTCAGCAAGCTTCTTCAATTCCTTTAAATCCATGGGCACACCACCTCCGAACAATGATATAACCCTATTGTAGAACGTTAGTTCCCATTTATCAAATGTCAACATTGAGATTTAACATAGCCTATTTTTTAATGAACTCATTCCCAACCAAACAAAGCCAGCGCCCGTAAAGGCTGCACCGAGCGTAGAGATAAAAGCTTCTGCATCACCTGCTAACCCCCCGCTCGCAAAGACCATTGTTCCCACGATCAAAAGTAAACCACCACCACGCGGAAATGCCTTTAGCCGAAGAAATGAGAGCCCGAAGAGGATCATTCCGAGTACAAATAGCAATGGACCAAAGGTATGTAGGTTCCTGGTTATACTCGTCTCGAAAACCGCGTCTACTTGCTTTCCGGATGCACTTGCAACTTCCACAAAAACAATTACCGTAACAAGAATGGTACCCACAATGCCTGAAATCATGCCTAACACTCCGAGTAACCCGATTTGACTTCCGTACGCCGCGTACAACCAAAAGAATGCAAAGACAAGTAGTAAATGAGCGGATAAAACTAAAGTCTGCCCCAATACTGTCCCTGGACCGCTACTTGCCCCAAGGTTGAGTACATGCGCAAGAAAAAGCAGTACCCCCGATACGACACATGATAATACGCCTAGACGTTCCAACAATGTAGTTTTCATTTTACAGCTCCCGATTGATTTGCCTTTAGTAGCCTAATTTTTTCGATTTAAATTGTAGAGCTTAAAGTGTTCTATCGTAAAGCTTAAATAAGGCTTCCTTGACTCGGTTTTTATTCCTGTAAATCGCCTTTATTGTATTCGAGCGACATGAAGGATGCAGAATGGATCGCTAAACTTCTCCGTTGCGGACTCATCGAAGATAGCTTCTTCAGTTGATTGTTGATGGTGAAGTGATCACTATGAGCTTCCTTGAATCTCAAATGAATGGCTCTTTAAAACACAAGTCACCGAAACTACTTCAATCGCTCTACAGCCGACTTCGTGGACACCATCGTGCGATGATTCGACTTTCCTGGGAACATCTTCACTTCCTGGAAGACGCTATCTCAGGCGTTGAAAAGCAAATTCGAGGGCACTTGTCCGACAAGCAAGAAGCGTTTGAACGTAAGCGTCAAATCTTAGATACCTTCAAGCTCTAGTAGACATGTGAGAAGATGAGGGCAACCGAAAATACAGGAGTTGCCATATGACTAGCAAAGAAAAACGCCGCTAAGAATGGGCTGCGAGAATCGCAGACAACAGAGCCAGTAATCAAACCACGGCTGCATGGTGCAGCGCCAATGGGCTCAGCATCGAGCAACTCAAGTACTGGCTCCGCAGGCTTAAGAACGCTCCCACCTCAGATGCTGTATCCGTCCCTATCCGCTTCACGCCACTCAACAGATCTCTAATCAAGAAACGACCCGAGCGGATGGCACTACGACATCCTTTTCAATGCTGCGACTGCAGTCAGGCCAGTAAGATGAAGTACGAGCCTATATTCGGTAAATTCAATTGTACGTGACATGATTATTAACCTCCTTATGATTGATGACTATCTAGTTATTATTATGCGGCCTGGGTATTATCACGCTGCACATTCTGCTTGCGTTGCTTAGCTGACTTGCGGAAGAAAAATAGCTCATATATCGCAGGGATTACAATTAGAGTTAGAATGGTAGCAGCAGTTAGACCGCCGATAACCACGATAGCCAAACTTTTCGATACGATGTTACCTTGCTCCGAATGCGCGAAAACTAAAGGCAGCATGGCACAGATCGTGGCAATCGCGGTCATGATAATCGGACGCATCCGGGTAGCCGCAGCTTCAATGATGGCTTCACGAATAGACATGCGTTCTTCGTTTTGTCTGATGCGGTCGACAAGTACGATCGCATTCGTTACGACGATACCGATCAACATCAGAGCACCGAACATGGCGGTGAAATCAGGATGAATACCGGAAATAATAAGCCCGAGCACCGCGCCGATTGCAGCTAATGGCAAGGAGAACATGATAGCTAGTGGCGCACGAAGCGTTTTGAAGGTAAGCACCATGATCAAGTACACTAACCCGATGGAGATCAGCGCAGTCAAACCAAGGTCGGCAAAATCATCTCCCTGGCTAGCGGACGCTCCGCCCGCGAATAACTCCACGCCGGTAGGTAGCTTAATTTTATCCGTTTCTTTCTTAATATTTGCACCGATCGTCGAAACCTTCTTCGGATCAACCTCTGCCGTCACGCGCACATACGTTTTTCCTTCTTTATGATAGAGCATGGTCGGTTCGCGGCGAATTTCGAATTTGGCCACGGAAGAGATCGGGAGTGCGCCTTTTGAAGTCATAACCGTCATTCCGGTCAAATCCTGCTCCGATTTCGGCTGCACCAAGGAATCCAACACTACGCTGGCTTTGGCGCCGTCTAATTCCATTTCGCCAATCGGCATAGGGTTAAGCATCATACTTAGCTGTGCGGTAATTTCTTGGGCATTCGCTAAAGTCGGATCCACTTGGAAGGCAAATACCGGCTTGGTGTCATCCATGTTGCTGCTTACCTTTTGAATACCGTCTACCGTTTTCACCTTGGCTGTCACTTCTTCCACAACCGTGCGAAGGGCAGTTACGTCTTCACCAACGATATCGACGTATTCCGTAGCGGAGCTTCCTCCGAAGATACTTGTTTTATTAGCGGTCATCGTGGCGCCCGAATAGTTTTCTTTTTGCGCCAGAACATGATCGATAAACTCTTGGGCATTAACGTCTTTCTTCATTTCAACCGTGTAATCAATCTGCGTCGCGGAAGAAACATTCCCCCACTTCGCGCCGTCTGCGCTGTTACCGGACTGCATGAGCACTCTTGCCGCTTGCGGTTGCTTCATGAGATCTTGTTCAAGCTGTTTTCCTTTATTAAGGACTTCATCAACCGACATATCGTTCGGATATTTCAACTGAACCGCAACATAACCTGCATCGGATGCATCAAGCGCAGCCTTGGGCAGTGAGACATAAGCGACAATCGAGCCGACGAAGATGATTAAAACAACAGGTAGCGTCACCCATTTGCGACTCAAGTTCCAATTCAAGAAACGGGAAAACCGCTTGGAGGGTTCGTGTTCTTTCATCTGCGTGTTACGTAGCAGCCAAGAGCTAAGTACCGGAACGACGGTTAAGGCTACGATAAGCGAAGTGATCAAGGAATAGGTAACCGTAAGCGCGAAAGGAAGCAAGAATGCCTGCAATCCGCCACGCAATAGACCCATCGGCAAGAATACCGCTACGGTACTCACCGTTGAAGACGTAATCGCTCTGGACACTTCTTTGGTCGCACTGATGACCATCTCGCGGGAGAACGGTTCTTTTTGCAGCCTGCGGTATATATTTTCAATGACGACGATACTATCGTCGACCAGTCGTCCGACGGCTACGGCAACACCGCCCAGCGTGACTATGTTTAAGGTGATGCCCGATAATTTCAACAGGTACAAGGTAACTGCTAACGATAACGGAATGGAAATAATCGTAACCAGCGTCGCTCGCAAATTCCGCAGGAATAACAGAATAACGATTGTCGCGAATAACGCACCCAACAATACTTCCCGCATCATGCTGTTGACCGAAGTCACCACCATATCCGATGTGCTGAATACCACGTTGATATCTACATTATTAATCGTTTTATTCAACCGCTCAACGGCATCTTTCACTTCTTTACCGACTTTGACCGCATTGGCATCGGACTCCTTGGTCACGATCGCGAACAAGACGTCCTTCCCGTTGGAACGGCTGATGCTTTCTTGATCTTGCTTCTGCTCCACTGTGGCGACGTCTTGCAAGGTTATGCCTTGCGCCAATGGAAGCTTCTTCAACGTATCGATACTGTCGATCTTCGAGCTAATATTAACGTTACCGATCTGCTTATCGATGGATTGTTCGCCGATCGAAGCCGAAACGTTATGGCCTTGAAGCACGCCCATCAATACCTGAGCTGGAATGCCTTTGGCCGCAAGCTTATCGGGATCCGCTTTTATCATTACCGTCGGTGAAGTTTTGCCGTACAATCCGACATTTGCTACGCCCTTTAGCTTTTGCATTTCCTTGATGATATCTTTTTCCGCGATTTCGATATTTTTCTCGGTAAGTCCGTCTTTGAAAGAGATCGTGACCTCGGATACCGGAATCATCGAAGTATTTAATTGCAGGATGAATGGCTTCATTACCCCCTGCGGGAATTGCAGCTGGTCAATCGCCTTCTGCACCTCTTGCGTGGCTTCCTTCATATTCGTTTTACCATCAAAGTACAACTCCACTTTCATGTACCCATCACCCGAGGTGGAGAACATTTCTTTCTTCCCTTTAACAAGACCTACCGCTTCCTCGATGGGTTTGGTGACACTCGTCTCCATGGCATGAGTATCCTGTCCAGGCCCAAGCGCAGTAACCGTGATCTGCGGTTGATCCGCCGCCGGCATGAATTCCATCGGTAGCGATGTGTAGCTAATCCCTCCGATAACGAGCGCCATGACGATTAGTAATCCAACCGCGGCTTTGTTCGTGAACGACCATTTGGTTAACCAAGTCATTTGTTTTTGTTCCCCTTCTAATCACATTATTGTAAGTTATGATTCAGATTGTATCTAATAAATGGCGTTTAACTATAGTGCGATTAGTCATTAGATCGAGATGACCTTCGTCATTTCCCGCTCTATTTGGGAACTTTCCGCCAAAGAATGCCCATCACAACTGCCCCGAACACCCAAATAAAATAAGGATTTGTAAGGTGAGTGTACTTCAGAATCAGCGAGTAAATAAACCATGTACTCCCTAAGACAATCATCAATATAGCTGCCAAACGTCTAGCCCGGAACATCTCCATACCTCCTCTTCCCCATACTCGTCCTTGTTCTCAATGTCACAATAAAGAATCCATGCCGATCAGCCTAGTGACGAACGTCAATGACTTTCAGTTAAAGTTTTGTAAATACAGAAAAGCGCCATTTGCCTATAATCGGCTAATGACGCAATTGGGAGAGGGATGGGTATTAGATGGGTATTAGATTTCTATTAGATTGCTTTAGATTCCTGTGCTTTTTTCACGGCCTGCATGCGGTTCTCCACACTCAATTTGGTATAGATGACCGAAACATAGTTTTTGACGGTACCTTCCGAATAATGCATCCTTGTAGCGATTTCTTTATATTTCAACCCTTCCGCTAGGTAGCGGAGAATTTCAATTTCCCTATCGCTTAAATTATCAGTCGAAGCATCATAGTGTTTATCGGTTATCTCGCTGGGAACCTCTATCGCCTGCAAGTGAACAGAATCCATAGTCGGTACTGCTGTCTTCCGTTCATTAACAAGCAACTTGGCCGTTTCCATGGAGATTAACGTACCCCCAGCATACACAATCCGCATTGTTTCGGCCAAATGCTTGGGTTGCACGCTTTTGAGCAGATAACCTTCAGCCCCATACGAAATCGCTTCCGCCGCATTTTCAACATCCTGAAAGGTCGTTAGTATGACAATCTTAACCTGCGGCCATCGCTCCTTGATGATTCGCGTCGCTTCCGTTCCTTTCATGATGGGCATATGAATATCCATTAGAATGACATCTGGTAAATCTTCTTCGCACCGTTCAAGCGCTTCCTGACCGTTCTTAGCGATGCCTATCACCTGTAAACCCGGCTCCATATCGAGTAAAATATGAAAGCTTTCCGCAATCAGCTCCTGATCTTCCACCAGTAGGACACGTATGCTCGCTTCGGTTACCAGCGTCTTTAATGGCACCCGGCACATGACCGTTATCCCGCGCTCCAATCCCGGAGAGACATACATTGTCCCGTTCAGCTCCTTAATTCGAGTCTGCATCGCCTGCAGTCCGAACCCATAAACAATCGTATCGGTGCTTTCACCATTATTCTCAATATCTAACAGGACTTCATCTGCTTCATATCGCAGCCGGATTCTTATACGATCTGCCTTTCCATGGCGAAGGGCATTCGTCAGCGTTTCTTGGGTGCAGCGAAGCAGTGTTAGCCGATGCTGCGGCGACAGCTCCTGCGGCTTGCCTTCAATCTGAAACTGCACATCGATACCGGCATTCTCGGCAAACTCGGAAGCCAGCCGTCGAATGGACACTGAAAGCTCTTCATCAGGCTCCGTTTTGGATACGATTCGCACATGATTGCGTACCTCTTCTAGTCCATCTCGGGCCGTATGCAGTAAGGAATCTATTTTGTTGATCCCCTTCTCATCTTGCGGATCCTTGGTATGCTTCATCAGCTCCAGGCCGGCAATCATGGACGTCAATGTGTGGCCCATCGTATCATGCAGCTCCCGAGCCAGTCGGTTGCGTTCTTCCAATACCGCGAAATGCTCAATTTGCTTGGCATATTCCGCAAGCGATTTATTTTTCTCGTGAATGAGCTGTAATTGTTGTTCATTTTCCTGCAGCAGCTGCTTCATTGTCTGGTTATGGTCAATATAATCCTTGAAGCGGACGCCTATCTTGGTGACTCCCCACAAAACGACCGTCATCTGCAGGATCAGAATAATCGGTACATTAATCAAATTCTCATCGATATTGGGAAAAAAGACATTCTGCCAGAATATGAATCCTACTGCGGTAAGGGCGGCTGTCGCAATACCGGTATACATAATCAAATAACCGTTCAAATAAATGAGTGCCAATCCCAAATTAATATACATGATTTGATAGATGACCGGGTAGTCTTGAAAGAGCCAAAGCTCATACATGGAGAAAAGCAACATTCCGCTTATAACGATATATTTATAGGCTTTCTCAGCCGCGGGAATAAAGATGAAAGCGAAGCTGCCGCCAAAAAGAATCAGATAATAGAACAAAAATTGCAGATTGATTGGATCCGTAAAAGGAATATTCATGGTTATGTCCAATTCAGCAAACAAAAAGAGCGGGACAAGCATAAACAAAAGAAGCCGGTTTTTTTGAGATTCCAGCTCCAAATTAGTAAAGCAATGACGAATTAACCATTGAATCATTGTATACGCAACCCCGTTTTTATTCTTATTTTGATTACTGAAAACAATTACTCATTTTCACGATCACTGCCAAATTTAAAGGTTTGCTTCTTTAACGAGTTAGATAGCTGATGAAGACCCATACTTTCAAGTGGCACTCCCTCTAGGACTTTTTTGCTCCAAAGCTGTTCTCCTCACCTTATCGGAACAATCAGATGATCGGTTGGCCCTTCGATAATGACTTCATATGAGCCCTCTTCTACCTTTGGCCGGGAGAAGACGTTGATAGCGGAGGTATACGGGCAGCGGATTGACGAGTTTGTGTCCGGATACCCGCGACATCTTGTTGAAAAGCACTGGAGAGACGTTTGAAGGTACAAGAGATCGGATAAAATGGCTCGAGTCCATTTACACGGCGCCCTCTTCCAACGATCGCACGGCATTCATTTTATGAAGCGCGCTTAGAATTCGAATTTTTTGAATGGCATAATGTGTTTATTTAGGTGCGGAACAGTAGTGAATAGCTTGGTCACAATTCCTTAATGCCTCTGCCGCTTCCCCTTGTTTCAAGAGGTATTCAGCCCGCCTCAAATACAAGTCAGGATCTGTATCAGTAATCTTCTCAACACTTTCGACTCGAACATTATTGAACACGACCATACCCCAGTCTTTCATTTAGTTTCTCGTTCCTAATTTCCCATAGGAGCAGTTCTTAATGCCCAACTTCTAAATTCGACAATAAATAAGTCATTCCTTCAATCTATTTCATCATCTTCTTTAATAGGTTCGATTGCAGCATTTAAAAATGAATTAAGATAAATGGTGTATTGTCCATACACACTCATGATATTTTCATCAAGGGTTCCACACATACGAGCAAGTAGTTTTAATTGTTTGTCTAGAGGTCGCGACATATTGCCTCGCGCGATTACTGGCGCGCGGGGCTAGTGGTAGAAGCAGTATTTTTCGATAATGATGTTATTCTTTGATCGTAAACCATGGACCAGAAGCTTGAATGACATTCCAAAGTTTTTCTGGAAGTTCCAACTCGCTTACTTTTGAAGTCTTAATTGCTGTCACAATAAAAAATGGCCGCGATTTACGCGGACATCAATCGGACTATGTTCTTGTCACCTGACAAGCGACATGAACATGCTTGAGTATCGGACAAGAATTTACTTGATTTGGTTTGCGACATGAAGATAGCTTTCGCCTTCAAAGACCAGCAAGTGTCCATTATGCGCCAGGCGGTCAATCATCGCGGCGGCCATCTGGTCATCAGTAACACGGATCCGCATTTGGAGAATTCCAGATTCGTCGTAATAATCAGACTACGGCTCTCGTAACTGTCGGCAATAACACGAAACAATAATTGCGAGCCTTCTTTATCGACCGGGATGTATCCCCATTCATTCAGAATTAGCAACTGCTTTCGCTGGATCTCGCCAAGCAGTCGCTCGAGTGTGCCAGCTCGTTTAGCTTCGCCCAAACGCATCACGAGCACCGCGACTGTATAGAACTTTACCGTCATGCCAAGCTCGCAAGCGCGGCAAACCGGCGGCAATCGTCAGCTGGGTCTTGCCGGTTCCGACAGGGCCGTAGAGTACCAAATTACGCCGCCCTTCAATAAACGTGCCTTCCGTCAGATCGCTCCATTGCAGGGAGCTTTGGAACTTGACGCCATGACGCTCGTAACCCTCTAGCGTTTTGTATACTGGGAATACGGCACGGCTCAGCAATCTGGCGCGGCGGCTGCGTTCGCGGTTCTCCAACTCCTCGGTTAATACGCGGTGCAAAAACTCCTCTTGCTTCGGCGTCGCTTCGCTTTCGCAAAGCAGTACGGCACGTTGGCTGAGAACCAGCTTCTTGCAGAACGCCGAAATCTCAGCTCGCAGTGCTTCTCGCTCACGGATCACGCTCATGGCCGTGCACCTCCTTTCAGTATCTCCCCATCCTCCGCTGCCCTTGTTCATCTTCTACGAATAGGGTAGCGGAGTTGCTAGATTCAGTCGATTTCCCCCCGATTAAAATGGGGAATTTTGCACGATTTTTTTGAGGAAATCCATTTGATCATACGCCTTCATGGCAGCGAACAGCGGATACAGCTTGCGGAGGATTATCTCATGGCGATAACGGCAGGCGAAGGTGGGGAGAGGTTGACGCTTATATTACAACCGCCCACTCCATTACTTAGGCATCAGCATATGTTGAGTGCAGACTTTATTTGAGGAGTGGATATTTTGTACAATCAAAATGTTAGTCCGAGTCAGTTACACCCCAGTCAAATTCAAACTGTGTCATCGGTTGACCCGTACGTTGTTGAGGCTCTCCGGCGATTATGCGGGCGTTGCGTGTGTTTTGAGACCACCCGTGGGGCTATCGAGGGCACTATTTTAGATGTCAAACCCGACCATGTATTACTGCAGTTATCCCACAATCGACAAGCTTGTGTGAGGATCGCCGAAATTGTTTGGACGATGCCGTTATAGTGGATGTTGCTTGCTCGATACTCCTGACCATCGATCAGGACAGTTGGTAAGATGTCATCGATGATAAGTTGCATATATCCTCCTTGGGCTAGACCCTACCATAGTGTTTATTGCCTCTCGGCGTAAAAGCCTATATTCGTAAGCGTCAAACCCTCACCACCTTCGTTCCCTGCAACAGCCATGAGATAATCCTCTTCAGAGTCTAAAACTGGGGAGGATTTTTTCATGGCCAGAGAAGATATACAAAAGAAGTGGGAAGAGCGAATCGCCGCATTCCGTTCCAGCGGAGAAAAAGCATCAAGATGGTGTAAAGCCAATCAGGTGGATCGTCGCGGGCTCTACACTTGGATGAAAAGATTGAGTGCTTCATCCAATTTTTACACTCCGCGCAAGAGCGGGAATAGCAAGCAAAATATGAAAAATATAGTACTAGACTTGCCGCTAACTTATTGAACTATCGTTTCCGTAAATGTAATGATCCGACTTTCATTTATGATACGGTTCCTCGCACTGTCTGTAACGGCAAGTTTTGAGACCATCCTTGCAGAGATTTCCATTACAAGCTCCGAAGCACCCAGCAAAATGCTGCGTCATCGATCACACATACATAGAAAGTGTTGTATAATCAAGAGGATAAATTGAAGAAGCTTGAAGACCGCAGGGGAAGAGGTTGAAAACATGGATGACTTTAAGAGCGTATACTGCAAAGGATGCTGGCAGCAGATGAGAGTGCCGATCTTTATTCGTAGTCCGCTATCTTTCCCCTTTCGCATGATGGGAATAAAGACCAGCCGGATGCATCCGAATCTGTGCACGATTTGTGAATCTATGTTTACAAAGGTTAAGAAAAACAAACAGATCGACATCCAGGCCACCGTCATGTTCGCCGACTTGAGGGGATATACCGCTCTATCGGAGCATGCCGATCCAGCCGGAATTGCACGGTTGTTGAACAAATTTTATGACGAATGCGCACCAGCAATTTGGAAGAGAGACGGCATCATTAATAAAATGATCGGCGACGCGGTGCTTGCTATATTTAATTTCCCCGTTGAGCAGCACGATCATGTCCATCAGGCTGTCATGGCCGCCTTAGAGATCCAAAGGAAATTCAGTGATATGCAGTCCGAATTTTCAGACATCTCTGGCATGAACGCCCCGGTCAAAGTCGGCATTGGCATCCATACGGGTACAGCTTCTATCGGCGAATTGGGAACAAACTATAAAGATTTTACGATTATTGGATCTGTTGTCAATAAAGCTTCCCGCATTCAAGGCGTAGCCCAAAACGGGGAAATCTTGATAACGGACGATGCATATCACTGTATTAAAGTCGATTATCCGCAATTAGAGCCCCGCGCTTATAACCTGAAGGGTATTGACCAACCTGTTATTGCTTTCGCGGTTCCGTTGTAAAGTGACTTGCCGGTTTCAAGAACAGTTTTCCAGTTCATAACGATCCCCCTTGAATTCTCCATTTTAGATTAACAAATTCTTCATATAATCGAAAAAATTCATCAAAGCTTGTTTCTTCATCATAATTGTTCTTGTCGCAGCGTGCAGAAGAGCAGTAAAAAAGGAGCGAAACCTCGCCCCTTCTGTTCCCTTATGCGCTTTGGTTACCGAATTTGACGGCAAAAGCCCCTTCCTACCAGATTGCGATTTATCCTATGGTGAAATCCTGCGAATACGCGAGCATTCGTGAGAAAACTACTTTGTACCGAGGGAGCTTAATACCGCGGTCTTTCTGTAAAGCCAAAAGCGTTCCAAAGCACTTCCATAATCGATGCTACTGCTGAATTAACGGCTTCTTCATCGCGTCTTTCAAGTAGAATCTCGGGAACCTGTAAAAGGTCATCATCAATCCGTTGTGGCGCCCCGTAGTGAAGCGGACCATGGGGAGAACCCGCCAATCCAACTGCACCTACAAGATTCACAAATAAATAGAATGGGTCTGTCATGCCGAGATGTTCATAATTTCGAATTTGGATGCCTAAAGCTTCCTTTAAATGCCGTTCGAACACAGCTGTTAGTATAAAGTCATTACGCTCCAAAACTTTTCCAGCCATATTACGAAACGCATGGTTCGAAACTTGTTCTATGATGCCATTACTCAAAAATTGAGTCCGCTAATATTGGTTAGAAAAATCGGCGTTAAAGCTTACGGCTCGCTAAATAAACTTCAAGCATAGGTCCCTCCTTCCTTCTGTTCTATGTTCTGAGCTTCGCGGGAAACAATGCGTGTTCTTGTCCTTCCTCGGGAAACAATGTAAGTTCTTGTCTTGGGCCAAGGACAAGAACTACATCTATAAAACAAAAACTCCGCGTAGCGCGCGGAGTCTAATCAATGTATGTTCTTGTCCTTCTACAAATTTCTGTCGATGTTGTCGAAGGACTAACATGTTCAAAGCGGCGATGTCGCGTGGCGTCTTGATCACATTGATCATTACGCTTGCTTGGCCGTTCGTTCTTGAGACGGTTTTCACGTCGGTCAGGGATTGAGAAACCGAAGCAACGGCCGACAAGGGAATGCTGTTGCCGTCTTTGCTCTTAATCGCAAGATCGTTCAACTGCTGCTCCGTGAGATCCCATCCTTCTACTCGGATCGGGAACGAAGCTTTAACATTGGCCATGTTTCCTTGCGGGCTGGGCACGTCTGCCGTGATGGATTTATTGAAATCGTACAGCGTCAAGTTATTCTTCACGAGATCTTTCATGCGCAGAACGACGACATAACCTCGGTTTGCTCCACCTACGGTTTGAATATCCGATACGCCGAGGACGGACTTCAATTGCTTGACGATATCGGTTTGCAATGCGGATTGCAGCGTCAGATCGTCAACTTTGTTGTTATTGGCCGTTAGGCTGTAGCTCAAGACCGGAAACGTGCTCGACGTTAATCGGGTAACGGCAGGTTTATTGACCCCATCGGGCAATGCCGCATCATTCAATGCCTGTTTAAGCGCATCTTCCGCTTTGTTCATATCGTAATCCATGGGGTAGTAGATATTCATCAAGACCCCGCCGTCGTATGAGGTGGTCTCCAGGTTGGCAATTCCGTTGGTCTTGCGGATTGTATCCTCAAGAAGCGCTGTAATATCGGTAATATCTTTCTTAACTTGATCCGCCTGGTAAGATGAAGCACGTAACGACACCATTAATGTGGTGTTATTAATGCCGGGCAGGTAGTCCCTTTGCATTTGTAAAGCCGAGACTGCCCCCATCCCAAAATAAGCACAACGCAAACTAAAATGATTGTCGATCTATGCATCACTGATTCGATCATTCGTTTCATGATTGAAGTCTCCTCTCCTGTCTATACAGGGAAAGACTTCGTTTTGGGCTAGTTTGATCATCGACATAAAAAAATTCTTCAATCGTGTAGTTAAGTCTCCGTACTCCCGATCACAAGCAAACAAAAAAGCGACCAGAAATGGAAAGTTCAAGTTGGATTATGGGGATACTAACTTGAGTTACCTGGCAGACGTATATATTTTTCGTAAAGGAGCACTGTATGATCGATGAAGGATCTCCAAGAAGTTCACCGCACGAAGTTCAGCAAACTCCTCACAGTTCTTCATCGTTACAAGCTTCTGCAGATCTTGATCCCTACTGCTGTGATTGCGTTTATTTACTGGGAGGGTAAAAACGAGTTTCAAAGATTTGATTGGACCGGTACCCTTCACACACTTCACCAAATGAAGCCGGCGACCGTGCTCTTTCTGTTCGGGACTGCACTGATCGCTATCGCTGCGGTTAGCGTATATGACTTTGTGCTCCGTCGTCATTTCAATATCCCGATCAGCCGCTGGGATACGTTCCGTTATTCGTGGGTCGCGAACACGTCGAATAGCGTAATCGGTTTCTCAGGAATCGCGGGCGCGGCCTTCAGGACTTTCTTCTACCGAAAACATAAGATTCCAATGCAGACGATTACGGCTTCTATCTCTTTTCTCTCCACCATTACAATTACCGGCCTCTCGATGCTCTCATGGGCCGGCATTTTCGGATTTTTACCTATACAAGCAGTCGTACACGTCCACCCTTGGACTATATTTGCGGTATGGGCAACCGCTTTGTATTTGCCTGGTTATATTTTTTTGCAACGTACATCGTTCTATGCAAAATGGTTAAATCGAAATCTGCCGCGGATGAATGGAGCTACAATCGCAGCCTCGATCGTAGCGTCATTACTGGAATGGGTGTGCGCAGGAATCTGTTTTTGGCTTATCGGAACCTGTCTGCTTCCCGGTCTCTCACTCGCGGATGCTCTGGGAATCTATACCGTCTCGGCGATTACTGGACTGCTCACGATGGCCCCGGGCGGTATTGGCGGCTTCGACTTGACTGCGTTGCTCGGGCTGCAACAACTGGGTTATCCTGCTGACAAGACGGCTGCCGTCCTCGTTCTCTTTCGTTTGCTCTATTATCTGTTCCCCTGGATGATCGGGCTTGTTATCGCCGCATCCGATGTCGCAATGGATCGTGACAAAACGATTGATCCAGATGACGAGAATTTCGAGAACGGCTTGAACAATTGGCAAAAAATATGGCACTTTCCAAACCAGTTCAAACTGGTCGGAGAACTCGGCGTATGGTCGCTTGGCAAATTAGTCTTCGCAAGCGGATTCGTTCTTCTGCTCTCCGCAGCTCTTCCCGGCTTGTTATATAGATTACATCTTACAGATGAGCTGTTAGCCGCTCCGCTAATGAAATTGTCTCATCAATTAAGCGTCGTCATCGGCCTCTTGCTGATCGTATTATCTTGGGGGATTTCTCATCGGGTAAAACGCGCATATCAATTGACGCTCTTCTTTCTATGCATGGGTGCCATATTTACATTTAGCAAGGCATTTGATATCGAAGAAGCCCTTTTCTTGCTAATCGTGGCCTTGTTACTTTGGATATCCCGTGATCGGTTCTATAGAATATCCGCAAGCTTCAGTAGAGATAAGGCAGCTTTGTGGGGGTTACTAACGTTTGCACTCGCCTATGTATACGACCTCATAGCATCGGGAATCCACCCTGCTCTGTCAAATCCTTCGACTTCGGCGGATGAATTAACGTGGTTAATTAACCCGAAACTGAACGGCCTTGTCGCGATCACCGGAATTATAGTCACATGGTTAATGCTATCGCTTATCCTGCTGCTTCGGCCATATCGCTTAGTGAACAAAGGCGCTTCCCAAGAAGAACAAGAGAAATTGCGTAAGTTCCTGGATCATGAAAATGGGAACTTATTGACGCACGTATTATTTGCCGGTGATAAGAACTTCTTCTGGGCGAGCAACGAACGTGTATTGATTCCTTATTCCATAATAAGAAACAAACTCGTCGTCCTCGGCGATCCCATTGGAAATAGAGAATGGATTAGCGAAGCCATTCAGGAATGTCAGCGTTTTGCGGATCTTTATGATTTATCGGTTGTCTTTTATCAGGTTTCTCCGAGTTATCTTCCGATCTATCATGAAAACGGATACCGATTCTTCAAACTGGGGGAAGAGGCATTGGTTCAATTAGATTCGTTTACCTTAAGCGGAAAACGAATGACCAACTTACGAACGGTTAAAAACAGATTTGACCGCGAAGGTTTTCGCTTTGAAATATCAAAGCCTCCCCACGACAATCAATTACTGGAGAAACTTCTCCCAATTTCGAATAAATGGCTGCATCGAAAAAAAGAAAAGGGCTTTTCGCTCGGTTGGTTCGAGGAATCCTACATGCAGTTGTCCCCTATCGTATTATTGATCAATCCGGAAGATGTGATCATTGCGTTTGCGACGTTGGCGCCAAGCTATGACAACGACTGCAGCATATCTGTTGACCTCATGCGGCATCTTCCGAATACGCCGAACGGAACGATGGATCAATTATTCGTCTGTTTATTGGAATGGGCTAAATCAGAGGGGTATGAGACATTTAATTTGGGCATGGCTCCACTCTCGAGCGTCGGTCAAGCTCAGGCTGCCATTCGGGAAGAAAAGCTTGCGCATTTCGTCTTTAAGCATAGTGGATATTGGTATGGATTTAAAGGTCTTCGGAAATACAAAGAAAAATTCTACCCGGCTTGGGAGCCGCGTTATCTTGCTTATCCGCGATCGGTATCGTTACCGATTCTTTTGTTGGAGTTGGTTAGGCTAATTGCGCGCCGGCCGAAAAGAAACGAGAAAAAAACAACCTCACATGATGAAGTTGTTCATTGAAAAATGATATTCGGGGTATCATAGATAGTTTAATAAAATGCCGCCAACTGCACCCGAAATAACAACACACCATGATGGTATGTTCCAGAATACAAGCATTACAAACAAGATGCATGCTAGCGAAAAGTCTTTTGGAGATAAAATGGAACTTGTCCAAATCGGATCATATAAAGCTGACAATAAAATACCTACCACTGCGGCATTTATACCATTCAGAGCACCTTGTATTTTCGAATTGCGTCTTATAGAAGTCCAAAAGGGCAATGTTCCCATAACCAATAGAAACGCAGGCATAAAAATGGCTATCGTAGCAACGGCTGCTCCAGACCAACCATTCATAACCGCTCCGATATAGGCTCCGAAAGTAAACAAAGGTCCTGGAACTGCCTGAGCAGCACCATAACCGGTCAGGAAGTCTTCGCTTGATATCCATCCGACGGAAACAACTTCTCTTTCCAGAAGAGGAAGAACGACGTGCCCTCCGCCAAACACGAGTGAACCAGATCTATAAAAACTATCAAACATCGCTAGCCAATGAGATGAAGATAATTCTCTCAACAAAGGGAGCAATAATAAAAGGCAAAAAAATAAAAACAAGCATAGTGCTGCAAAAGATCGTTTTATGGGCACATGAATGTCAGGCAACTGATCATTCGATTTAGTATCGTAAACGACAAAGCCAATCGAAGCAGCTACGGCAATGATTATTACTTGAACAGGCTTTTATTATTTCGCCTATCTACCTTATGGGGAGCATATCAACGTTGGGACAGCCCCTCTGACTCCGGCCGTGCCTGCTTACAGCTTCAGAAACGCCAGAGCCTCCGCATAATCGTCCCATTGCGTTTCCGTCGTATGTTCGGATTGCTTGGCCGTGCGGTTCAGCTGCAGGCGGGCAATGGAGCCGGCGGTGACGACCGCCGCACGCTTCATCCCGTATAATTTTATCGCCTTCTGGTGTTCCACCAGCTTCGCCTGTAATTCCGGTTTAAACGCTTTGACCGTACGCATATCGACGAGCACATCGAAGCTGCCGCCGAGTTCCTCGGAAAATCTCTTGATTTCATCGTTAATGCGGTCAAAATCGTCAGGCGTCGCTGCATACGCCCATACGATTTCGACGATCCGGGCTGGCCGGTCGATAATACGGGTGGTTGGCATGGCAGTAACCTCCGGTCTGAAGGAAATGTATTATGTCCGACTTGGGTCTTTGGACATGGTTACATCGTATCACTCGTAGATAGTTTGTACAAGGATAGATTTCCAGATTCACCATCAAGCAAACGGAGCGCCGGCCGCGCTTTGCAACTCGGCAATCAGCTCCTCCACTCCGCAAACCCACTGCTCCGCCTTCTTACGAACGCGAAGCTGGACGCTGTCCGCGGACGCTTCCTTGTCGCTGATGACGGCCACATACCGGATTTTCAGAAGCTCCGCAGGTACCTGCCGCTCGTTCCGATCGTCGGCATAGGACAGGTCGAACTTCTCCGGTATCTGATAGTCAAGCTGAATCGTGCCGCACTGATGGCTGCGCCCGATCGAATCGCGGATTTTGTCTACGAATCAGCAGTAATAAGAACAACCCTACTAAGCTCCACGTGGATTCGTACAAGAATGTTGGATGATAATAAATGCCATTGATGCTCATTTGATTGACGATACGAATTGTAGTGTATGGTCAATACAGATGTCAATTCCCCCGAAAAACTCCCACAAGTACAACGTATTGGCTATCATTGACAATCCCTGCTCCATTCACTACAATGAGTAGTGATTAGGTATTGGAGGTGGAACAAACCGTGGAGATCCCGTACTTTAAATTAAACGAAGAAGGACTAAATCGCTTCTTTGGCCCCCTTGAAGCGAGCATTATGGAAGCGATTTGGTCCGCGACAAACCAAGCGACCATTAAGGAAATCCAAGAAAGAATCAAACATGACCACGATATTTCGTTTAATGCGGTAATGACCGTTATGAACCGTTTGGTGGAAAAGGGACATCTTCTGAAAATCCCCCATCCCACCAACAAAAAGATCACATACTTTATACCCGTTGTTACTAAAGAGGAATTCCTCCGCAAGCATACTGGGACCGTAACGCAACATCTATTCAAAGACTTCGGAGACCACGCTGTAGCTCATATGATTGACGCACTCGATGGCGTTGATATGGAAATGCTTCAAAAATTAGAGCAGAAAATCACTGAACTCAAGCACAGGAGGGAACCATGATCTCCCTCAATCGAGTCACGTATCTGTACGCTTTCATAAGCCTTGGCTTAACATTCATAGTCCTGCAAATGATTTTATTCCTTCTTGGCGAGTGGGACCTTTATTCATACGGGTGGAATCTAATCGAAAGCTGTTTGGCTCCGCTTGAAACAAACCCGTTCCTGGATTTCGCTTGCAAAATCGGTATGAGCTTATTTATAGCCTACACCCTTCTACGGATTGGTTATTATTCAAGTAAGCAATTGTTTTTCCATATGAAGTGGCGCTGGTTCTTTCAGAAAAATGGCCAGCAGAGATGGCAAAAGTATATGGCAGACCGCTATCCGCGGTATGATGTAACGGTTATCGAAGACCAAGCTTTCATTGCCTTAACCAAAGGCATCGTTAAACCGCGAATTTATATTTCTACGGTCGTCTTAGAATCCTTTGGCGAAGAAGAGATCGAGGCGATCTTGCTGCACGAGGTTCACCATTGCAAAAAGTACGACCCCTTCCATTTATTCGTTCTGACAGTGTTGAATTATGGTTTCGGTTATATTCCGCTGGTCCGCAAAACGGCCTATTATTTCTCGACATGGAAGGAAATCCAGGCTGACAGGTATGCGGTGAAGAAAATGGGTTCTTGGCAGCATCTCGGGGCCGTCTTATTGCAGTTATCCAAGGTACACACGAAATTATCGCCGATTGGCGCCGTTGGTTTCACAGATAAAGCCATCAATTATCGTCTTCAGCATCTAATCTATCCCGAATTGAACATTCGAGTTCCTTTGTTTCAACCCTCTTTGGTCGTGAAATCCATGATCATTACGTTCTCTGTACTATTTGTACTACTTGGCGGATGCGTATAACCGCCTTTTCTTTTACATAAAAACACTACAAAACGTAGTGGTTTGGGGTGATCAGGATGGATGATGTGTCACTAACGATTTGGGTTGTTTTGATCGGTGGATTGGCCTCCTTCTTCTTTGGGGATCTCGATTGGATCTATAGGTCCGTTTCTGTCTAAGTATGATTCCATCATTCGGTATGTTGGCGGAGCCTTCATCATCTTCTGGGGTATAGTTATGCTCGGGGTATCTCGACGCACAAGGAAAGATTCGCGGCGTAACGGTCGGTTATCCTGGTCCAAACTCGTTACACAAGAAAATAAGCGAAATGCTTAACTATGCGGAGGAGGAATTCAAATGAAAAACAATGGTTTCTTAGCTGGTCTTGGGGTAATCGGGCTTTGCGCGTTGTGCTGTGCGATTCCTTTGTTTGCGAGCGGAGCAGCGGTAATCGGTCTCTCTTCGATCTTCTTAGATCCGATTTGGATTGCAGTGATTTCTGTTGTGGTCATCGGCGTCGGTGTTCTCTTTTTTAGGAGAAAGAGCAAGGCTTGCACAACATGCCATACTTCAGGGAAATGCGGTTGTAAATAAAATTTATATTTAGGAGACGAACAAATGCGCAACGTGAAAACGAACCACTATACCTACTGGATCATTACGATCATTAGCGCGGGACTCTTGTTCATGGGAGGTTTGCTCTTCCTCGCCCATGGAGAAGGTCAGGTAGAGGAATTTAAAGAGCTCGGGTTTCCAACTTACTTTTTAACGTTACTGGGCATCGGTCGGATCTTGGGTGCAATCGTTATTGTAATACCCCGTTTCCCGCGACTGAAAGAATGGGCTTACGCTGGCTTTGTCATCGACCTCATTAGTGCATCTTCATCGCACATGTATGCTGGGCATGAAATGTTTGAAATCGTATTCCCGCTAATCGGATTGGTAATGGTTTTAGCTTCATGGGTGCTGCGGCCGCCGAGCCGTAAGCTTAAAAGTGAATCCGAATCGAGATTTACCTTGCCTTATTGAGTCTAACAGCCGCTCTCTCGAGAACGGCTGTTGCGATTTTACAATGTTAGCTCAAGTTCTTGAAGTAAGAACCCTTTGATTTCCGCAGGTCCGGTCAGTTGTAGTCGAACGTAATCAGATAGATCTTGCAATAAATCTGATTCCATTCTTAATATAAACTCGTATCCGTTCTCGAGTTCTTCGATCGTCACGAGCGAGCTAAAAATTTGCTGAGCAGCGGTGGAGCATAGTACATTTGTTTCAATCCCTTCGCAGCAATAATAATTAGCCTATGCACTATGCTAAGGGAAGGTACTTATATTCAAGGTGACGACTTCATAAAGGTTTAATTGTTATCGCTTAACAACTCGTCTATCGTTATTCTGTCTACGATCTCATACCCTTTGCCTTGTCCTTTCGGTTTCACAACTACCGTGCCTAAGTAAGGGATCTCCCCCAGTACCCTCGCCAAAAGCCATTTGTGCGGTTTCCCTTGTTCGGCAAAAAGGACTGGCAACAACCGGAGTTTGGATAGGAATTTGCAAATCTTTAAGGATCTTCCCGAATTTTGAGGACTGTCTTTTGCTATTCTCGGAGAGGTTTTTTTGCGTCGAACAATCTCCGAAAACGAGATTCGGTTGGTCCTCTCCTACTGTCGCATCTGCGTGCCTAACGTATAGAATATACCCGCCTTGACGAAGCGAGTTCAATAATGCGGGATTAACTGACCTGGTTTGTGCGCTGCTTCCTGCCGCTGTAATCATTGGCGTCGCTATCATAAAGAATAAGGCTAGCATACAACCTAATTTTTTCATCGTCGCACCTTTCCTCCTGTTTTATCAAGATGTATCATCGCTTCTAGGTCTCCAATCTGTTCAATGGCTCCTTCGCCGGTCCTTCGATGACCTCTCCCTTATATGAAAATCTGGAACCGTGACATGGGCAATCCCATGTCTGATCACCGTCATTCCAATTCGTCTCGCATCCCATATGCGTGCAGGTAGTATCGACTACGTGAAGGATTCCATCGGAATCCCGGTAAGCCCCCGCGCGTTTGCCGTTTACACGAACTACAGCACCTTCGTTCACGTCCAGTGACTCTGGACTTCTGTATACCATCTCAAATTTTCCGGTGATCAGTTGTTTAGCGACATTCATGTTTTCCGAGACCAAGGTTTTGATGTCCGGATCGGCATGGAATCTGGAAGGATCAAACAGCTGCATGTATGGATCGTTAATTCCTAATACGATGTTCTTAAGCACATGCGCCGCTGCGGTACTGTTCGTCATTCCCCATTTACGATATCCGGTGGCTACCAGTATATTAGCTGTCCCCGCTGTAATCCTTCCTACGTAAGGAACCTTGTCCAACGTAACCAAGTCCTGTGTGGACCACCGATAGGCTATTTCCTTTACGTCGAACGTAGTCTCCGCGAAAGCTTGCAAAGCCTCGTAATGCTTGATCGTACATGCGCTTTGACCTGCTTTGTGTCCTTCTCCTCCGACCAATATCAAGGGCTCGTCCTCATCTTGAGCCAGCCGAATCGAGCGCTTAGGTTCATCGGCACTTAGATACATTCCGCCTGAATATTTCTCGCCGATTCGCACGCCAAGAATGTACGATCTTTCGGCATGTAATCGCGCAAAGTAGAAGCCTTTCCAATCCAGGAAAGGAAAATGGGAAGCGGATATTACGTGCCGGCAAGTGATACGCTGCCCCTCTTCTGTTACAACGACCGGAGTCTCCCCTTCTTCCACTCTCATGGCGGTGGTATGCTCAAATATTTGAGATCCTGCATGCAAGATCCGATCAATTAATGCAGTTAAATAAGGGATCGGATGAAAACGTGCCTGCTCAGTCATCACCAAAGCGGATATTATGTCCAACGGCAGATCAATATGGTCACGCAATTCGCCTGGAACACCAAGCTTCTCGTACGCCTTGCGTTCCTTATCTAGTTTGGCAGCCGATTGTTCCGTCAGTGCATAAATATAAGCGTCCTCGTCCACAAGTTCGCAGTTTATTTTTTCGGTCTGCACCGTTTTTTTGATGAATTGCAAGGCGTCCCGATTCGCCTCATAATACATACGGGCTTTATCCTCGCCGAAATGGTGAATCAATTCATCATAAATAATATCGTGCTGAGCTGTAATTTTGGCTGTCGTATGGCCTGTGGTGCCATGAAGCACGCGACCTGCCTCCAACAACAACACGTTTATCCCTTCTTTGGAGAGTAGGTAACCTGCGGTGATTCCCGTGATTCCTGCACCTACAATTACGACGTCGACCGACATGTCGGTTGTCAGTTTTGGAAACGCTGGTATGTCGGCCGAAGCGGTCCAATACGACTCCGGAAATTGCGGTAGTTGTGGCATGAGAGTGGCTCCTCTGCTGCATGGTTATGAGGTTAGCTTCTCACAAATGGAAACCACCAATTCCACTTTCCTAATAATTTCATGAGGGAGGGCACCAAGATTAAGCGTATAATCGTCGCATCGATTAATAGTGCGGCCGCAATACCGATGCCTAGCTGCTTCACTCCCGTAACGCCGGCGAACGCAAACGGTGCGGTTACGGCAATCATAATCGCAGCTGCAGAGGTGATGATTTTACCTGAATTAGCTAACCCTTCCCGAACAGCCATGTCATTGTCACGAGTATGCCTGTAGCTTTCGTAAATTCTAGAAAGCAAGAAGATACCGTAATCCATGCTGATTCCGAACGTTAGACCAAATATAAAGATAGGAATCATGATGGCAATTGGGGTAGGCTCCATTCCCCATAACCCCTGTTGGAAAATCCAAGCGATAATTCCGAGCGAGGCTCCAATGCTGAGAAGATTCATTGCGATCGCCTTAATAGGGATCAAGAGGGAACGGAACGCCCACGCCAACACTATATAATTGGATAGGGCGACATAGCTAAGTACATATTTAATACGATTAAATATTTCATCGTGCACTTCCTGATGATATTTCGGTTCTCCACCTATAAGGACGCTCATCGTACCATACCGTTTGTCACGTTCACGGATCCATTGCATAACTTCCGTTGATGACTCTTTACCTTTTAGCCAGACGGTAAGTAAATATTGCCCCTTATTTACACGCGAATGTGCTGAATCGATTCGCAACACTCTACTGTCTTGCTCTAAGTCACCTCGGATTCGATCTACGCTTAGCTCATTAACGATCATATACGCTTGCGAGATCATGCGAGGTTTAAATCGATCCGCGATCGTTGTTGCCGATATACGTGATTCTGCATCTTTGGGCAGCGATTCAGGACCGGGAATTTCCATCTGCATGGATTGCATGGGTAACAAACAAATGATGAGGACAATTATGGCTATTAGCGCCGATATGCCGGGTCGATTCATCACCGTCGAAATAAAAGCATGCCAACCGCCGCGTGCATCGGGAGGCCATTTTTGTTTGCGTTCGGTCGCTATACGATCGCCAAGCTTGAACAGGATCGCAGGGACAAAAGTCAGATTGATCAACGCAGCAATTGCGAGCACAACAATTGCCCCCAAAGCAACGCTATTGAAAATAGGCATTCGTATCATAAACGTTCCCATTAAAGCCAAGACGACGCAGACAACCGAAATCGTCACTGTCCTCCCTGACGACTTCATGGTTCTAATGACAGCTTCACGTACGGATTGAAACGCCGTTTCCTCCCTGTAGCGGCTAACCATTAACAAGGCAAAGTCAATGCTAACTGCCATTCCTACCATTGGGATGACGTTATAGACAAATACGGATAACGAGGAATCCCCGAACGCCCCAATCACATACATGATTCCCATGGCGATGACGACAGTCATGCCGCCTGCAAGGATCGGAATCAAGGCAGGCAAAATCCCTCCGAAAGTGATCATGAGCAAAATAAAGGCAAGGGGTACGCCAATCGTCTCCGCTGTCTCCAAGTCGTGTTTACTGAATCGGTTTACGTCTTCCTGTACGACAGGTTTTCCGGTCATGCTTACTTTAAAATTCGGATAGTTCGGTATCTCATTGCGGATTTGTTCCATCGCGATTTTCTTATCTTTCGTGGAACCTTGTATGGAGATCAGGGCATAAGCATAATTGCCTTTCGACATCTTCAAGTCCGTTAATGGAGAAGCCGCAACATCGACTCCCGGTATTCTTTCAACATAGGCTAGGCTGTGCACGACATAAGACTGGAAGGTTTGTTTATTCCTATTCTGTTCGTTCTCGAATAAAAGAACGATAGGCTCGTCCACGATATCATAATCACTGGACAAAATTTGTTGCACCTGCGCATACTGGCCTTTCGTCTCTAATCCGTGATCGCCTAGCACCTTGGGCAACTGCATCGCGAACCATACGGATAACCCCGATAAGACGAGCCAGAAAACTATGATCCTCCGGGAATGCCGAATCGAGATAGCTGCGAGTTTATGGTATAGCATCGTAATCGACTATACGGGAGTTAGAATTCGGAATTTGACCGAATACCAATACAGCGTTGTGACCCCCGAATGCAAAGGTATTGGACATGACTGCCTTTAGAGACCTGCGTCGAGCAACATTAGGCGTGTAGTCTAGATCCAACTCTTCTTCTTGCTCTCTATAGTTGATCGTTGGCGGAATGATTTGATCTCTCAATGCCAAAATAGATAAAATGGCTTCGACTGCACCCGATGCCCCTAGCAAATGGCCCGTCATTGATTTGGTGGAGCTGATGCCGATATCATACGCCAGACTGCCGAACACCTTCCGAATAGCTCTCGTCTCCGTAAGATCATTCAGAATCGTGCTTGTACCGTGCGCATTAATGTATTGAATGCGATCCGGCGACAGTTCCGCATCATTCAAAGCCATAGTCATAGCTCTGGACCAATCGCTTCCATCCGATCGCGGGGCTGCAATGTGAAAGCCGTCCCCGCAAGCTCCGTACCCAAGGACCTCGGCATAGGGTATAGCTCCGCGAGCGTGGGCATGATTCCAAGACTCCAAGACGAGGATTCCAGCGCCTTCTCCCATCACGAATCCGTCACGTCTTTTGTCGAACGGACGACTTCCTTCTTCGGGATCGGTCTGGTTGGACAGAGCCCTCATGGCTGCAAAAGACGCCAATCCGACTTTACACACGGGCGCTTCTGTCCCTCCCGCAATCATGATATCCGCATCTCCGCGCTCAATCTTTCTAAAGGCTTCGCCGATCGAGTTAGAGCCGGATGCGCATGCTGTCACCGAGCATTCCAGTATTCCTCTCGCTCCCACCCGAATCGCCACCTGGCTGGCAGCCATATTGGGAAGAAACATAGGCATCGCAAAAGGAGAAATCCTTCCATATCCTCGTTCGAGCACTTCACGCATGCCTAGTTCGAATGTTGTAATTCCGCCTACACCGCTTCCGATCCACACACCTGTCCGTAACGGGTCAGCGTTAACGCCGATCACGAGCCCGCTGTCACGAATAGCTTCATCGGCCGCAGCAATCGCAAATTGCATGAAGCGGTCCATTCTTCTGGCCTCTTTCCCATCCATGACTTTTAAAGGATCAAAGTCAAGGATTTCAGCGGCTAGCTTTACCGGCAATTGTTCCGTGCGATGATCCGAAATTCGGCGAATGCCGGATAGGCCATTAATCGCATTTTGCCAGGTAGTCTCCTTATCCATCCCGATCGGAGTGACGCATCCCATTCCCGTGACCACAACCCGGTTGTTCATCCCTCTCGCCCCTTGGAATCAATTCTTAAGCCTCGTTGCTCGAACCAATCTTTGAGCCGTCCCTGGTGCAAATGAGCCTAAGCGAAGTAGCCATGACGAAAGAACGGAATGGCTGAGCACCCGTTCCAGAAGGTTACCCCAGCGCAGAGCGCTGGAAAAATGTCGTTTGATAAGCCGCGTATATTCGGTTTTCCACTCCTCACGTGCGCATTGCCCTCTTAGATAACAATCCGCTAACGGAACGCATAGCTCAACGGATCGAAGCGCCATCGACATGCCATCCCCGCAGAATGGAGGAATTACCGCGATCGCATCTCCAATGCACGGAATTTCGTTCCACGCGCTTGGCACGCGTCGAACCGTCACTGGAAAGGTTGCCGCTTGGGTTCCGGGAATGGGAGCAACCCCTGCCAATCTTTGTTTCAATATCGGACTATTTCGGCAAGCTTGTTCCAAGATCCGTTCTATAACTGAAGATCCTCCGAGACTTTGAAAAGCGGAGTTTAATAGAAGCGCGGCAATGTTTAATCGTCCCCCCTCAACCGGGGAAATGCCGATATACCCGCCTTGGAAAAAATAGAGATCAACGACCGGCGAACGATCCTCCCTTGTATAGTGGGATTTAATCCCGACAAAGGTACGGTTATTCGGCGACGGCTTTGGCTCACGAAGTCCATTCAACGTTCTCCGCCCACCGGCACCAATGACGGCACGGGTATTAAAACTGAAATTATCGGAGCTCCGGCAACTCTCGACGCGGTATCCTTCTCCATTTGCGGTTATGTTATTGACTGTACAGGAAGTATACAAGCTTGCTCCCATCTCAATAGCCGACGACTGTAACCGGGAATCTAAGGCATAACGACTTAATCCCCATGCCTGCCCGGGCAAAGGGATTTCGAGGGAATAGCCGCCTTCCGTATGTATACGTACTTTCGTTATGATTGCCGGCTCCAGGGAACGAAGGATGTGCTCCAAACCGAATTTTTGCAACGCAAATTGCGATTCTGGAGATAAAAATTCGCCGCACGCTTTATGGCGGGGATACTTCTCTTTGTCAAGGAGGACGACGTTCCAGCCTTTTTTCGCCAATGCATATGCCATGCTGCTGCCCGCGACGCCAGCTCCGATCACCACGGCATCAGCTTCCTTGTACATCCGTTGCCCCCTCCTGTTGTTTAGGTATGATGACGGCATAACGAAACAAGGGTCTCCAACTGATCTTCATCGTTGAAATTCCGAGCTGTCCGGCAAGTTTCCGAAAATCTATGCGACGAAAGCCTTTGGCAACGGATAACGGTCCGTCATGACGGATATATCGATTGTTAGAGATCAACCGCGTGAAGACCCATACTGCCGTCCAAGGCAACCAATGCCGATGAATGTCATTGATTACGATACCGTACCGCGAAATCTCCAACATACGTTTAGTCAGCTGGGGGAGTTTTTCCGAAGGAAAATGATGAGCGAACTGAGATGCTGTTACAATATCCGCATGGCAAGCAGGCAGGTCAAATACATTGCATTTCACGAACGTCACACGCGAATCATTACGGAAAAGCCGTTCTGATTCGATCCGTGCCTCCTCCGTGACATCGGCCAAGATTACCTTCATCTTAACTCCCAGCTTATGCGCCCATTGTAATATGCTCTGATTGATGTCGCCGGAGCCTGAACCGACATCCAGCAACGTTAAGTGATTCGGACGCCCAGCGTCATCCCAAAGTTGCTTAACCCCATAAAGCGCTGGACCGGATGCTCCGAATATCCGATTCAATCTTCGTAGATGGATTAACGCTTCTTGAAGCTCGGCACCGTTTTGCGAGAAATCATCCATCCATTCGGGCTTCGTGGAACGTTGCGCTAAAGTTTCTCTCATGCTTGATAGGTAAACCGCATAAATTCGGCAGTGACACCGGGACCGAATGCCAATGCGATTCCAGTTGCAGCATCGTTTTTCGTTCGAACTTGTTGCTTTCTTAACTCCTCTAGTACGAACAAAATCGTGGCGGAAGACATATTGCCGTAATCCCGCAATACGGACCTGCTGGCTTCCGTCTGCAAGCCGGTAAGAGAAAATGCGGTTTCCAAAGTGTCGATAATGGCTCTGCCACCTGGGTGAATCGCCCACAATTCCGGCGAAGCATCTTTACCCCAAAAAGATTTGAAAGCAGATGGAACAAATTCGGCGATCAACTGAGGGATTTGTGGGGAAAGTTGCAGACGGAATCCATAATTCCCAATCGTCCATTTCATTTTATCTGCGGATCCCGGAAATAGAATGGCTTCCGATTCAACCATCGTAAACCCGCCTTTTTGGGGGGAATCCGTCATTCCAACTACGCAAGAAGATGCTCCGTCTCCGAAGAATGCCGCTGTAAATAAATGCTCTTTTTCAAAAGAGGGTTGGATGTGAATGCTGCATAGTTCTATAGTGACAACGAGCACTCTTGCGCTAGGATCACTTAGAACGATTCGTCTAGCCTCGCGAAGAGCGGACAATCCTGCAGCACACCCCATGAAGGTAAGCGGAATTCGGATAACGTCTGCCGGTAGATCCAGCTCCCACACAAGCTCGGCGTCAATGCCGGGAAGGAACATGCCAGTACAACTTACTGTAAGCAGATGGGTTATCTCGTCTGGCCTAACGTTACTGTCAGCCAGCGCCTTCTTTGCAGCTTCCTTAGCCAGAGGCACGGACTCTATTCGATAGATCATCATTCGATCTTCCGTAGTGGGCAACATGGTATTAGGTGAAGCGGGAACATACCGGCATTGACCAGCAGGTTCCAACAAATTCGGTTCACAAGTAAATCGCGTATTTACGCCGCAATGAGCGAAAATTCGATTCGCCCATCTTGAAAGCGCAGGATCGTCATTCAAAGCTTCCTTAAGCCGTAATAATGCATCTTGCTGGTGCAGCCGATTACTCGGAACGGTCGTACCAATGCCCATAATGACCAAATGCACCGCGGTAGTCCCCCTCTCTTGGACAAGAAGTGATATTCCTAATGTATGAATCTCGATTGCAGGACATTCCGGGGTCTCTTGGAATCTTCTTTCATTGAATAGGAAAAAAAAGTTATTTGTCTTCCGAGCATGCTCTAAACGATAATCCACATGATCGATGGCGATTACCCTTTTTGCGCCTTTGAGCCATGCAAATTTCTGGGCCAGTAGACCGACCGGCCCGCAACCGAGAATAATTGCTGAGTTTGGCATCCTCCTACCTGTTGCCTGAGTGAATTACATTCTTTCGATTCGAAGATTTCAGAAGATTACCAATCGTTAGTTTAAATCGCGATACAGAATAGCATAATAAAGGAATCTCAGCGCGCGCTGATTCAGGGGGTGTACGATGACAGCAATTTCTTTAGAAGCTTTAAAGCAGCGCCTCGCCCTAATTGAGGACGCGGAGATAATTGATCGAGAGACTACCGACGGACTTCGCTTGACATTTATTTATATTGGAACCTTAATCGATCAGGAGCGTCTTAACGAATCGATTCTTGAGCCTCTCGTTCGATCATTCCAAATTTCGGTGGAAAAAAGCCTGACCACCGCTAAAATTACGCGCTTATCCAATTTGGAGCAAGCCCTCCAGTATCTCATGAAGGGTTCAGTGCTAGTTCACGAATCATCCAGCGGGCGATGGCACGCTATTAAGCTCCCCAACTCGCTCAGCCGTTCCATCGAAACCTCAGAGACGGAAACAATAATGTTCGGCCCAAAAGACAGTTTCAGCGAGCAGCTGGAGCAAAACATCTTGCTGATTAGAAGAAGGATTCCTTTAACAGCGCTCAAAACAGAGAGATACTCCGTCGGCTCCTTAACCCAAACAACCGTAGTCCTTATGTACATCGACGGGCTAACCAATCCAGAATTTGTAGCGGTCGCGAAAAATAAGCTTTCCAGCATCGACTTCGATATATTTTTGGACTCTTCACATGTTGCAGCGTTTATGGAAGACCATTATCACAGCATCTTTCCTCAATATCTCCAGACTGATCGACCGGATTCCTGCGCGTATTCACTAGGCATCGGAAAATTGATCATTCTCGTCGATAACACTCCTTTCGCCTTAGTGGCTCCGATTACGCTGTTTCACTTGTTTCAGTCGCCGGAGGATTATATAAACCGCTGGTTGGTAGCTAGCTTTTTGAGGCCGTTACGCTATCTCAGTTTCCTTCTTTCCATTACTCTAATTCCACTTTACGTCGCATTAACGACTCATCATTATCAAATGCTTCCCCTGCAAATTTTATATGTAATCATCGAGTCTCGTAGCAAACTGCCGCTATCCCCCTTCTGGGAAGCGTTTATTATTCTTATTACGCTAGAAATTATCAAGGAAGCCAGCCTAAGAATGCCGACCAAAACGAGCCAAACCTTAGGGGTAATTGGCGGAATCGTTATAGGACAAGCTGCGGTAGAAGCCGGATTCGCAAGCAAAGTGCTAATCGTATTGGCAGGCATTTCGGCGATTACCACTTTTCTCGTTCCAAACTATCTGGTCACCAAATCCAGTTTACTGCTTCAATTCATATTCTTGATTCTTGCGTCCTATTTGGGCGTTCCCGGTATCTTGCTTGGACTCGTCGGCATGTTTGCCCATCTGAACGGGCTTACGTCCTTGAACCAGCCCTACTTGGCGCCGGTATCTCCGTTTTATTGGAGAGATTGGGTCGATCTCTTCGTCCGAGGGCCGTTACACGCGATGCGCAGTCGTCCTGAAGCATTGCGTCCTTTGAACAAGTATCGTATTAAACCGAAGGAGTAAATGAACCCATGCAAACTATATCGCTGTTTCAAAAAACCTCACATCAAGAAAGCGGTTTTTACGCGCTCTTCCTCACCAATAGGATTCAAATGCTTTATTACATGATTGTCATGCCCTCAGCCCTCGTTCAACCGTATATGTTATTGGCGATTGTAGCAATGGGCATAGCCTCCCAATTTTGCCTATATATGCTATCCAAGTGGTTCGCAACCTCCTACTCTGCCCAAGGGTACCAGGGTTTTGAAAGACTATTCGGAAAAACAGGCATCAAAATTTTAGCTTTGGCAAGCTTGCCGCTCCTTTTGCTCAAGATCTCTTTCATTTCAGTCAGTTATGCAGATATCATGCAGAAATTTGTTTTTCCTTCTATGGGCCGAGAATGGCACATTGTGTTTCCTTTTATCCTTAGCTGCTATTTGGCGCTGTTTGGAATGGAAAACATGGTACGGTTCGTAACGGTCGTGTTCATTGGAACGATTTGGATCTTCTTATTGTATATTCCGTTTTTTTTGGTGAAATCCAATTCGATTCACGATCTATACCCTCTCATTCCGATTGGCCCAGAGCCGTTTGCATGGAAATCACTTCTGCTCGTTTTTTCGTCGTTATCCGGACCTGAATTTTTAATCGCTATTTCATACTGGCTGAATCCGCAACGGAAAATGCTAAAATATTTGACGATCGCTAACGCCATCTCGGTCGGTGAGTATCTCTTTATTTCCATTGCGACCTTGCTCTTCTATGGCTCCAAATACTTGCCAACCATCAAATACCCGAACGTGGAGATAGGGCGATACCTGCAATCTCCTGTATTCGAAAGGGTCGATATTATCCTGATCTCGGCATATATGTTCAGCTTCCTTTACTCGATCGCCTTGTTAGTGTTAATGATATATGGCGCTTCTCGTTTGCTAGGCAAGACGAGGACAAGCACTACGCGTATTGGGCTAATCGTTAGCGGCTGTGCGGCGATGGCCGTCACTCTTCCGATCAGTAAATGGTTTTGGGAGCCCGGGCTCGATCAGGCCTTTTGGCTCGACCTGCAGATGTGGACAGGATCTGCCTCTTACTTGCTAGTGCCTCTCCTCGTCTGGATCGCGATCAAGCGCAAAGCCAGGACAACGTCATGAATCGCTTCGTACGAGCAACGCTTGTGCTGTTATCGTTTTCTATGTTGACATTCGCATGCGGTTGCGTCCCCTTACCAGAAAACAATAAGATCGAAGAAATCACGCCGATCATTTTCTGGTCCGTACAGGGTGGAGGAGAAGAAGACGGAAAGATAACAATCAGCACGCTCGTCCCTCCTCTAATCAAGGAGAAGAAGCGAGTCCTTACCCTTAAGGTCTCTCTATTGAATGAAGGCAATAAGGGGTTTAATTTGACCTATTATAATGAACTGAAAGCCGGTCAAATCCGCTTGCTGTTCGTGGACGAAGCTTATGCGAAACGGGGACTGACCCGTCTTATCAATACCGTACTGACCGATCCGAACATTTCGCAACGGCTGTACTTAGTCATCACGAAAGGCAACTTTAATGAATTCCTCGCCAAACACTTGGATGAAACAGATAATATCGATTATTACCTTTATCGCATGTTCAAACATTACGAGAAGAAAAAACAAGGTGAAATTACTGTCGTAAATTTGCACCAGTTTATGAAAATGCTGTATTCACATGTTTCCGATCCCCAGCTACCCGTATTTCGCGCGGAAGGCGAACAGTTCCTGTACGAAGGCACCGCATTTTTCGACCGGGACAGAATGGTTGCGGAGATACGAGGAAAGAACGATCAAATCAGCCAATTGTTGTATAGGGATCGATACGTACGATACTTAGTCCTTCCTGACCTCGCGGTTACGCTAGGCCATATTCGCGCGCATACCCGCAAGAAACTAGCCCCGGATTTATCCTCCCTGTCCATCGAAATCGACGTGAAGGGAAGAATTGATGAATTGGATTCGCTCGCAAGAATCGAGGATAACTTCCAATATGCCGCTCTCACACAAAAAATCGAACGGTACTTGGAGGAGAATGTCATCCGCTTGCTATCCCAAATGCAAAAATTGCAGATTGACCCCCTTCAAATCGGGGCGTTGACTGCTAAACCGTTCTCCAAACCAATAACCAGAGATACATGGGATCGACATTGGTCTACAATGAAGATTAATGTAAAAGTGCGGCTACATTTAGAGCCTCTGACGAAGGTGAAATAGGTAGTTGGAATCTTGTTCAAAGAGCTCGGCCTGTCACTGAATCTGGGAAGGTCTGCCTCTGCTTCTCCCATTTCTGGAGCGCAGCCAGTCTATGAGAAAGTAAAGCGTCGGTAGCGAAGCCTTCAGAATAAGAATGGCGGATTCACTGTGATTCGTGATCCTCTCGATATCGGCCATCGAATCAAAGAGCAGGATGGAGAGGAAAATCATGGCGCCGGCCATGCCGAAGGAAAAGGGCTTATGGTCTTTCAGGCCGAATACGTGGGCGATCAGCATGGTGCCTATTAGCAGGAACAGTCCGATCTTCAGCAGCATGCTGAACAGCCAGAAGACGATCAGCATCGGATCGAGATTTTCCAGAAAAGAGCCTACTCTCATGTACCGAATCAATTCAAGCGTTGAATACGTCAAGCCGGCCGTAAGATCGGAACCGAACAAGAGAAGTACGGCAATCATATTCGCAATCGTGACGATTGCGGCAGTCAAGCCGGCCCACATGAGCGTTCGAAACGTATTTTCCTTGTGTTTAAAGTAAGGCATCAAATAGATGATAAACGTCATTTCGCCGAAGAGTGCGCCCGACAGAATCGCACCTTCCCATATCCCATGCGGCTGGAAATCTGTCAGTAATGCCGCGAGTTTGTTGGTGTCGATTTGGGTGACGGAGAACAGCGGGAACGAAAAGACGGCAATGACACTGAAGAGGAATAGTCCCTGCGCACCACGAAAGAAGCTGACAGGGCCCGAACGCGTGCCGCGAGCGATGCAGATGCCGAATAATGAAGCGACCGCCCAGCCTGGCGTCCCTGGCAAATAAATTTGCACGATGAAATCGGTCAGTTCGCGAAGAATTAACGCGGCCATATACAGATTAATCAGGATGGCGATGCCGACGATGAGATAATGAGGCCATTTGCCAACGATCTCTTTGCCGTATATGCCGAGAAACTCATCGGGTCTCTTCAGAAGAAGCCGATACGTGAAGAACCCTAATAGCAAACCGATCCCGCAGCCGATGATGACGCTGATCCATGACATGAAACCGGCCATCCGGACGATCGGACCGATGAAGAACCCGATCGCCGTCGAGAAGAGAAACTGCGTGAACAGCGTATACACTTGGAACTGCGTAATGGTCTTCATTGTCCAGTCTCCTTCATCAAGTTATGAATAGCAGCCGCTGCAACGGCTCGAACAGGCTTGCGATCGCCGGACCCAGCAAGAAACGGCTCCGCGCCATGGCGACTGCAAACACGAGCAGCCACAGTAGCGAGAGCATACCGAGGACAATGCGAATCGTGCGCTTGCTCCGATGATGCTGACGGAGGTACCGACATTCGAAAAACGCGATGCAACCAAAGACGACGATAACGGCGATCATCCGCTCACCTCTTTGTCGGATAGATCGATATTCCAGATCGGTTTCTGCGCGCCGCCGAACCATTTGATGTGGATCGCGACATCGGCATCGACGGCGACTTGTTTCTGATAGATGTCCCGCCAGTTGCCTTTAATCCGATTCCAAGTTTTCGGCTGCCGCCACCGAATCAGCTGTCCAAATCCGAAAGCATCCGATCGCTCAGATTGCGTCTGCGATACGGTACGGAGAATACGCTCCTTCAATGACTGATTGACCCGCTGCTCAAGCGTCGCGAGGTTCTTCCGGTCGGTGACATCCAATGCAGATTCGCTGGCAATGATTTTCGCCGAACCTTTGCAGGAGATAACGAACCGTATCTGGTTTCCTTTCAAAACCGGTTTGATACGCGATTCATTGCTAAACAGCTGAAAGCTGATTATCTTGCCGTCCGATGGAGATTTGACCCGCATGACGACAATCCCAATTTCATCCATGATCCACAAGGCCGCCCTCGTTTCTTGGGAATTGAGCTGCGCCACGAGCTTCCCCTGCCGGAACACGGCAGCCCCATCCGTTCCCATCCAATGCTGTCCCCCGCGCTCCGACTCAGCGCCAAACCCGCCGAATACGAGCATAGGAAGCACGAAATCCCCTCCTGTCGTCGTGGTCATTAATACGTCTTTAACGGTTGTCCTCAACGTAGTTTGCTGTTTCACATACGCGGTCAAAATATCGGTAAGAAACCGCTCGAAGGTGAGCGGAATACGGCCTATTTGCTTCGCGGGACCGTCGGTCACATACAAGTTGGCGTTAATGTGAATGCTCGTATTGCGCATCAGGAAATCGACGATCGGATATATCCCGCTTTGCGCGAATGCTTTGCTGATCAGAATGTTCCGCAGCTGGCCAAAGGTGATCTGACGCGACAAATCGGCCTGAATGAGCCGGTAAGCTTCTCCGAGGTCGCGGCCAATCTTCGTAACGAGCGCGAACGGCGGCTCAGTCGATGCTGAAGATCCGTTTGTAATGCCTCCGCTTATGCGGTTAGGCAGCGGGAAGCCGAGAGTAAGTTCAATGCCGTCCTTGGATTTGTCCAATATCATGACGCGAGCAAACGCCCGTTCGTTGAGTTCGACGCTTGACCAGCAGCCGCACAACGCTGCGGCCATGGCGATAACGAGAACACCGGTACTGAGTATGCGAATCGTCGATGTCTTCATCGCACTCATTCCTCCTCTTCATTGTCCGTAGCCCAGTTCCGGCCGCCGGAGCGCTGCCCGTTCTTGTTCGCGCCCGAGTATGACGGATTTGACTTCATGGCCCACCATGGCGCGCGGACGAACACGTCTTTCAGGTCGCCCTTATTGCGCGGCGTGAGCGGTTCCAGATAAGGAAGGCCGAACGACCGCAGCTCGATGAGGTGGAAGTACAGCAGGATCATGCCGCAGGCGATGCCGAACAAGCCGAATAACCCGGCAAGCAACATAATCGGGAAACGTATCAGCCGAAAAGCGAGCCCTAGATCGTAGTGCGGGATAATGAATGAAGCGATGCCGGTCATGGAGACGATGATGACCATGCTGGCGGAGACGATGCCGGCTTGCACCGCAGCGGTTCCGATGATCAGCGCGCCGATGATCGAGACGGCTTGACCGATTACCTTCGGTATGCGTAATGACGCTTCCCGCAAGGCTTCGAAGGACAATTCCATGATGAACGCCTCCAATAAGGCGGGGAAAGGCACGCTTTCCCTTGCGGCGGCGACGGTGACCAAGAGACGCTCCGGAATAATGTCCGGGTGAAATGTCGTGATCGCTATGTAAAAGGATGGTAGCAAAATCGAAATCAGCAGGAAAAAATAGCGGAGCAACCGAATCCAAGATGCAGCGATATAACGCTGATAGTAATCTTCGGCGGACTGCATCAGCATGAATACCGTTACAGGCGCCAGAATAATAATCGGCGTGCCGTCGACGATTAGCGCGAAGCGCCCTTCCAGTAGCGCGGCGCAAGTGACGTCCGGGCGTTCGGTATATTGCATTTGCGGGAAAGGCGAATACGGATTGTCCTCGATGTATTCTTCAAGATAACTGGAACCGAGCACACCGTCGATTTCTATGGAGGACAGCCTTTTCTTCGCTTCGTCGACAAGTTCCTGCTTGCATACGCCGGATAGATAGACGAGCGCGACAGCCGTGTGTGTTTCCTTGCCGAAATGCATCGTTTCGACCGTAAATCGATGCGTCTTCAGCCGCTTTCGGATCAGGGTAATGTTCGTCTCAAGGTCCTCGATGAAAGCTTCGCGCGGCCCTCGAATGACCGATTCATTCGGCGGCTCGTCGATGGAACGCTGCTTGGTCGAGCTTATGGAGAGGCTGAGCATTCTCGGCTCGCCGTCTGCCATCAGCACAGGGTTCCCGTCCAGAATGCTCCTCTCCGCATCGGTCATCGAATCACAAATCGTCTGCTTCGCTATCGGCAATTGCTTACTGGCGAATAGCATGGCGTACAGCTCTTCGTCCTTCATCCCGGGATCGATGTCAGCCAACGATTTAAGCACGGATTGTTCCACCGTTAATTGATCGATCATGCCTTTAATATAAATAAGTGCGCAGGACAGGCCGGACGGCGTTATTAACGTATGGTAGACAACATCCGAGCTCTCCGAGAATCTGCGCCGCAAATAGGCAATCCGGGAACCGATGTCAGAGCCGATTTCAACCTGTGCTTTGCTCTGTTCGTCGCTCAGTTCGTTGCTCTGTTGCGTTCTGACGAGCGTTTTGTTATGCGGTATAGGAAATTTCATCGATTTGCGGAGCCACTTGAATCTGGACACTTGCGGTCCTCCCAACCTTCTTTCTGCTTAGTGTGCCGTCTCTGCATAGGAGTATGTATAACACTGGAAAAAAGGCAAACAAAAAAGACAACTCCTCTTGGATGAAGGAGTCATCTCTGTATTTCACGTATACTACTCGGCTACAGCTTTAAATGGGCCAAACGCTCTTCCAATATCTTGCGCAGCTCATCGGGAATCCGATCAAACACGACCCCTTTCCCCAAAAACAAAAGCCAATCCGCATAATAAGCCAGCACCTCGCCATCGGTCACGTCCAACTGAACGTTGAAAATACCGCTAGACTGAAACATCCCTGTAAATGATAAACTAATCCCCGGCGGGTGCATGCGCTTGAAGCGCTGGATTCCAGTCGCATCAAGCTTCACAACGAGATTGGCCTCCCGTGCGCGTTGCCGTTTTTTGCTTAAAATCTCTTGCTCGGTCCACTTCATCTCCTGCTCGGAAAAAGCTGAATCCCGCAGCATTACTACAGGCAAATAACGAAACTCATCCGTATTAAAGTCATAAACCTCAACCAGCCAGTAGTGGAGTATTGAGCATTTCCTTGAGTTCATCCAGTGTCCGTTGACCGCTTTTGTCGTCGCTCCCAGTTCGTTTCTTTGCCGAGATCGTCATGCCTGTATTGCCCATTCGGAGATAGGTGTACAGCGCATGGGATACGTCAGGATGGACCGATATCAGCAACTCGAGAAGTTCCTCAGCTGTATAGCTTTGGAGCTTTGTTAGATTTATGTTGTGGGCTTGCTGGTACTTCTTCGGCAGCCAATTAAAGAAGTTCCAATGGTTTGCGTTCTTCGCAACCGTGATGCGGCCCGTACCCATCATTTGTTGCTTGATGGATTCTGGAAGGACAGACATGGCCAGTCTATATAGTTGACGCTGATACCATTTCAAGATTTCACCGCCTTTCTATCTCACATCGCAGGATGTTTAATATTGTTATGGCATCTTCACCGTGGACGCTATAGCCATCTAAAAATTGAACATAAGCTTCTTTTCTTTGTCCGTGGCCACAACAAGCGTTCATAACTCCTCTTAGTGTTCCAAGACATCCATCATGACCTTCTTTGGTTTGCTCCTTCTCACAGTGACCGCACGGCCTGTTATTGTAATTGGGTGCTGTTGGTTCTTTAGTATCGCAATATACCCATTCACCATTTATAAGTTTAATCTCGTGACCTCGTAAGAATGATTTAGCTGCCGTGTCGTTAAAGAGATCTGCATCCTTCGCCTCGTCCATTTACATCACTCCGATCGAAGATATACAAAAAGCGCCAACCAATTAGGTCAGCGCTCATTCTTATCCATCTAAACTATAATATTATTAAATTGCGGTATTACTACGGATTTTTTTACTAATTTTGACCTACGCCTGCTTATTCAACTCATTTTGCGGGTTGATAGGATAAAATGGCCACACCCGTTGACGTTGTCTTAACGCCTACCAGCTTCAAGTCTCTTTGATCCTGTTCCGTAAAGAGTCGTTTGCCCTTGCCTAATACTACCGGATGGACCATAAAGTGAAACTCGTCGATCAGATTGTGCTCCATCAAGGTGCGAATCAATCGACCGCTGCCATAGATCAGAAATTGATGATCCGTTCCCTGCTTTAGCTTGATCACTTCTTCTACAATGTTGTTCTTGATGAAACTGGCGTTCCATTGGGGTTCTTCCAGCGTGGTGGTAACCACATATTTGCGCATGGCATTCATTTCGTCGGCACCCTCCCCCTTCATCTTGGGCCACGCTGCGGCGAAACCTTCGTAAGTAACACGCCCCAGAAGAAGCGCGTCGCTCGGGTAGAACACTTCGCTTTGGAAATTGGCCATTTCATCATCCCAATAAGGCATGTGCCAAACCCCCGGCTCTTCCATGATTCCGTCCAGAGATAGATAGATCGACGCCCTGATTTTTCCCATTTTTCATTCCTTCTTTCAAATTAAAGTTTTTTACAATTTGAATATACCATTTATACTTGTAAATGGAATATTTGGATTTGGAACTAGGAAGAAATTTTCTGCATCATATTACGATCTTTTTATCACTACACTACCTATCATAGGTGTCATGACGTGCTTGTTGCTCGGCGGCCGGCGTATTCTCATCTGTTGCATTATGCTGTACCCAAACACCCGGTTATCTTTACAGCCTCCAGGAGTACCTTTACCCATCGCCTGCGGTTTACCTTTCGAGTTCTTAACGAAGGTTTTCATCTCCATTAATAGATTGGCATCATTGATCTTCCAGATGTTTTCCGGTATGCCTTCGCGTAAAGTGTCAACCAAGATCGGACGCGTATTTAGGTTCGTTGGCCACCCGGGCTTTGTCTCGTTATGTCCAGCTTCAGCATTATAATTGTCGTGGTAGTAGAGATTCGGGTAAAACGTAACATTGAGCAACGTATTGACTACGCTGTGACCGGCAATACTCCAAATCCGGATCTGGATCATTAAATATCTCCAACTCTCCTCGCTCGTCCTCGACCAGTTCGACTTTCGTCCATTCGTTTGCTTCTCCCTCAACAGGTGACGGAATGATCTCATACCGCTTTCCGGCTCTGGTGTGATGTGTCATCGCGTCAAGCTTGTCTTGATTGAAAACGGTCCGGCCGGTGACGAGGAATGCTTCTTCTGGCGTGGAGGGATACTCTTGACGGAAATGCTTTTCATCTCCGTCGAAGTCGTTCCGGATCGTGTATCGACGCCACCGCAACTGCTCGTCATCAAGATTAAACTTTTCCTTTAGTTCGAGCTCATCTTTCGTTAATTTGAAGTCGTCCGGAACCGGCATGCGGTAATCAGGCATATCGAACCACGGGAAGAATAAAGCATCATAGTCGCTCTTGCCGGCAACTGCAGAATCCCACATTTCCTTATAGATCTCGATACCGTCGTGTGTTTTGAGACCACTTGTGGGGCTATCGAGGGCACTATTTTAGATGTCAAACCCGACCATGTATTACTGCAGTTATCCCACAATCGACAAACTTGTGTGAGGATCGCCGAAATTGTTTGGACGATGCCGTTATAGCGGATGTTGCTTGCTCGATACTCCCGACCATCGATCAGGACAGTTGGTAAGATGTCATCGATGATAAGTTGCATATCCTCCTTGGGCTAGACCCTACCATAGTGTTTATTGCCTCCCGGCATAAAAGCCTATATTCGCGCCCAACTTATTAGGGCAAGCTTCATGGTTTTGTTAGTGTGAATAGGTTGGTATCATCAAAATTAAGGAGGAGTCAACCAATGGCACTTGGTCCCCCTGATGTCCCACATCACCATTTTCATCAAGCGCCACATCATGTAATTCATGTACACCACTTCCATCACCACATGCATCATCACTCACCAGGTTGGCAAGGAAGCGGCTGGCAGGGGCAAAGATTGGATGGCATGTACGTTAATCAGAATTTGCAAAGTTACAACGGCCATAAAATAGAAAATTTGAATCGTCAAAGGTGATTCAGTAAGGAGAAAGAATGAAAATTCTATCTCCTTCTTTTATTTCCCGTTAAAATAGTGTCAATTGCCTCTGACAAGACGACATCCGACATCAGCTTTGCAAATACGGCAACCTCACGATCATCCATACCATCGATTAAGCGAATCTCGCCTGCCTTCAATGATCTTCCAGCCGCAACAGACAGCAATTCTAAGATGGGGTAAATGCGCTCCATACGTTGCTTTTGCGCTTCTTCCGCCGACTGGATCGAACACTTACCACAAACGCGGTAGGCATTTGAGAGGACTCCGCGCCCATCTCTTCCGCCGCGTCCCTTGACGTGGTGTGTTGTAGTGCAGGAAACCTTCTTGCAATACTGGCAAATACCGCCTGAACGCTCGATAGCAGCCGCGACAACGCTTCTCGGAAACTCTGCGCGGTCAGCTCTCGATTGATTGGAAAGATGGTGCGAAAGAATGCCCCTCTTCCATTCCGGTTGCTGAATTTTGGGTGCCTGTGGTTCAAAAATAATGTATTCAAACAAACGGCGGCCGTATTTACTCGGGTGCCGTTTTGCTAATTACCACTCCGCAAACAAACCGTCGATAAATAAAAAAGCCCGCGATTCACGCGGACTTGAACCGGACTATATTTTCCGCTACTAGCCTTTCTTGCCCCGCCACTTCGGAAGCTCGATCGAACTGATTTCGTCGCGAACGGCGTTTACGATATCGCGGATCTGATCGCTAAACACGTCAGATCCGGCGCCGTGCTCGACGGTGTCTTCAGTCGTCGGATCGATCGTTCCTATTTTTCCAATCACGACGTTTCCATGATTGACCACGATAATCACTTTTCCGATCCTATTGCATCCCATGTCGATCACTCCTTTGTTCACACTCATTCATATGCGGACAAATAGAGGCCTGTCTCGGTTTCCGCCCGTATGGCGACAATAAACTCCACTACACAGTAACGAGCCGTTCATTCCCGGACTGGGATAATGAACGGCTCGTCTGCTATGCCGCTAGTATTATTTGATCAAGAATGCATCAACAAGCATATAGGTTCCGCTAGTCTTAACCAACTTGATCGTATGCAGACCCGCTGGCAGATTGCTGACGCTGTATACCGTTTGCTGAGCGAGTCTGGAAGCATTGTTAGCCGAAACAGTCTGCTTAAATACGCCATCCAAATAAACATCTACGTTTCCTTGGTCACTGTTCTTCTCGGTAATATAGCTGATACCCGTTCCATAGAAGCTGAAGGTAACGTCATTGCCGTTTGTGGTACTATATTGAACATCGTCCATATAGTCACCATAACCACGATTGCCGCTTCCACTCCACGCTCCTTGATAAAAGATAGTTGCATCTGAATTGTTGACCTTCGTTTCGATACTCACCGCATCGATAAGCATATAATTGCCGTCTTTTTTCACCAGCTTGATCTTATGCTGGCCTTGACTCAAACCCGTTTTGTTATAAACCGTCTGTTGGGCAAGGCGGCTAGGATTGCTAGTATTGACGGTTTGTTGGAAGACATTGTCCACATATACATCGACATTCCCTTGATCGCTGTTCTTTTCCGTAATGTAACTGACGCCTGTCCCGGTAAACGTATACTCGACCGAGTCGCCGTTCGTTGTTGTTGAATGAACGTCATTTTGATAATCGCCGTATCCTCGATTAGCCCCAGTCGTCCAAGATCCGAAATAGCTCAATAAAGAATCGTTCACGAACGTATTCGGTGGACTGTAGGTCCGTACAGGCTGACCGTTAACTTCAATAACGACGACGGAATCGTTCGGGTCGGTCGCCCCGGCAGGCAAATTAATCGTCATTTGACCCGCGCTCACGCTGTAAGTCAAGTTGGATGCTGAATTCGTCATCATATACACCTTATTTACCGTGTTATCTACGGCAGGCACGGTAATCTTATTGTTGGCTGGCCAATTGATAATGTGCAAGTAAACTTTACCTGATTTCGTCGTGCTGTAGCCATTGTCTATCGTGCCGATGACGGATGCCGTGGTTCCATAGATGCTGGCTCCGTTGACATTCAACCACTGTCCGATCGTATTCATTCGATCAATGGCTAGCTGTGGATACTGACCCAAGTCCGTAGGACCCACGTTCAGCAGCAGATTTCCGCCATTGGATGCATTTTGCGCTAAGTTCGAGATCATGGTCTTAGCGGTTTTGTAATTACTTTCATAATCGACGTATCCCCAATGATCGTTCATCGTGATACAGCTTTCAAATATACGGCTAAGGGTTCCGGAGGGAATGGATTGCTCGGGTGTTGCGTAATCCCCGTCGGTACCGCCTCTCTTACCGACTCGGTCATTAATGATAATATCGTACTTCAACGTACGCAAATATTTGTAGAGCGTCTGACCATCCTGCGCAGTCCACCAGTCGTTCCATTCCCCATCGAACCATAACAGATCTGGAGAATAATTTTGAATGATTTCGCGAAGCTGTTCTTTCATCTCGGATAAATATAACGTTTTTTGAGCACTCGTCGGCGTATCTGTTTTTACATTCACGTTATGCCAGTCCCAGATCGAATAATATACGCCGAACTTAATGCCTTGGCTCTTGGCCTGCTGTGACAGAGCAAGCAGCGGATCCTGAGCATAAGCACTCGCATGCACAATGTCATACCCCGTAAAGTCCTTCACATTGGTGTTAAACATACTGAAGCCATCATGATGCTTCGAAGTGACGACGAGATATTTGGCTCCACCATTCTTAATGGTAGAAATCCATGTCGCCGCATTAAAATTAATAGGGTTAAAAGGTTGTACGGCATTGGCCAAGTAATCACTGTCGGAAATATTGCATTGTTTCTTGATCCATTCCGCATCTAGACATGATGCCCAATGTCCCTTAAGCTTCGAATAGGCCCCCCAGTGAAGGAATTGTCCAAATCGCGCATCCGTAAACCACTGCATCCGTTGCTGTTTTTGAGCGGGAGTCTCTTGAGTTGGATCTTTACCGAAAACAAACCAGTTAATATTTGCTGGCGCTGCTTGAGGAAACACAAGATAAACGCTATGAATACCAGTGACGCTGCTGATTGGCGCATATTCTTCTTTAAAATCACTAAAACTGCCTGTACCTGCAACCGTGAGCGTGCCAATAAGCGTTCCAGTGGCGGTATCCAAACGGATTTGTATCGGCTTTCCTGCCGATGCATTAGGTACAGCGACGGTTGCCATGAATGTATTAAATGTACCGTCACCGAAGTCCACATTGTCATAACGAGTCCAGCTTCCCGCTGTAATTCCGCCGATGGAGTTCCCATCGGGCGCTAGACCGGTTTCAACGTTTACCGTTCCGCTCTTGGCGGACCAGTTATGCGCTTGGACGACATTGTTGGCCGATGCGGCATGAGCGTCGTTGCATGCTGCAATGAAGCCGATGCATGCGAATACAAATAAGGCCGCACTCAATTTCAAACTGTTATCCATCACTCTTTTCATTAAATTTATCATATTGATATCAGCTCTCCTTTTCCATCTTTTGGACAGCGGCCGCAATCCTATTTGAGCGTAACTCGCAAATTTTTTTAGAATAATAGATTAAATTATGGAGTTTAATAGAAAAAATTACTTTCAGAAGTATTTATTTTCTTATATTTCATATACCACTAAATTAAAACAAAAGATGACACCTTGAGGTGGTTTATGTACCAATCAATCTTCGGCATATCCCCCATTACTTTGTTTTATCCGTAACCTTTTTCAAGGCCTTGGTAACTTCTTGGTCAACAGACTCTTGATAGATGTCAGCGTAAGTTTTTGAATCGTTGATCAGATCGTCGCAGAAAGCCGCAACGTCCAGAATTGGCATAAGGTTGCGACCGGTGAAATCGGAGTGCGGCCACAGATAGGCATTGATTTGTGCCCATGCCGCTTGATAATCAGCCGGAAGCTTTTTGACGCGCGATTCAAAACTTTTCATCTCTTTCGTCATGTCGCTGCCCGTAATTTTTTCCCAAATATTCATTGTATCTTCTCCTTTAATTCATTCATTTTTGATGATATGAACTCCCATCTTTCCCAGAACCTCCGCAGCTCCTCACGCCCAGCGTCGTTGATCGCAAAAAACTTTCGTGGAGGTCCCATGTCGGAGGGTTTCTTGGTAATCTCCACTAACTTGTTTTTTTCAAGCCGGATAAGGATTGTGTACACCGTCCCCTCCACGACATCCGTGAAGCCTGCTATTCCATAACAACAAAAAAAAGCTTGATTTCTCAAGCTTCTGTGAGTTCAGTGATATCGTGTACAAAGTCATAACGTATTATAGATTCCTTCGCATTCTTCCGCGGTCGGTTCATAAAAACAGTGCTTCTTCCATCGTCCTACGAACGGCTGGTTATACCAAGTTGGCGGACAGGGTCCGGGATTATCGAACGATCCCGGACGGAAATACCATAGGGAGAATTTGCCTGGCCAATTCCGCTCGCCATTTACAGCCCTTTGCGCCAGACGGCGTTCTCTATCTCTTGCACTTTGATAGTACATACCATGTTGCAACGCTTCGAAAGCATGCGGTTGCTCAATCATTTGGGGAATTGTCCGGATATTTTTAAAATCGGAGCAATTACCTCGTATACGGTTAATGCCAACATTTCCAACAAGGAGCATACCCATTTCGCCTTCGGTCTCGGCTTCTGCTCGAAGCAACCTGGCCAACATATCAATATCCTGTTGCCTTGCTTTTACGACAGCCATTGGCTCACCTCTTTAGATTTCTAGGCTATCATATTGTAGGTGAGGCCGATGTGTTACTCTGGCAAATTAGAGAGCGATAAAAAATGGGCGTTGACTAAAGTCGTGATACGGATAAGGATGCAGCCAAGCCAGCCGCCGAAGGCATTCAATAGGAGATCGTCGACGTCGAAATTGCCGATGGAGAGCACCGCTTGCGTTCCTTCCAGAAGCAGGCTTAAGGCGAACGCATACAATACCGTTAGAGTCAGAGCCAAGCGGTTGTTTTTGAAAACGAAAGGAAGCAGCATGCCCAGCGGCACGAACGCGGCAATATTGCCGACAAAGTTAAGCATGCGATGATCCGTGCGATTTTTCAGCGCGGCGGAAATTTCATGAAAGGGGATGAGATTGCCCCGTTCGATATTTTGCGCGATTAAGCGCGGATTTTCCAGGCTTATCTTTAGTCTTTGCAAAAGTCCAGACGGCAACAGCTTTTATCGAAACGGGTTGCTTCATGGACGATCCTCCCCTTCGGGGCCGGTATCGACGGTGACGATGACGCCGTCCTCGTTGTTGCCGGAAATCTCGTAGCTGCCGGAGACCGGTACCCGGATATTCTCATTCTCGGAGATCGGAAAATAAAAGATTTCGTACGTTTGGCCTCCGAACTTCGTCAGGATCGAATGTTTTTTCAAATCCGCCAAATATTGCTCCAACGTCAAATTTTTCTCCTGCATGACGGCACTGTGCGGCAATCCGACATAGCGAAAATGCCAAGGCTCGTACATGATTCCGGTAACGGCTGTCTTGTCTTTCGGATAACGCAGAACAAAACCGAATTTCCAGGCGTTGTCGGCCAACCACTTGCCTTCGGGCGCTTGATTCATTTCGGTCAACGACGATCCGATATCAAGGGACAAGCCAAGGTTATGCTCGCTGTGTCCAGCCGGCATTGCGCGTTCGGCGCCCATTTGCTCGTATAGCTCGTTTTGTTCGTCTTCATCCCGGTAGCCGCTGCTGATCAGAAAATGGTCGACCCCGTCTTTAGCCGCGGCACTCACCATCTCCGTGAACTTTTGTGTCATGTCCGGCGACAATCGCACGGAGTCGTCGAGCAAGCCGAAACCCTTCGTCAGTTCTTTGTGCTCGAACAGATTCACGGCCGGCTCTCCACCTTGTTCCGGAGGAACGGCGTGGACCCGGTTGACGAGCAGCAAGTTTCCTTCGTGGATTTGCTCCTTCTTTACGTGAATCGAAAAGCCGACTTCAACCGGTGTCTGAGCCGGTGTCTGAACTGGTGTCTGAGCCGGAGCTTCCACCTTGTCTTGTTCGCCGGTTACTATCGGATCATTTTGTTCGTTATCGAGTCCTTGGATCCTGCAACCTGTTAATATCAAAAGCGTCGCCAACGCGAACAACCGTTTCTTCATCGTTGTCTTCCTCCCAACTCTAACTGAGCTTAAGATTAAAGAAAACAACTTAAAAAGAAACGCGAAAAACTTAAAATTTTTCTTAAGTTTATGAAGGTCTCTCCCCGATTCGTCGAAAATCCGGGGAGAAAGCCGATACTACGACACGACACGCAGCCAAGCGCACAAAAAAACCGGGAAGTGCCCATGCGGCTCTTCCCGGTCTTACGAACTTTACCGGATTAATACTTGAACGACTTACATCCTGTTAACTTGGCCGTACCTTCTATTCCGTTCTTCAAATTCCATCCGTTTTCTTTGTAATCTTGATTGGACTTACCAATAAGGTCTGCGGCCGTTTCACTCATATCGCCTGGCATCCCGGACATTTTTGAGCCTTGAGGAGAGAATAGATCGACCTCAAACGGCCCCAAGCCTACCGCCCCTTTCCACGATCCTTGAAGGCACGGCGTCCCTTTTTCCCGCTTCCACTCATGGCCTACCGAGATGCTTGCAGCCCCGAGCTTGACTTTGACGCTGATCTCCGCAGAAGTATAGGTGCCGGGAACGGTCTCGACCGGGGACATATCAATCCCTCCGCCAAGCCCAAGTCCGGTTTCACCGCAAACGCCCCAGCCGTCCTTATCGAAGCAAACCTTCCCGCCGCCGCCGATGCCGGAATAGAGCGATCCGCCTACGCAAAGCTCGCCGCAAGGGTCATTCGACATGACCGGGTTGTTGTTCACATACGCATACAGATTCGCCTGACCGCTTTCGAGGAAGATCGGATCTCGAGCTGTCCAGCGGCCGCTAGCCGGATCATAATCGCGGGCGCCGAACCGCAACAGCCCTGTATCTTCATCCGTAATGCCGCCTGCGAATCCGATCGCGAGTTGGAAGTCCGGATTCGAATCCTCAAGGAGAACGCCGTAGCTGTCGTAGTTCCAGGTTTTCACCGTATCTCCCGACTCGTTCAGAAGCGCTAACGGCGTTCCGACTTGATCCGCAATCACATAATAACGCTGACCGTTACGCTCCAGACCGAGCAAAGTCCCGTTGACATCGTAGCTGTAGAACGTTACTGTACCGTCCGGTGAGACCTCGGCGCTGACCGATTTCGGGAAGTACCGGTTGCCGTATAGATACTGGGTTTTCCCTTGACCGTCTTCACGGGCGACAAGTCTTCCCATCCCATCGTACGTGTAATGGATGTCATCTCCGTTAGCATGCGCCACGAGCAGCTCGCCTCTTGGACCGTAATGGAACGTATCGTTCCCGCGCTGCGTTAAAAATCCGTCGGCATCGAAGGAGTAGGCGACATCTCCCACATGCTGAAGCACACTGGAATCGCCGTACTGATTGCTCGACGAAGCTGAGCCGTCCACCTCGCGCAGCGTCCGGTTTTTGTTCGCATCGTACTCGTAGTGCTCGGAATCGCCCGCGACCCCATTGACGGTGCGAGCAACGTCGGTCAGCTGGCCGTCTTTATCGTACGAGTACACGAATTGCTCTGTGCTGCCAGCCTTCACGACTGTCCTCGTAGTAACGTAATTCCGTTTATCATACGCGTAAGAGACTCGGAACACTTGGCTGCCACCTACCAAGTACGTGAGGCTTTCGATCCGCCCCCTATTGTCATACGCGTAAGCCACATGCATATTGCCGTCGTCCAAGTTGTCCAGACGTCCGTTCGGGCCGTTATACCCGTACGTGAACGATCCAAGCTTTGTCACGCCGAAATCGTCATCGTAGGCGATCTGTTCCGATTTGGTGAATGTTCCTTTACTCGAATTGACCGTTGATTCGACACCCGTGAGGAAGCCATATTCATTATTCGTATACGAAAATGATCCTTGCGCATCCCCATCGAACGTCATCGCAATGATGTTCATTCCGTCGTATTCGAAGGTAATATTTTGCTCATCGGCATATTCGTTCGTCGTCACACTGTTCACGCTCGTGAACCTGCCCAGCTTCTCGTCCGGTGCAAACGTCATCGTGCGGAGAAGATCGGTGTCGTTGATTTCCGTAAGGTTGCTGCCTTCGAACGTGTAATCAACCGTTCTCCCGCTCCACAGGGTGGATACGTCTTTGTTCGATGCCAACGTGCGGTTGATGACGAGACCGGTGCTTTCATCACCCACCTTAATGCCCTCCAAATCACCGTCGGCGTTGAAGCTTTGCCGATACACTTCCCCATTCGGTAGTGTCATGGACGTCTGGTTACCGTTCTTGTCATAACCGAATTGATACGTCTTCTGACCCGCCGTCGTAACCCGAATGAGGCGATTGGCTGCATCGTACGCGTAGGTTTTCACATCTTCGGCTGAATTCGTGACCGTATCGACCAATCCAAGCTCATTGTACGTGTACGCCACGAAAATATCGCCCTGCTCGATTTTTAAGAGTCTACCCTGCTCGTCGTACGAGTACAGCACCGGTGCAATTCCCGTTCCCGGCTCCTCCTGGCGAATCGTGCGGTCCCATTCGTCCATGACAATCTGCACTCGATGTCCCTCAGCCGATGTTAGCGTTACGGTACGCGTTGCTGCATCGTATTGTTGCTTCTGAACGGCGCCATCCAGATCGGTTGTCGTCGTGATGTTCGTGATGCTGAACGGATCATTCGCATCCGCAAACTTCACGTCGCGCGTAACCGTCTGACTGATCTGTTCACCATCCGGCATAAATGTCCGCGTCTTGGATGCGTACAGCTGACCGAACTGCGGATCGACCGCGTACTCGATGTACGCTGTAGTACCGTCCGGATACGACTTTTCCGTTAACAACGGATAATCGTTAACTGTCATTACGGCTCCGTCGGCATTGGTGACACGCATGGTCGTCATTCCGGATTGATTCAAATACGTGTATACGGTCGTGTTGCCGTCTGGATCTGTTACGGAAACCTCATGCCCGCCAACTAGCGGCTTGCGATCGAGCGTCTTCACGCCTTGCCGCGGCGTTTCGGCACGGGTCAACAAACCTTTGGCGTCGTACTCGTATTTCTTCGTGTTGCTTTCAGGGTCCGTGAAGGTGCGCATCAGTCCGCTCGCGTCATATTCCATCTTGTAGCTGTCCCCAGCCGGATTCGTGACCTGCTTCAGCTGTCCGTCCTCTACTGTCAGCAAAGTTACTTGCCCGTAGGGGTTAACAATGGCGGAAGGCGTTCCGTCAGCATCGCGTTGAATCGTAATCGTATGATCGTTGAAGTCTCGAATCGCGACGAGCCGTCCCGCGGTGTCATAGTTATACGTAAAATGCGTTTGTCCTGTCAGTGTACTTACCGTCCGCAGCAGCCTTCCATTTTCCAGATCGAAAACGCCCGCATACATGCCGCTGTTGTCCGGAATCGTATACGTTCCGCCAGAAGCGCCCTTTCTAGTGCCCGTGTACATAACCATAGACAGGTTGCCTCTCGTCTGCGCAAAGAAGTAAACACGGTCATCCGGACCTGCCTGCAACAACTGAAGATTGACGTATTCCGGATTTTTTTCATCTGCAACGGAGACAAGATGTTTCATTTTATCCAATCCGAACGAGTCAAAATTACGAATATAACCGGCTTTATCGATTTGGTAGAAAGTCTGGTTCATGTGACTTCCGTTATATTCGGCGAAGGTGATATTGCCTTCCTCGTCTCGTTCGAACCCTAGCGTATAGAAGTAGGCATCCGTTGCCTTCACGCCGTCTGACAAATTGTAAGCCGTATTCTGATTCTCGCTTTCGAAATTCGGGGCGAACGGCGCGCCGGCGATCGTGCGGATTTCTCCTGAAGGAGAAATAGCCTTGATCCGAGAGACGACAATGGCTTTGCTTCCACAGCCTATCTTACACGGCGCAATAGAATGCGCCTGCAGCACATACAGCGTGCCGTCCTTCCCGATCTCTACTGCGTACACCTTACCGATGTTCTCCTTAGAAGATAAGCCTTCGCCGACACCTTGACCGAGATAGTTATCGTCCCGGGACGTCTGGTCTGCGATCTCATAGTTGAACATGATGCCGTTAGCATCCACGCGGTAAAGAACCCCGTTGTCGATGAAATAAAGCTTGCCTTCCGGTCCGACCTCGTAGTCCTGGAACTGAATGCTCCAGTTGATCGACTTGGCGTCCGTGCCGTCCGGATAGTACGCATTTGTTCCTAAAGGCCGAGGCGTTCCGTTTCCTGCAAATAGTACCCAAGTCGAATCCCACGCATATTTACGGTACACGTTTTGCGTCGTCGAATCTTTGGCATACATCGTGCCATCCGCACCGTAAGCGATCAGCTGGTCCGTATCGGCTCTGAGCGTACCGACCTGCTCGGCGCCGTTTCCATCCGGCCGGATGCGGTACAGGTCAATACCCTTCTTCACGTAGTAGCTTCCGTCCGGACCGACGACGTTCCCTGGGTTCGCAGGAATCGTAATGTCTTGCTCTCGCCCGTTCATTTCGGCCACGGCCGAACCTTGATCCAAGTCGAGCAGCAGGTCTTGACTGCTTAGCTTCCAGCCTGCGATGCCCGTTTCTTCGTAAGGATTTTGCGGACTCGTCAAATAGCCTTCGTATTCTCTGTTCAGTGTCCCCGAATCGCGCCCTTGCCGGAAATAACCCGCAGCGCCTATCGTAATCGTATTACCAAAGCTTTTTCCAGATCCCGACGATCCAGAACCTGACCCTGAGCCGCCGCCTGATGCGAACGGTGGAAGTCCAATATACATCTGAGTCGGATAATGGTACATGACGATCGCTTTATACGGATGCTCCCCGACGAGCTTGCGTCCATAACGATCTTTGCCGTCCCAGACGAATTTGGCCTTCAGGTCTTTCGTCATGGAAGAAACCGCATACGTTTGCTCCATCGTAACGCCCGCAACCGTAACCCTTACGGTTGCCATCAGCAGTTTGTCTGACAACGGTCTTCCATCGGTAACAGGCACCTCGATTTCTCCCCGGGTCGTGTAGCCCGGAGTCAAGTCGCTTTTGTAATCCAACGTAAGCGGCGTGCCTGTAATCGGAATCGATTGGCCGAGCGTCTGATGGTAGCAGCCGATGATCGAGCCTTTCTGATTGCATGGATCCGGCTTCCCGTCGCCCGTACCTTTTCCCGGTTCTGAAATCGGATCGGATGGCGGCATTAGACGCGGATCTGGCCTAGCGAGGCCGTTCTGATTGTAATCGTAAGGTGAAAAATGGTTCGCAGGAACACGCCACAATGTTTTTCCCGTTTCGTAGCGTGCTGCGAGAGCGGTCCGTTCTTCGCTTGTGAAGCCATAATCGGCAAGCCGCTCCTCGGACTCGGCGCTGCCGTCTCCGCTAAGATCGATGTCGGCAAGCCCGCCCGACACGCCGATGATTTGCATGACGATGCCGTCTGTCTCCGCTTCCCAAGCCCCTTGCTGCAAATTGTAATATCCGCTCGGGATAATGCTTCCGGTTTGGAAGTTCAAGAAGTTATCGACGTACACGTAGACCGGTTGGTTAAACGTCAGTTTGCTCGCTCCGGCCGCGACCGCTTCATCCGCTGACAGCTCAACCGCATACGTGTAGGCAACGCTTGCAGGGATTTCACCGGGCATCGCTTGCTCGCCCTTCTCGCCTACCGTATATTCGGTTGCCCGCACATGAAGCTGATTCAACTGCTGAGTTGTGCCATTCGGCAGGGTCATCGTTGCCGTCGTGCCCGGAAGGAATGCAAGCGTTGCTTGACGGGAGCCGTCTTGATCGGTAACGACGCTGCTCTCGGCCATTTGCACGCCACTTGCCCTCGTAAGATCGATTTCCGACACTTTCGAATCGAACGGGGTCATTATGACTTCCGGCAAATTCAGAAACTCGTTCCAATCGGCTGGCGCTTTGCGCTGAACGGTCATATAACCGTCCTTCTCAAATTGAAGCGTAACGCCGTTGCCCCCGTTAATCGCGATATCGAAAACGCCGTCCGCACGGGTCGCCGTAATGCCGATATCGCTATGGTTAAGCACCGTAATTTTCACCCCGGAAATCGGCATGCCGGCGGTGTCGGACACATGGCCCGTTATCACACTGACTTGCTCCGGCCGTAATGCTCCGGGTAATACCCCGAACTGAACCGGGTTCGAGCCTTCGTAGAGGAAGCTCACGCTATCTTTGAACGTAACGTTGTTCGTATTCGGTAGCGACGGCGCTACGGATGACGGATCGGGCGGCGCAAGGACTGCGCTCGGCTTCGCCGTCACAGGCAGCGAACGGTTCGATTCCGCTCCGTCGGCACGGACGGCCGTAACGGCGAACATGTACGATTGGTCATTTTCCAAACCTTGCGCGGTGTAATGAGTCGTTGTTCCCGCGTTATTGCCCGTGTTCCAAGTTAGACCGCCATCCCGCGACATATAGACTCGATACGCCTTCAAATCGGTCGCGTTGATCGGGTCCCAGCCCAGCTTCACCTCGCCGTCACCCGGACTTGCGATGAGGCCTTGCGGTACGGTGTACGCGCTCGGCATTCCGTTAACCGGTAACGATTTGCCCGATTCGTTATCACTCGTGTCTACGGTCGTTACCGCAAAAGTATACCGCTTGCCGTTCGTTAATCCGCTTGCCAAAAATGCAGCCGTCCGCGCGATCTGAGGTGCGCCCCAAGTCGTACCGTTATCCGTGGACAAGTATACGTTGTAGTGATCTTTATCCATATCGGGCGACTCCGTCCACGCGAGGGACAGCATCCCGTTTCTCACGTCTGTAATCCGTAGTCCGGAAGGTACTGCCGGAGGGATGACGTCTGCGCCTGCAGGCGTAATGTTTACGCCCAATGAGCGCGAAGATTCATTGCCGCTGCTATCGGCTGCCGAGACTTGAATGGCATATACGACCCCGTTCGTGAGATTCGAGACTTGATACGAGGTGGACTTCCCGGCATCCAATCGCATGAAGCCGTGGGTCGTCTGATTCGTTACGTAAACGTAATAGTTTTGCAGATCTTCATCCGTAACAGCGTCCCATGTAACGAAAGCGGATTTGTTTCCAGCGATCGCGGTTACTCCCTTAGGAACGATTGGCGGCGTGCGGTCCGGACCGGCAATCGGAGTCGCCGTAAGGGTCCCGGACTTCGCCGATTCGTTGCCGCTCTGGTCCACCGAGGCGATGGCGAAAGTATAAGGGACTCCGCCCTTCAAACCCGTGTAAAAATACATTGGCGCCATTCCGACTGCATAGCCAGAATCCCAAGTCGAACCGCCGTCGAGCGATTTGTAGATTTTATATCCTGCAAGATCAGGCTCCGGAGATTGGGACCACATGAGAACGACGCCATTTGCTTGCGGAAGTCCCATGTTAATAACCGGAACGCTCGGAGGTGTACGATCCGCGTCGGACACAACGGGCTTTGCCGTTACCGCCGCGGACTTGCCGGATTCATTGCCCCGGGCACTGATTGCGGATACCGCGAACGTATAGAGAGTGCCGTCGTCGGCGAGGCCGGTTACGGCGTATTCGGCAACGAGACCGGCATACACGGGCGCGAGCCAGTGGATCCCGCCGTCCGTCGATACATAGACGTTATAGCCTTGAACGTCGGTCCCTGCGGAAGCGACATTCCAACGGAGGGTAACTTTCCCGAGGCCAGCTTCTGCCGAGAGTCCCTCAGGGATCGCAGGCGTCGTCATATCCTTCGGCGTTGCCGAAGCGGTATCGGATTTCAAGGATTCATTGTTCGAGGTATCCATTGCCGTGATGGCGAATGTGTAGGTTTTATCGTTTTCCAGCTGATTGCGGGTAAAAGAAGTTTCCGTCCCGATCAGCACTCCGGCATCCCACGAAGCGCCGCCGTCCGTCGACGTAAATAATCGATAGCCGGCCAGATCCGTCTCAGCGTTCGACGTCCAGGACAACGCGACCGAAGCGTCGCCGGCCGTTGCCGTAAGTCCTTCGGGTACAGCTGGAGGCGTCCGGTCCACCGGGGACCCGGATGCCAACGCCGATTGGGCCGATACATTACCAGCGTAGTCGACAGCCGATACGGCAAAGCGGTACGGTGTTCCGTTCATCAGCCCCGCGACCGTATACGTATCCGACAGACCCACCACATACTCGGCGCTCCAGCCGTTGTCATCGCTTGTTACGTAGATTTTATAGCCTGCCGCATCGGCTTCCGTCGCCTTCGCCCAGTGAAGCTTTATGATGCCATCGCCAGCTTCCGCGGTTATTCCAGTAGGAGCCGCAGGAGCGACAGTATCGCCGGGAACATTATACTTATGGGAGACTTCAAACGAGCCAGCCGTCGCATTCCATTCGTAGCGCTCACCTCCGCCAGGCTTTGATACGCCGACGTGGACCGAATAAGTTCCGGTTTTCGCTTTCTCCGGCACGGTCCAGGCAAACGGGAACGAATACTTCTGATTCGCCTGCAGCACCTGATTGTCAATAAAGCTGCTTAGTACTTTAGCTCCATGCGAATCGTACACCTCGAGATCGACCCGAACGGCCGTATTCTCCGAACTCTCGACCTGCGCCATGAGGGTCATGTTGCTGTTCGTTTTTACGGCTACGGTAGCGGGAACAGGATAGGCAGCCGTTTTGTAAATGGCCGAACTTCTGGATTCAGGCATATCGATCGGCGGTTTTACTTGCAGGACGGCCGCCTTCGGATCCGATGCGTACGTGACTGTTCGGTCTTTACTTGTCACTTCCACATTTACGTCATAGTCGCCGAACCTAAGACTGCCCGGAACGTTCCAAGCGAACGGATACGTGCGCTGCAAGCCGGCCGTGAATGCTTCCTTCGGATACTGAAGCTGCGCCACGACCTCGCCTACCTGGCTCTTCACCTGAACTCGGACTGCAGCTTCTTTAGACACCGCCGGCGACACTTTTAACGTAAGCTCCGCCCGTTGCCCGGCTTTAACGGGATTCGGCTCCGCGGATGCTTCAATGACGAATGCCTGGCCTTCCGGCGATACGCCGTTTCCGTTCGCCGCTTGTGCTGCCAAGCCAGGAACAAACGCGTTCAGCAACGTAACGCAAACCAACCATAACGATAACGTATAAAACCATTTGTGCTTCCTTTTACGCGACTGCATGATTCACTTGCCCTCCTTTAATCTCATTTCCAATACGGATTATAGGATGCGGTGGAATAATAAGGGAGGATGAACATTTCTCACCCTCCCTTCGAGAGCGGCAATAAAAAAAAGCCCGGAGGCAAACCTCCAGGCTTCAACTCGTTCAGCTCATCCGTTTTTGAACAACGTTATTTCAGCAGTTTGTTCCTGATGCTTCTCACTTGCGTTTTGATCGTGTTCAAAGATTTGTACAGCATTTCGGAGATTTGCGTCTTGTTGTACCCTTTTTCCTTGAGGTCGTGAATTTGCCGCTCGGACGGGGTGAGGAGCATAAGCCGGATTTCCTCCCGCATCGCATCGGCGGCGTCCGGATGAATCGAGGACTGCTCGGCGACCGCGGCCCGAATCGCGCCGACGATATCCTCGAAGCTCGATTTGTTAATATAATTGACAGCCCCGTTCTGAAACGCCTTGATGATCACTTCTTTATCTGTCAACGAAGTCAGCATGATGATTTTGATGCGAAAATCGGTTAATAGCATTAATTCTTTCGTGATCTCCAAGCCGTCGAGCTGATTTTCCGTTAAGTTGATGTCCATTAACGCGACATCGATTCGTGTCATTGCGGCCGCATGCAGCGCCTCTTGCTTGGTGGCCGCGGACGCAACGACGCGTATGTCCGCTTCTTTATCGAGATCTGTCGCAATAGTCTCCCGCCAGAACGGGTCATCCTCTACAAGCATTACGTTGATCGCTTTTTCCATTCGGACTCACCCTCAATTCCTGCCGATTGCAAAGGCTGCCTGTCTTTTCGCCGCTGATCTATCCACGAATCGTACGCGTTTTGCCGGAAACCGAATCTCCATCCACGTGCCTTTGCCTCGCTCCGTCTCGACAAGACGTATGGAGCCACCATGCTTGAGCATGACGCCAAAACAGTAATTCAGTCCAAGTCCGTAATTATTGCTGCCTTTCTTGGTAGTGAAGAACGGATCGAAGATTCGTGCCGCGTTCTCCGCCGAGATTCCCGCCCCGTTGTCTTTAACCCCGATAATTATATCCCTCTTCGCTTCCGTCAATGAGATGATAAGCTTCCCTTCCCCCCGTTCAACCGCATCGACTGCGTTCTTCAGGAGATTGTTCAGGACTTCCCTGACGTGGGCGGCATCGCATAACACCAAGGGGTCCGCCGTGAATTCACATTCGACCGCCACATTCTTCAAAGTCAGAACCGGCGCAAGCGTATCCAGGCAGTAGGCAAGCACTTCTTCCATGCGGTGCTCTTGCTCATCAAGAACGATATCGTCCGTTTTTTCTTTGATCCGGTTCATCATTTCGAGGATATGCTCTGCTACTTGATCCAGGCTGGCCAGATTGCGCATCGTGTCATCCATGTTATTATTAGCGACCGCGCTTTTCATCCGGCTGCTCAAATAGTTGATTTTTTGTACTTCGTTCTTCAAGGTATGGTTGAGGATGAGCGCGCCTTGCGTCAAGTTTTTCATCGAATAATCGATCTTCTGCTGCTCTATCTTCAGCTTAATCCCCATAAATCCGTATCTCATCCCGTAGTAGACGAATAACAGCACGAAGAGGATCACGAGCACGAAGTTAAACCGCCATAAGTCATTGCTCACGATCTCTAGGCCGCCCCGGCCAATGAGGAAATAATCGATGCCGTAATAATCCGTTGTATAGAGAAAACAAATGCATAATGTCACGACTACGGACGTTCGGAAGCTGTTTTTCTTATAATCGGGATTTTTCTCGGTGACATAGCGCAGCCAGTAAATGACCAGGCTGATCAGGAAATAAGCGCCGGATAGGATCCGAAAATAGGGATGGCCCAATCGAGCCTCAGGATACATAGACGGGACGGTAATCAGATAGATCGCGATTGGAGCGACAGATAGGAGACTGAAGAGCAAGATCGACCTTCTGGAATAGAGCCGGGTGAATACAAGAGAACACATCAAGAAGAGAAATGGCAATAAGTGATACTCCGTCCCCCATGTAATGATCGTGAATATCCTTAAGGCCTCGACGATGCGGGAGTCTTGAAGCGACTCCCGCATCCACGGGAGAACCTCCATATTGATCACGACGGAAAAACTCGCAAAGCCGGCTATGATGAGGAGGATACCAAACCAGCGCGTATACGCATTTCTCCGATTGTTCACGAGCATGACCGTTCCGATCGTCCACAGGGACAAAAACATGCCGCAGTACAAAATGATCATGGCGATATGCCTCCAAAAGGGGTGATAAATGTTCATCCTTACCGATGACGCCGACTCCTAATATAATTCGAAATGTAGCAAGGGAACGAACCCTTAGCTGAAATAATCGAGGAGCGTGTGCCGCCAAACCTGAAGCCAAACCAGAGGCGAGTAAAGTGGTAAGTAAAGTCAAAAACGAGGCAGCAAAACCGGAGTGTACACCTGAAAGGACGATTGGTTCAAGCGGACTTAGTATAAGATGCACCTAGACGATCCGGACCGCCCTGAAGCTAAACCCGAGTAGACGTTAAAAAAGGACATTTATCTAAGTATAATACGACGGTTATTTCTTACAGATGTGTGATTAGACCTATGACGAGTCATCATAACAATCAAAAACAAGACCGAGGCGTCGTTGGTTCGGTCATGTTTTTGATACTGCTCTATCTGAGGTATTCGTGAAGGGATTGAAATATCCTTCCATTTAGCTCAACCAAGCCATGATAAGCCTGTCGGTATTTGGTTGTTTTGATATCCTTGGCCCTAATAAAAACCACGATCATTTTATTGATGACCGTTGATCGGCGTATCCCACGCGTCACCCGGGTACGAGTATTACGTATCGATCCACGGATCGCCCAATACGACCGTTCCGTTCGGAGCGTTGATTTGGCCGACATTGTCCTGACAAGTCCATGTTTGCGGATTCGGACCTGTCGGGTCCGGATTTCCATGTATGCCATTCCAGCAAATGTCCGCGAACGCGTAATTGATATGCGTCACTTTGCTTACGTCCATGTCCGTTACTTTGTAGGCACGTCCATATGCGGCCCAAGCAGGGTAATACCCGACGATTTTGTAGTTGCCCGCTGCATGCGTGGCGGGTATCGACAGCGCGAAAAATGCGAACATTGCCCACACCATTCCGACGACCAGCGAGATGATGCTTGACTTGTACACGATCCTTTGTTGCATCGCTTCAATCCACCTCTTTCATTCGATTTTTGAAAACGCTTTCAATGAAACCGAATAAAACGCATCACCTCCCTTCATGCTTAAAGCGTGAACGTCGGAACCGAATGGCGCGATCTAGAACGAATAGGCTTTGAATCGAATGACGAAAACAATTAGAATGTGTTAGCTAGAATAGAGTGGGAAATTTAGTAGAGGAAATGGAAGAAATGGGGAGTGATCTCGCTTCAATCTTATGTAATTATTCAGACGAATTAAAGGACAAAAATCCATAATTTGGGGTCATATTTCGATTAGAAATCTCTGTTACGGACAAATTTCCTCACCAATTAAAAAAAAGCCGCGAAATTCGCGGCTTTGGTGTAGATCAATCTCTACTCGCATCATAAATCTTCTTTGCCAAATACGCCGGTCTTGTGCGAGTATCCGTAAAGTGGTCCCCATCGCCAACGATTAGGCGGAAGAGACCAAGTCTCATTGACATGTGGGGATTCCAACCGTAGCCCTCCCCTTGCGGCATTACATTATCTTGGTAGAAATAAACATAGCTTTTGGGGGTTGTTAGCGCGTAGAACGCTTTAAGATCCAGTTTCTCGAAAAGCGGTTTAGCCGGCTCCGGAGCAACGCTTGTATAAAAAAGTCTAGCATCCTCGGTGGTGGCCGTATTTACGAATAAAGCTCGAAACAAATCAAATGGAAGCATGATTGTGTCGTCATTTGACATGGCTCTAAGTTGTTCAAAACCTTTTCTCGTTTGAGGCGGCAACTCGTCAACAACCGATTGTCCGTCTTTTAAAACGAACGCATCCCAGAAGACCAAACGTTTAATGCGATCGGGTATCTGTTCAGCGACTTTTTGAATGACTGATCCACCGAAGCTGTGCCCAACGAGAATAAAATCGTGCAAGTTCAGGTGTTTTATAAAATCAACGACTGATTTCGTAATCATTGCATGCGTGACATTTTTATTTGGATCCGTTCCGTGGCCTGCGTATTCTGGCGTGTAGACGATGTTCCCTTGACTACGCAGTGCTGCAGCTACGCCGTCCCAAAAGTGAGCATCAGCCCAGGAACCATGCACAAGTACGAAGGTAAGTCGTTGATATTGTCGAAAGTGCGGTACGAATCGGTAATAAGGATTTGGAATTTGATTTTCCCCCGGATGATAAGGAAACACGAACAACATCCTCTCATTGACGACATAACTGAGCTTATGCCTATGTCTTTGAGTTGATTCACGCTCTCTCCCCTACTAACGCCTTCTTGTAGTCTTATATATCCGTTCTTAAGTAATGGGAATAGCCAGGATTTTTTACTATAAATAATTTTTCCTTATGCAATGCGTTTATTAATTCCGGCCCTACTTTTAGGTTACTCTGTACGATTTGATGAGGCGTAAGCGCCATCCACTGATTAAGAGAAACATCTTCAAAGCTGTCGCTCTTAAAGATCTCCATAACCCAAAGACTTTTATCGCCGGTGTTCTGAATGTAGTGACCGAATGCAAACGGTACATATCCGACATCCCCAGCTCGATAATCGAAAGTGCGGGCAGTGCCATTGGGGGCGAAAACCGTCATTCGTGCCGTACCCGAGATATAATACTGCCATTCATCATTATTCGGATGCCAATGCATTTCCCTCATCGCACCCGGTTTGATTTCCAACAACGATGCAGCTATTTGCGTGGAAATAGGAAAGTTAGAAGAATCCACTATGCGCACAGTCCCGCCCGGAGTTACAATCGGCTTTTGCGCGAGTAGTAGATGTGTAAAGGATAATGGAATCGTACCTTGCGGATCAGCAACTTGCTGACTTTCTATTGGACCGGGAACGGTTCCTTGATAAATGTATAGCTGATGGTTCGGGATATGGGCAAAAGCGCTTGTGGGTATGCCGAAATTCGCCGATAGTTCGTCCTTTGGCGTATGTGCGAACCAATCGGAGAAAGATAAAGTGTTGAGGTCAGAGAAATTACCGTCAGGGAAAACGAGCAAAAACTCGCTACCCTCTTCCAACCCTTGAATAGAATGCGGAATTCCGGGAGGGAAGTACCACAAGTCGCCTACGCCTACGTCGGCAATGAAGTTCCTCCCGTTCTGGTCAACTGACGTAATGCGCGCACGGCCGACAAGCATAATTGCCCATTCCGCAGACTGATGCCAATGTAATTCACGCACGCCCCCTGGCGTCAGGGCCATATTCACTCCGGCAATCGTGGTTGCAATCGGCAGCTCTCTAACCGTCACTTCCCGCGACCAGCCGCCATGATTTAACTGCATATGAGTGTCGGAGAAAGAGAACTTCATATTGGGCAACGAACCAGCATCGGTGGAAGGCGATACTAGCATGTCAGGGTTCTCAAGGTCTCTCATAACGTCCCGTGGTCCTAAATCCCACCAACCGGCACCATCATCCCTTATCGGCTGCGGTATATTTCCGTTCCGTGTTTCGTTTTCCATAATAAAATTACACTCCTCGTTCGACATACTTCGTAATCGTCCCTGGGTAAGTGCCTATTGTATGTTATGAATAGAATCATGATTTGGAAATATGTCCTCCTTTGTAGCCGGAGCCGGAGTGATGGAGATGCCAACCTATTAAAGAAGGGGTATCCCTCGGCCATTAAGATGACCAAGGGATACCCCAATCGGAATCAAGAAGTGAAAACAAATTGGAAAGAGATCTAATACTGCCCGGTTAACGAAAGACTATAGGCGGCAACTTTCGGACTATGGATTTGGGCGGTGTAGTTGTCGTACGGCTGTCCGGTTGCGAGCGTATAAGTCCCCGTCAACGATTGTCCGGCGTTCAGCGTTACGATCGTTTCGCTCACCCACGTGCCGTTGCGATATAACTCAATATAGATCGACTGGCTGTACAGCGAATCCGAGTTGCGCAAAAACGCGTTCAGCTTCACTTGGCCATATGCGGTACCACTAACCGATCCTGTATACTGCGGCGTGCTGACCCATACCGTCGAACTCGCCGTCTGTCCCGTGCTGTTTTTGGCGATGATCGTAATTTTCTCCGCCAAGCTCGGATTCGTAGTAATCGTTGTCGAGGTGCCGGTCACGGTATTGACATGATTGTCGTTTCTAAGGATTTCGTAGCTCACTGCGTTGCTGGCCGTCCAACTGAGATTGATTTGCGACCAAGTCGCCGAGTACGTGATGACCGGTGCGGTCGGGCAACCTGCAGTCGTTACCGTTTTCGACAGGCTGCCGAACGTGCCGGAGCCAATGACATCGAACGTATAGCTCGTGCAAGTGCTAAGTCCCGTAGCCACATACGTACTGCCGGCGATAGTCGCTTGATATACGCCGTTCTTGTTAATTTGTACCGTTGTCTCCCCCGACTGTAGCGTCCAATTCAGCGTCACCGAGCTGTTCGTGATGTTGTTCGCCGTCAAATTCGTCGCTGCTTGCGCTGAAATAACCGGAACGAGCATAACCGCAACCATCAAAGCCAGCATTAATTTGAACATCCGTGAGCGCATACCATCCACATCCTTTTCATCGATTGACATTCGTCGCACAACCTCTTGCTCATTGACGTAATTCGATTCGTCTTGCAGACTTACGATCTTTAACTCCCTCCTCTAATGACTGTAGTCGGCTGTGCAGACTTATTTTAACTTTCGTCGAACACCAAAAATACGCTGCATTCTTATCTTTCCTAGTGCGATTTTATCCATAAAATGTTATTTTTTTCAGAGCGCCGCATGACAGAACTTAATCCGAGAAAAAGAAAAAGCCCGCGGTTTCCGCGGACTTCATTCAGACAATGTTCTTGTCAACCGATATTAAGTTTTGCATTTTCCCCTCTGGGATTCGATTGTTTTCTCTAGATAGCCGGCAATGCCCGATAGTTCATGCTGCGTCTGCAGCAAGCCAATCAACGCCCTGATCAGCACGCCTCTCGGCTGATCCTCTCCGACTTCCTTTTGGATCAATATAGCCGCTTCGGTCAGTTCCGTTTTTCGTGCGGTCGGCACATGCAGCTCGTGAATCGAGGCAAGCAACCGGGATACTACTTCCTCCAAAATCTCGTGCGCGGGGATCGAGGCGCCTTCCATGCCGCAGGAGACGAATTTATCCATGATCGCCGGACCGAAGATCGGTTCGGGCTTCGAGCGAAGGATTCCCGCAGCCATATCGTCCATCCGGTCGACGATGAAAGCCGCGATCGTTCCGTTATCGGCAGTGCGTCCGACTACGGTCATAATGCTCATATATCCCTTCATTATCCCAACGTACAAAGTGACCAAATCCCACTTGTTCCGTTCGACGTCTTGCCCATACGCGCGTTCGAGGCAGTCCCCATAATAAGAGAGCATATAAGCACGCATATGCTGCAAAAATTTCGAAAAACCGCCTTCCTCGTTCATCGACAGTTCATAAAACTCCTGTATGTTGGAAAAGAATTCCGTGAAAAAGGCAAACTGGTTATGCGTTTCTTGAATGAACCGCTCTTTCGGCGACAATTCGGCATCCGATTTGATTCGCTCGACTTGTTCGAACATCGCGTGCAGCCGATTGCGGTACACTTCGATCAGCAATTCCTCTTTTGAAGAGAAAAACTTGTACAAGGAGCCTTTCGCGATGCCGCAATCGTTAGCGATGTCTTGGATCGAGGTGGACGAATAACCTTTATCCGCGAACATCCGTATGGCGGACGCGATAATTTTTTCTTTTTGCAGGCTCATTAGGCTCATCTCTTTCAGAAAAGGATTGACAATTCACGGTCCATTGATAACAATATTGTAGTGCATGACTTGTCGGTTTTCAAGAGAAACGATTGGTCATGAAAATAAATACGCTCAACATGGAGAGAAGGTTTCAATATGTCAACACAAGCAGCACCGGCTTCATCAACCGAGTTTTCGATCAAAACCATTATCGCACCGCTAATGGCCGTTATCGTCGGTATGATCATGGTCATTCTGGACAGCACCGTCGTCAACGTCGCTTTGGCGAAATTCCAGTCGGAGTTCCACGCTACTCTCAATACGGTACAATGGACATTCACGGGTTATACGCTAGCGCTGTCCGCCGTTATCCCGCTTGCCGGATGGATGACCGATAGATTCGGATCCAAACGCGTATTCCTGACGACGATCGCCTTGTTCACGCTCGGCTCCGTCCTATGCGGCGCGGCTCAAACGGTCGATCAACTTATTATCTTCCGCGTCATTCAAGGTCTCGGCGGCGGTATGGTCATGCCGATCGGTATGGCGATCATTTTCCGTCTCGCTCCTCCCGAACGCCGCGGCGCTGTTATGGGCATGCTCGGCATTCCGATGCTGATGGCCCCTGCTCTCGGTCCGATCTTGTCGGGTTGGCTGATCGAGTCCGTCTCGTGGCACTGGATCTTCCTGATCAATTTGCCTATCGGCATCGTCGGAATGATCGTCGGTATCAAATATTTGCCTAACTTCGCTACGAGCAAACCGCCTCGCCTGGACATCCTCGGGATGATCCTTGCGCCGATCGCGTTCGCAACTTTGGCTTACGGGGTAAGCGAAGGCGGCCGCGTTAACAAAAGCGGCAGTACTAGCTGGGGCTCCGACAACGTATTGATCGCCCTTATCGTTGGCGGAATCGCGCTTCTCTTGTTCATTATCGTAGAGCTAAGACATAAGCAGCCGCTTCTCGAGCTCCGCGTATTCCGTTCCTCCGATTTCACGCGCGGTACGTTACTTGTATGGATCGTTCAAATCGCCTTGTTCGGCGCTATGATCCTAATGCCTGTATTCTTGCAGGACATCCGCCATTATTCGCCGCTTGAAACGGGTCTTATCATGCTGCCTCAAGCGATAGGTTCGATGTTCTTCATGCCGATCGGCGGTAAGTTATTCGATAAAATCGGCGCGCGTCCGCTCGCTATCGTCGGTCTGTCGCTCGTTGCAGGAGCGTTGTTCCTGCTTCACAACATCACGGTCGATACGAAGCTCTTCATGATCATGATTCCGTTGTTCATGATCGGTTCCGGCATGGGACTTTCGATGATGTCGCTTAATACGCACGTCTTGAACTCGGCTCCCCGCCATCTCGTTACCCGCGTGACCCCGCTTACGACGGCGGCTCAACAAGTCGTAACGTCGTTCGCGGTCGCCGGTTTGACCGGCTTCATGACGACCCGTTTGAACGATCACTTGGCAAGCGGCGGCGCGAACGTGGATAAAGTCGCTGCAGCCGTCAGCGCCTACAGCGATACGTTTTATCTTGGCTTCGGCTTGACGCTGTTCGGCATCCTGTTCAGTCTCATCCTTCGCAAACCGAAACCGCAGCCTGAACCCGAAGGCACGGACAAGGTCGATCCAGCGATGATGATGGGTCACTAAAATAAAATTCATAAAAAGGTTGGGCGGATCGAATCCGCTCAACCTTTTTTGATGTCCTCTTCCCCATTTTTATACCGAGTTAATTTAAAGGATCGGTGCATCCTATTCCTGATTAATGAACTAAATTCAGGAGGCATCAATGAGACAGTTCCTAATGTTATGTATTTGTTTTTTGATCTTTCAGACGGTTGGTTACGCCGCTCCCCCGAAAGACCGGTTTTATTATGAAAAGCGCGGAGAAGTCGTCTGGGAAGTATCCACCGATGAGAAAGTGATCGCCTTAACCTTCGATGACGGTCCTCATCCGCGATACACGCCGCAGATTTTGGACTTGCTCAAGCAGTATCATGCTAACGCCACTTTCTTCGTCGTCGGAAAGAAAATAAAACTTTACCCTGACGTGCTCAAGCGAGAATTAAACGAAGGACATGAGATAGCCAATCATACATATAGCCATGCTTTTCTTACTAAAGGGACGAACATGAAATATGAAATCAATAAAACGGAGCAAACCATTTTCTCCGTCGCCGGCATCCGAAGTCAATTATTTCGTCCGCCTGGGGGTTTCTACAACGAAGATTTAGTCCGTTTGGTCAAGCAAGAAGGATATAAAATGATCATGTGGTCGTGGCATTTGGATACGAGGGATTGGAGTTTGCCGGGAGTCGCTAGAATCGTAAATAAAGTGTTGAAAAACGCGAGCAGCGGCGATATCGTTCTGTTCCACGATTACGTGGAAGGCGGCACCCAGACCGTCGAAGCCCTAAAGAGAATCTTGCCGGAATTGGAGAAGCAAGGGTATCGGTTTGTCACCGTCTCTGAATTGTTAACGTATCGGAAGTCGGTCCCTGCTAAGCATCCATGAACGATTAAGAGACATTAACCCCCTAGCCTGATCGCTAGGGGGTTGCCATTATGTGCGGCTATTCGAAAGGACTAATCGTCCATTCCCTTTCCATCGAGAATGTGCGGAATATACTTTTCAATTCGTGAATCTCGGGTTTTCGATTGCTTGGCCGCGGAAAAGTAAAGCATGTACCCTCGTTGACGTCCCGGTGTCAATGCTTCGAACGCGGTTTTCAACTCCGGGATTTCAACGAATTTAATTTGCAATTCTTCGGGGACTTCGTATTCCGTATTCTTTTTATATTCGACTTGCAAGCCGGCTTTTTCGACTTCGATGGCTTCATCGATATACGTTTTGATGATCAGCTGCATCTCTTCGATCTGTTGAAGGCTGGTGAACCGAATCTGACGTGCCGACTGTACGTTCTCCGTCTGTTGGACGAGGATGCCGTGGGGATCTTTTAACAAGGCGCCTTTGTGGAACAGCAGCGCGCAATAGTGTTTAAATCCGTGGATTAAGACGATGTTTTTGTCCTCGTACATGTAACAAGGATGCATCCACTTAATATCCTCGCTCAGATCGCAGTCGAGCACGATGCTTCTCAGCAGCTCGAATTCTTCCTTCCATTGCTTGGCTTTGCGCATGAATCCGTCAACCTTAGGGCTCGTTTTGCTTGTCGTCATCGAGGTGCACCTCTCATGAGTATAATGGCTATTTCCGCCAAAAAGTCGAACAATCCGCCTTATCGTGTAGATTAAACGAGATCATTTTCTCCAGTAGCGAGAACTCGACCGGACGATTCCACGGCATTCGCACCAGCTCTTTGGTGTGATCGTAGCCGGCTTGCGCGATGTCCGCGGCACAGTGAATCATCCCTGCCTTTTCGGGGGCTACGGCCAAATGCTGTTTGGATACGCTGAATCCGATGATAAATGTGCCGTGATCGGTAAACATGGGCTGTTTCCAGGCGATTATCGGCACTAAATTCGGAAACTTCTCGGCTACCCAAGTTAAAACTTCTTCGGTTCGGGCTTTATGTTCCGGGTTATCGATTCGAGACAAAAAATCTACGAAAACATCCATGTTATTCCCTCCCATTATCCCTACTTCAAGTATCTTCCCGTGATCGATTGCTCCGCATGGATGATCTGCGAAGGCGTACCCTCGAACACAACGTGTCCGCCCCTGCTGCCTCCGTCCGGTCCCATATCGATGATCCAATCCGCTTGGCTGATTACTTCGAGGTTGTGCTCGATGACGATGACCGTATTGCCGGCATCGACGAGGCGGTTCATGATCGCAAGCAAATGACCGATATCCGACATATGAAGCCCGGTCGTCGGCTCGTCCAACACGTAGATGCTTCCCTTCTTATGCAGCTCGCTTGCCAGCTTGATACGCTGACATTCACCGCCCGAGAGCGTGCTGAGCGGCTGACCGAGCGTAATGTAGTTCAGCCCGACGTCGCTCATCGCTTGCAGCTTGCGTACGACTTCTTTGAGATCGAAGAAGTCCAATGCTTGTTCGACGGTCATCTCCAGCACGTCTGCTATCGATTTGCCGTTCAGTTTGTACTCGAGCACCTCTTCCTTGAACCGTCTGCCCCCGCATACTTCGCACGGTAGATCCACGCTGTCCAGGAACGAAAGGTTGATAGTGATGACGCCCTGTCCTTGGCAATTGTCGCAAGCGCCTTTGGAGTTGAAGCTGAATAGGCCTTGATTGACTTTGTTCGCGGTAGCGAACGCTTTGCGCACATCGTCCATTATGCCCGTGTAAGTCGCAGGATTCGAACGCGTGGACACGCCTACCGCCGATTGGTCGATGACAATCGCATCCGGATGATTGCCGAGGAATACATCGTTTATCAAGGTGCTTTTGCCGGAACCGGCTACACCCGTAACGACAGTCAGCACGCCAGTTGGAATATCTACGCTCACGTTCCGTACGTTGTGCAGCGTCGCATCCTTGATGGACAGCTTGCCGGATGGCTTTCTGCAATCCTGCTTCAGCCTCAACGGCCGTTTCATATGGGTGCCTGTGAGGGTACCTGACTCTAGCAGGCCTTGGTAGCTTCCTTCGTAGATGATATTACCACCGCGACTGCCGGCGTGAGGCCCGACGTCGACGATATGATCCGCTACCTTAATTACATCGGGATCATGCTCGACGACAATAACGGTATTACCCTTGTCGCGCAGCTTCTGCAGCAATTCGTTTAACCGATGGACATCGCGAGGGTGCAAGCCGACGCTAGGCTCATCGAAAATATAGGTGACATCCACGAGGCTGCCGCTCAGGTGCTTCACCATCTTGACGCGCTGCGATTCGCCGCCGGATAACGTATCCGTCTCGCGGTCCAGCGTTAAGTAGTCGAGTCCGATATCGACCAGGTGCTGCAACCGCTCCGTCAGCGACTTAACGACCGGTGCCGCGACGGGATCATCGATCTCGCGAACAACTCGGATGAGATGACCGACTTCCATAGCCGACAGATCCGCAATGTTGTACCCGTTGATCCTGCAGCCGAGCGCGGCCTGACTGAGTCTCGCCCCGTGGCAGCTAGAGCAAGTCCCTTCGATTAGGAACGGAGCAACGGCTTGCTGCGTGCGCTCGGACTTCGCCTTTAGATCTTGCTTGATGTATTTGTTGGTGAACTTCTCGATAACGCCTTCGACGGTAATATTGATGGACTTACCGCCGAACTGCATCGCTACTTTCCTCGCCTTGCTATATAGCAGTTCCTCTAGTTCCTCATTAGAAAAGTCGCTTAGTTTTTTGTCGAGATCGAAGGCTCCAGTTTCAACGATCATGTTCCAGTCCATGCTGTTCACTTTATAGTCCGGCAGCAGGAGGGCTCCTTCGTTCAACGACTTGGACATGTCCAGCGCCTTGCTCATGTCAACGACAAGGCTGCGCCCCATCCCGTTGCACTCCGGACACATGCCTTGCGGATCGTTGAACGAGAACATATGCGACTGTCCGACAAAAGGCTTGCCCGCCCGGGAGAACAGCAGACGGACAATCGGAGAAATGTCGGTAATCGTGCCCATCGTGGAATGGGAACCGCCGCCTAGCCTCTTCTGATCCACGATGACCGCCATGCTCAAGTTCTCGATCGCGTCCGCGTCCGGCTGAGGAACTTTGGGCAGGAACGTGCGCACGAACATGCTGAAGTTCTCGTTCAGCAAGCGCGTCGATTCCGCTGCGATCGTATCGAATACGATCGAGGACTTGCCGGATCCGGATACCCCGGTGAAAATCGAGATTTTCCGCTTCGGAATGCTTAACGATACGTTCTTAAGATTGTTTTCCCTCGCGCCCGAGATTACGATGTATTCCTGATTGGGTTCGTTCAAGGTTAACATCCTTCCGCCCATGTAAAATCGTACCTATTCCTGCATTGTACCATCAGTCCGAACGAACATAAAACGGCTGCAAAGTGCATGCAGCCGTTTTATATTTCCTATTTCCGATTACTGCGCCAACAGCTTATTCAGCTCGCCGCACATATTAGTCCAGCCGTACTTCGCGCCGCCCAATGCCTGGTTATTGGAGATTCCGGATTGTTCGAGGTTAAGGTTAACCTTGCCGTCCCCTAAGTCCTTCAGCGTCCAGACGACCGTGTGCTTCTCCCCGCCGCTTCCCCATGTGTAGGACAGCCGGTTCGGTGCGTCCATGGTAAGCACTTCGCCTACGACGATCCCGTCCCAATATTCGGTCGGCGTCTGTCGAAACGTAAAGCTGTGGCCTACGACGGGCTTAAAATCGTTCGGCATGACCCATTTGGCAAGCTTGTCGGACTCGGTTAAAGCCGACCATAGCTTCTCGATCGTCGTCGTATACTGAAAGTCCAAGTTCAAGGTTAAACTCATAGTTCTTCCTCCTCCAATAGTCGGTTTAAGCGCAACATATTCGTACTCCAGAAATTGCTATAGTAAGCTACCCAATCTTGTACTTCTTTAAGCGGCGCGGCGTTTAGCCTAAAACGCGTTTCTCTGCCGACTTTTCGGTCCAGTACGAGACCGGCTTCTTTAAGTATGGTCAGATGCTTGGAAACCGCCGTTCGGCCCATTTGAAAATGCGGCGTTAATTCATGAAGCGGAAGCTCCCCCGCCTCGGCCAACAGACGAATGAGTTGGCGCCTTGTCGGATCCGCGATCGCGCCGAACGCATCCCGCGAATAGTCGTTCTCGTTCACAACACCCTCTCCTAAATGGGTTTATAAAAAGAACAAGCTTATTTGGTGCCAACCTTTCCGAGCGATTAGCCGGCTATTGGACACCGATTGGTGACGATTTGATTATATGTCACCATTCGGTGTCGTGTCAACACGATATCGAGTAGGCCCATGCGCAATTACATGGGCCTCTCACAGATCCGTACGTTGCGGGTCATCGCATACGGCTCCTCCAGTATTTATCCCCTTTGGGGATGAAGCTCATTGTAAAGGTCGGTTAAAGAACATAGACCCATTTCCCTTAAAACCACTTTATTATGGTTCGGATCCATTTCATTTATGCGGCAAGAGTGGAACAATTTCTCGGACATTGTCGGTTACGAAGGGAGACATGTTATTGTGGGGTGGAAAAATCCCGAACACCATTAGAGGAGGAATAAAAATGAAAAAAACAGCAATTGCAATCGTGTCGGCTTGCATGATTTTCACGGCAAGTTCCGCAGCATATGCAGCGGTGCCAGCTGCTGAGAAGAAACACGAACACAAACTGCATGCGAAGAGCATGCATCATAAGATGCATGCCAAATCCAAGACGCATGCCAAGAGCCTTCATGCCAAGAGCCTTCATGCTAAGAGCCTTCATGCTAAAAGCCTGAGAGCTAAAGATGTCAGTGAACTGCCGAAAACAGGTTTCGGCGGCGCTAGCGAACAAACGGAATAGGAGTATGGAGGGGTATGTAACAATACCCCTCTTTTCTTAACATGAAAAATATGCGGATATTAATTGTCGTAGTGGCCATAGTCGCAGTTATTTCCGGTTGTACTCATGCTAAGGAACGCAAAAATAACGAGATCCAAATGAAACAAAAAACACAAGTTGCCCAGCAGGTTGAACCTAGCCACAGTGATAGGAAACCTATACCTGTTCGATCTGCCAAGAATAAACCCTATCCGAATGGAATAACCCCAGCTCGAATATATATTCCTGCGATTGATCTTCATTCACAGGTAGAATTTGTTGATGTTATGGATAACGGGCAGATGGGAGTACCTAATCGTTCAGACACAGTGGGATATCTCTCGAATGGAATATTGCCTGGAGCGGTCGGGAATGCGGTTATGGACGGTCATTATGACAGCCGTACTGGACCTGCGGTTTTTTTTCGATTAAAGCAGTTAAAACCAGGAGATATCGTTATCGTTAAAAATGAACGAGGAGAATATATTGAATTCGCCGTACAGTCCGTTAAAACGTATGGTAAATCCGTTGCCCCGATCGCCATGATATTCGGTCCAACCCAGGAATCTAATCTTAACTTAATTACATGTGCGGGTAAGTATAGTAGAAAGTTAAAGGAACATCAGGAAAGACTTGTTGTATTCACCAAGAGGTTAAGCTAAGAAGTGGGACAGCTTGCCTGAGGATCAGTCGATGCGCTGCCAAGCGCACAGAAAGCTCCCGATCGCTCGGGAGCTGCCTCTCTTCCGACATGTATCAGGCCTAAGGCCGCTCGCAGTATTAAGCCTTGCACTTCGCGCATACGCCATAAAACTCGACCTGAAAGCTTTCGACCAGGAACGTACCGTTATGCGTACCGACGGCCATCAGCGCTTCGGTCTCTTCGGGCTCCAGATCGTAGATTTCGCCGCAAGCTTTACAATGAAAATGCCAATGATCCGTCTCGGTCAATTCAAAGTTGCTGGACTTGTCGCCGTTCGTAAGCTCTTTGACGAAGCCGATTTCCTTCAGCTTCTTAAGCGTGTTATACACCGTCGCTTGGCTTACGTAAGGAAACTTCTGGATCATCATGGAGTAAATCCGCTCCGCCGTCGGATGGGACAATTCGAATAGCAGTTCGACGATATGAACGCGTTGAGGGGTAAGTCGCAGCCCCTCTTCTTTCATATGGTCTAATACTGTATCCTTACTCATGATGATCCCTCCTCTTCCTTATATTTATACGTTTAGTTCAGATCGAAACGATCCGCGTTCATGACTTTCACCCAGGCAGCTACGAAGTCGCGCACGAATTTCTCTTTGTTATCTTCTTGCGCATACACTTCCGCGATGGCGCGCAGTACGGAGTTCGAACCGAATACGAGGTCGACCGTTGTCGCCGTACGCACGACTTTGCCCGTCTTGCGGTCGCGACCGTTAAAGGCAATGCCGTCCACTGGCTCCCAAGCGATTCCCATGTCAAGCAGATTTACGAAGAAGTCATTGGTAAGCGTGCCTACGTGATCGGTGAAGACGCCGTGTCCGGTACCGCCGAAGTTCGTGCCGAGTACCCGCATGCCGCCGACAAGCGCAGTCATTTCCGGCGCGGAAAGGTTGAGCAGCTGCGCTTTGTCTACGAGAAGTTCCGCCGGACTTACGCGATACTGTTGCTTCTGATAGTTGCGGAAACCGTCAGCGACCGGCTCAAGCACGGCAAAGCTTTCTAGGTCGGTTTGCTCTTGCGTGGCGTCTCCGCGTCCAGAAGTAAAAGGAACGGTTACGTCATAGCCCGCATCGCTTGCGGCTTTTTCCACCGCGGCGCTACCGCCGAGCACGATCAAATCAGCCAGACTGACCGTACCGGCAAAGTCTTCTTGAATGCCTTCCAGGATCGTAAGCACCTTGGACAGCTGTCCCGGTTGGTTCGCTTCCCAATCTTTCTGAGGCGCAAGCCGGATACGGGCGCCGTTCGCGCCGCCGCGCATATCGGAGCCGCGGAAAGTGCTTGCCGAAGCCCATGCCGTCGTAACGAGTTCGCTGACCGTGAGTCCGGATTCAAGGATTTTGGCTTTAAGCTCCGTTACTTCCGCATCTGTCAATGCATAATCTACGGTCGGAATCGGATCTTGCCAGATCAAAACTTCGTTAGGAACTTCAGGGCCGAGATATCTTGCACGTGGTCCCATGTCGCGGTGAGTGAGCTTGAACCACGCGCGAGCGAACACATCGGCGAATTCATCCGGATTCTCATAGAAACGACGAGCAATCTTCTCGTACGCAGGATCCACTCGCAACGCCATATCCGCAGTGGTCATCATCGTCGGCACGCGAACGGATGCATCTTCCGCGTCCGGCGCGAGATGCTCCGCGGCAGGATTAATCGGGGTCCACTGATTTGCACCTGCCGGGCTCTTCGTGAGCTGCCATTCGTATCCGAACAATAGCTCGAAGAACCCATTATCCCATTGCGTAGGATTCGCCGTCCAAGCACCTTCGATACCGCTGGTGATCGTGTGGCGACCTTTGCCGGAGCCGTGCGTGCTCAGCCAGCCTAAGCCCTGCGCTTCAACCGCGGCGGCTTCCGGTTCCGCGCCGACGAGCGCGGCGTCTCCTGCGCCGTGCGCCTTGCCGAACGTATGCCCGCCGGCGACGAGCGCGACGGTTTCTTCATCGTTCATTCCCATGCGCTTGAACGTTTCGCGGATGTCGCGACCGCTTGCGAGCGGGTCCGGCTTGCCGTTCGGACCTTCCGGATTTACGTAGATAAGTCCCATCTGAACGGCGGCAAGCGGATTCTCGAGCTCGCGATCGCCCGTGTAACGCTTATCTCCCAGCCATTCCGTTTCGTTACCCCAGTAGATGTCTTCTTCCGGATGCCATACGTCCGCGCGTCCGCCGCCGAACCCGAATGTTTTGCCGCCCATGGATTCAATCGCGACATTGCCTGTCAGGATGAACAAGTCGGCCCAAGAGATTTTGTTGCCGTACTTTTGCTTAATCGGCCATAATAGCCGACGGGCTTTGTCGAGGTTGCCGTTGTCGGGCCAGCTGTTAAGAGGAGCAAAACGCTGCGTGCCGGTTCCTGCGCCGCCGCGGCCGTCTCCCGTGCGGTATGTACCTGCGGAGTGCCAAGCCATACGGATAAAGAAAGGACCATAATGACCGTAGTCGGCCGGCCACCAATCTTGACTGTCCGTCATAAGATCGCGTAGATCCTGCTTAAGCGCTTGGTAGTCTAGCTTTTGGAATTGCTCCGCGTAATCGAAATCTTCGCCCAGAGGGTTCGTTTTGCGGTCATGCTGATGAAGAATGTTCAAGTTCAATTGATTGGGCCACCAATTTCTATTCGTCGTACCACTCGATTTGTGACTTGTCGCGCTGCCGTGATTGAACGGGCACTTTCCGGAATTAGTCGTTGCCATTGTGTCCATTTTCACATCTCCGATCATTTTTAAAATAAATAGTAGATTATAATTACTATAATCTAAGTTATATTACAATACAGAATAGAAATCAACGGTTTTATTTGCAATTTAAAAAAGCCCGCGATCTACGCGGACTTAGTCGAGTACTCATCTCTTACATCTTTATTTCGCATCCGATAGCTTTATGATCTCGTGAGTCTCCGCCCATCGCATACTCTTCCAACGGTACGCCATCATTAGGCCGCGAATCCATTCGTCCATGACGAACGCCATGAGAATGCCGAACAATCCTAGCCCAAGATGGATGCCGAATAGGTAAGCGCTAGGGACCGCGAGACCCCACATGAACACGATGCCGACATAGACGGGATAGCGTACGTCGCCCGCGGCGCGCAGGGCGCTGATGAGAATAAGGTTAAAGGCGCGACCTGGCTCCAGTAAAAAAGCAAGCAGCAACAGCTTCCGCCCCATCGTAACGACCTCTTCGTTATCCGTTAACAGGTTAAGGAGGAAACCGCCGATTAGATTATAGAACCCGGCAATGACAAGACTGATCCCGACGCCGTACGCGAGGCTGCGAAACCCTATTCGGTATGCGCCTTCAGGATCGCGTGCACCAACGCGCCGCGCGACGAGAATTTGCGTGCCTTGCGCGATCGCTAGCGAAAACAGCGTTATCAGGTAAATAATTTGAAACGTGTATATACGCGTAATCATAGCGGTAACGCCGAGCATCGCGATAAAACTCGTAATAACGAGTTGCGATACGTTGTACGAAATCTGTTCCCCTGCTGCCGGCACTCCGATCCCGAGCAGCTCTTTGACATGACGGATGCGGAGCCGAATGAAATCGAACAACCCCGGCTTTCTATCGAGTACGCGAAGCAGCAGGACGAGCATGAGGGTAAAGCCGAGCGCGCGGCTTGATACCGTAGATACAGCGACGCCGGGAACGCCGAAAGATGGGATGTCGACAAAGCCGTTGAGCGCAACGTAGTTTCCGCCGATGTGAATGACGTTCATCGCGATCGAGACGAACATGACCTGACGCGTTAAGCCGTGGCTCTTCAATCCCGCCGATGCGGTAAGGAGTAGCGCCTGCACGAATATAAACCCGCCCGTAATGTGCGAGTATTGCATCGCGTAAGGCATCAGTTCCTCCTGCAAACCCATCAGACGAAGGATCGACTCTCCTTCCGCTAGCAGTAACGCGCTGATGATCAGTCCGAAAGCGAAGTTCATCGTGAGCGCGGAAGCGGCGAACTGGGGAACTTCGTCACGGTTTCCGGCTCCGATTTTGCGTGCGATCAGTATCGTCGTCCCCGTCGCGACGACCGCGAAGAGCAGAATCATCGTATTGTTGAGCTGGTTCACGACGCCGACGGCCGCGACCGCCTTGTCGTCGTATCTTCCTAGCATAAAAGTGTCGACGATGCCCATCAGCAAATTAAGCGCAAGCTCGATGAAGATTGGCCATGTCAAAGCGAATAAGGTCGGCGTCTGGTCTAGCGTATCGTGTTTGTTTATCGCATGCATGGCTGAGGTCCTCTCCGTGATGTCGTATCTTTTATTGTAAAAGAGTCGCCATGCGGTTTCCTACCTAGCAATGTATAGCGCGAAGTTAGAAAATTTATGAATTTTGCCGGCGGTACGTCTCGAAATACGCGACGACGACCTCGCGGAATTGCTGGGCAGCCCGCGACAGGTATCGGCTCTTGTGTCTCATTAACGCTATTTCCCGTGCCAGCTCGTGATCTTCAATAGCGACGTATCGGATATGTTCCCGCGCATTTTTTGCCGTGCTTGGCATGAAGGCTATGCCGATTCCTGCTTCCACGAGAGCGCTTAACCTTGCGGGTTCATCGCCCTCGTACACGTAATGAGGAGCGAACCCGGCCAAGGCGCATAAAGTGTCCACTAAGTCCCGGGTGCCGTAGCCTTTTTTGACGCCGACGAACCATTCTTCTTTCAATTCGATCAGAGAGATGCTCTCTCGGTCGGCAAGGCGATGTCCATTGGGGACCGCGACGAGAATCGGATCGACGCAAACAATTTGGCATTCGATATCCTCCCCCTGGATTGGAGGCGAAGATAAGCAGAAATCGACCTCTCCTCGATGAAGCAGCGAAATCATCTCCTGCGTGGCAAGCATTCGGACGTGGAAATGGATATGCGGCATCGTATGCCGAAACTCTCGTAGGATGGGCGGCAACGTGCTTGCGGTTGTTACCGCCAATTCGAGCGTGCCCGGTTCCAAGCCGGTGAGGTCCTTAAGCTCCTGCCTCCCTTGCTCCAGCTCTAACAATGCCTTTTCGGCACGGAGAAGGAATCGGCTTCCGAATTCGTTGAGTCTGAATTTCCCCCCTGTTCGATCGAACAGGGAGACGCCTAGATCCTCCTCCAAGCGTTGAATCGTTCTACTTAGCGACGATTGCGTGACGTGCAGGCTATGAGCAGCTTCGGTCACATGTTCCAAGCGGGCTACCGCGACAAAATACTGCAATTGTAGAAGCTCCATTAACCGCCCTCCGATCATTCCTTCAAGTCAATGAAATCATAACATGAAATGCGTTGGAGTAAATCATCCATTTCAAGTACGCTTTCATTAACACGCTTAGAGGGGGACACAATGTGAAAGCTAATAGCTGGTGGTTAATGATTACCGTCGGTTTGGGGATTCTCTTGAATCCGTTAAACTCTTCGATGGTATCCGTTGCGCTTCCAAGGCTGCAAAAGACGTACGAACTCGATTATACGGCGGTATCATGGATCATCTTCTCGTTCTACATCGCTAGCGCGATCGCTCAACCGGTCATGGGAAAAGCAAGCGATCTGTTCGGTCGCAGGAGCATTTTTCTAATCGGTCTTTTGGTGGCTATTGTATCGTCGCTGGCAGCTCCGCTATCGCCAAGCTTCGGATGGCTAATCGTGTCCCGAATCGTTCAATCGATCGGAACTAGCATGATGGTCGCGGTCGGGATGGCTATCGTTCGCATTCATATTACGGAAAAGCAAGCGACCGCGCTGTCCGTCTTGTCGATCTTCCTATCCGGGGCTGCAGCGATCGGCCCGTTTATCGGCGGGGCCCTAATACAATGGTGGGATTGGCAGGCCATCTTTGTCATCAATATTCCGTTTGCGGCGGCGAGTTTCGGATTAGCCTGGCGGACGCTGCCTAAGGACGAAACGGGAAAATCCGTTGCGAACAACGTTTCCTTCCGCGAATGGATGATTCGGCTCGATGCGACGGGGATGCTTCTTTTCTCGGTCGGCTTGGTGGCTTTGCTTATCGGTTTGCTCTCTTGCAAATCATCCGGAAGTTTCTCGCTGTTGAATATCGTTGAAGGACTGATTGGCCTCATGCTGCTTTTAGCCTTCGTGCGTCATGAGCTACGAACTCCCTCGCCATTCATTCCGTTGCGCATGTTCGGTCAATTTCCTGCCATGACATGGGTAAATGTCGAGTTCATGCTAGTGAACGCGCTGTTTTACTCGATCTTTTTCGGGCTGCCTTCGTATTTGCAAACGGTACGTCACGTCAGCGAATTTCATACGGGGATGCTGATGTTAAGTTTAGGCTCGTGCTCGTTAATTGCATCTCCGTTGGCAGGCCGATGGATCGATAAATCAGGACCTAAGCCGGCTTTGTTGCTGTCCGCGATCGTAATGGTTTTGGGATCGGCATGGCTTGTAACTTTAAATGAATCTTCGTCGTTAATTAGCGTGTGTCTGGCTTTAGCGGCTTTCGGAGTCAGCAACGGCTTGAACAACGTCGGCATGCAAGCAGCATTGTTCCAAAGCTCGCCTAAAGAAATCATCGGCGTCGCGTCCGGATTGTTCAGTACTTCAAGATACTTAGGTACTATACTCTCCTCTTTGTTGATCGGCATCGTCATGGGAGGCAAGTTCAGCTTCGAGGGATTTCGAGTGCTTGGGATTGTCCTTACGGCAATGTCATTGGCATTGGTCGCCATGAACCGGCGTGGCCGGAAGTCGTTGCAGCGACAAAAGTCGAAGGCTCACACCGTTCAATTGTAAAGTTACACGTACTTGTTCTTATATTGTGCAAGCGCAAGCAGCGGCCATATATACCCGTAACTATGATAGCGATTATAAAAGATACCTGGTAGGCCACCGCCGGTCGGATAGGCAGTAACCCAGCTGTCTTCTTGAGAAAGACCGATAAGGCGCTGGATTCCTTTAACGATTTCTGGAGTCGGAGACGCATGGACCGAGATGAGCGCGTCGAGCGCCCAGGCCGTTTGGGAAGGCGTGCTTGCGTTGAGGGGAACGTAGCGCATGATCGTATCGCTTTTGCACGATTCCCCCCATCCCCCGTCGTTATTTTGAATGACGGTTAGCCATTTCGCCCCTTGCTTACGGCCGGATGATCGGGTTCGACTCCCGCGTCCCTTAAGCCCGTTAACGCCGCCCACGTGCCATAGATGTAGCAAACGCCCCAGCGTCCGTACCAGGAACCATCGCTCTCTTGATTGTCGACAAGCCAGGCGGCGCTTTTGTTTATGCATTTGTGACTGACATCGAGCCCTGCGAATTTTCCTAAAAACGACAACGTTCGCCCCGTCAAATCCGGCGACGAAGGATCGATCGCTGACGATCTCGCCTCGACAAGCGGTAGCGACGCAAGTATTTTACGATCCGTATTTTTCTCGAACGAGGCCCACCCTCCGTCGTCGTTTTACATGGACAGCAGCCAGCTCATCCCGCGATTCCAGGCATCCAGGTACGTAGGGGCGGTTTTGGATAAGTTTTTGATGGCTCTTAATGCGGCAGTCGTATCGTCCACGTCCGGATTTAACGTATTCGAATCCGAGAAGCCCCATCCACCGGCAATCGCCTTCGGATTATGTAGGTGCCAATCACCGCGTTTGCGATGCTGCTTGGACAATAGATAATCAGCAGCTCGGTGAATCGTCGTACTATTCGCAGCCATCCCCGCTTCTTGTAAGGCGTAGCTTAGCAAGGCGGTGTCCCATACTTCGGAAGGCGAATTTTGCAGGAATATCGGGCGTTCAGTTCGACAGATCATGGATCGGAGTCCTTTGACTGCGCCCAGAATGACCGGATGGCGTTTGCCGTACCCGATAGCCAGCAGCGCGAAAACCATCAGAAAAGTGCTGGTCGCATAACTGTACAACGTGCCGTCCGGCTCTATTCGTTCAAGCATATACACTTCCGCCTTTTTGATCGCCTCCGCATGACGTTGGCTCGGTATGACCGCCATACTGTTAATGCCATTAATTATTTGATTGAGCAGCGTTTCGAAGTCGCGAGTATCGTGCTCAAGCTCGTCGTCGAACAAGGACTGGCTATCGCGCGGAGGGTGACCGATTAACTCGGATATATCGGGAGTCAGGCTCGTTCGAACGCTGAATCGGCGATCGGCCAACACCATAGCCGGAATCATATGCGCGCGGGCATAGACGGAAAAGTCGAACAAATTGATCGGAAACGACGAAGGAAGCAATAGAAACTCCAAGGGAACTTTAAGGTAACGAGGCCAAGGTAACTGTCCGGTTGCGGCTAGCATGACTTTGGTCATTAAACCTCGCACCTTGGGAAGGCCGCCCTTTTGCAGGATTAGCGTCCGGGCTTTCATCATCGGAGGATCGGTCGCCTGGCTGTAACCGGAATAGAGAAGCGCATAATAGCACTCGATCGTAGCGGACAAATTGCCTTCCTTCTCGTCGGGATAGGCTCGCCATGAACCATCCGGGTACTGGGTGGCAAGCAACCGGGAACGAAGCTCCAGGACAAGAGCCTCGTCGGGCACCTCTAAAGTCCTTAATAGCAATATCAGATACGCTTCCGTGAGCACGACGTTCTCATAGCATAGTCTCCACGATCCGTCATGCGCCTGCATTCGGGACAATAATTCCGTTAATCGTTCGATTTCTCGATCGACTTGGCCGCTCAAGTCCAAATGTCATCCTCCCCCTTCCCTCCCAACATCTTATTAGACAACAAAAGCCTTCATTCGGCGGGATGAAGTGCACCCCTTATAGTGGACATTGTATAAAACACCCTGGTGTTTTACCGATGAAAACTATAG
>NZ_JBHSNC010000002.1:0-15553 GCF_042655785.1 Cohnella yongneupensis
TTTTCTGATAACCATTGAGAGATTTAGATTTACTATTTCACTCTGATCTACCCATGATAGTTCTCCTTCATCAGACATGATCAGTTCACTCTTCATAGTCCTGCCAAAATACACATATTGTTGTCTTATTTCACTGTCCTTAATTCTTATCAAGAGATATCTCATTCTCAAATCAGAAATTTCAGACTCTTTAATCCCTGACTCTTCAAATATCTCTCTAATGCATGCGATCTTAGGGGAATTTATTTCTTGTGGTTCAAGATGTCCGCCAAGCCCACTCCAAAACTCTGAACTATTTAGTTTACTTTTGGATTTCTTTATCATTAGTACTTTCTGATCTCTGAAAAGAAAGGCAGTTGCCATTTGCCGAAGTTCCATTTGTCTCATTCCTTTGAACTTTAATCGGTTGCATCCCTTTCATATAACGTTGTTGTGTTCACGACGTCCCACCGACTTAAGGTCACGAAGTGACCGGGCGCGATGCGCTTAGTCGGTGCGGATGTGTCCGGCCAATGCTTCCCCGAAATCCCTAGGCCGGACCGAGGGGGCTTGTCCCCCGATGCGTGAACACGGTGTTAAGCGATGGCACCGACTTCTTCGATTCACAAGACAAATCATTGTTACAAATAGTCCATGTTCTTTACCATATAGTTTTGACCTTGTTGTTTATGATCTGTACATATAGTTCTCAATCTGTATGAATGAAACCTCTGATCAAACAATGTCTTTCGTGTATGTAAATGTTACAATGTCACTTTATTACTTATTTGTTTTGGTCCACATTTTTAGGTGTAGCTAATTTTAATGAAAAAATATGTCCACAGTCTTTACATGCATTCGCCTGTATAACAGAATAATTCTTAGTAAATGGTAATTTCTTTTGTGAGGTGATAGTTGTAAATACTACACCCGTAAAGCCAGTCGACAGCTTTCCTTCGATAACATTAACTGAGCCACAATTTTCACATTTCATTTTATAATCCTCCCTCAATATTTTTATAGATTTTTTGTTTCTCTAATTGTGTCTTATACATGTTATAGTCCTCCGACATGTACATACAGAGTTTGATCTGATCTGTACATCTAGCTCTTGAACTATAGGTTTTGATAATTGTTCCGGTGCTTTCGCTTAACGTTCTTGTATTCACGACGTCCTACCACCTTAAGCCCGGAGGGCGGCCGCGATGCGGTTAGGTGGTGCGGATGTGTCCGGCTGATAATGCTTCATTGCAACTGAAATTCCTCATCGAATCCTCTTCTAACCCCGTGCCGGACCGAGGGCGAATGCCCGATGCGTGAATATGGAGTTATACGACGTACCTGGCTTCCTGAGCTAATAGCAAATCTCTTTAACCTATTCTTTACTTGTTAGCCTTTCAAAAATTATCTCATAATGAGTTGGTTTACCATGTCCATTGTAATTTGTAGGAAGCACCTGAACTAAACGCCAACCTTCTTTCGCATATTGATGTATTGTTTCCTGATGCGTTGCAGAACTAAAGAACCCACCAAGTGAAGTTTCTACAAAGTTATACTCATACATATTACTTCCTCCTTCACAGATTCTTCTCTTTCTTAAACGAATTCAACCGGGTTGCTAATCTCAGAGTTAAACAGTTAGATCTCATATCTTTGTTCACTAGAACTCCATACAAACGACTTCAATCGGATTGTTAATCTCAGTATTAAAAGTAGTTATTTTTCTTTGCTCTTTTTATTAAGTATTCTGATTACTTTATAAATAATGAATCCTAATAGAACAAATAATCCTATATTTATCAATTGTAGAAATGCATTTGAGAATGAAATTGACATTGGTAAACACACCTTTCTTTAAATTTACATTCCAGGTATGTCGTATAACGTTGTTGTATTCACGACTTCCCACCGACTTAAGGCGACGAATGTCGCAGGGCGCGATGCGCTTAGTCGGTGCGGATGTGTCCGGCTGATTCTACTTCCCCGCTACTGAAATGCCTCTCTGAATCCTCTTCTAACCTCGTGTCGGACCGAGGGCGAATGCCCGATGCGTGAATATGGTGTTATAAGATGTCGGCGACTTCTTTGAATTACCCTAAATCTTATGTTGTTTTGTGCATTAATAAATGATTAATTTCATAGACTCGTTCTTTTGTTATACCGTTTTTTTGCTCTTTAGATAGTGGATGATCAGATTCTTCTAAGACAATGATCGGACACAGTCCAACTTCTCTAGTATATACTTCGCACTTTAGATTTAATGTATCAGGATATAGAGGCAATTGCGTTGAAGACCATCCAAAGTAACTTGGCTCTTGATTTCGGTCTTCAGACCCCCATAATTCCATTGTCCTATCAAAATTGTTCTTACTCAAAGATGACCATACACTCCAGATAAACACATCTTCGGATCCGATTATTGGAATCTCTAGATGTCCTCTAATAAAATAATCTCTAGATTCAATAACACAAATATCATTATCAATTTCGCATTTCTCTTGATCCTCATCATTTAAAATAAGGTAATGATATGGCGCCCGTGAGCCAAAGCAAAATGATATTTCACCGATCTCCTCATTACAGTGAGAACATCTCATACAGCACACCTCAAGTAAAGTATATTAATATAATGCACTTCGCCGATTTCTTATAACGTCCAGGGATTCACGACGCCCCACCGACTTAAGGCGACGAATGTCGCCGGGCGCGATGCGCTTAGTCGGTGCGGGTGTGTACGGCTGAATATGCTTCCATGCAACTGAAATACTCATCGAATCAACTTCAACTCCTGCCGGACCGAAGGGGGCTTGTCCCCCGAAGCGTGAATCCCATGTTAGCTGATGTCTCTCTACTTCTTCGAATCATTTTTGACGTAGTATCATGCTGCACTTTAAAGTTTCATCCGTCGCCGATGGATCTCGATTCTCTAAAACCCTAATATGATCTTTAAACCTTCGGAGCAAGAGAGATTTCAGCTAACGTTGTTGTATTCACGACGTCCCACCGACTTAAGGCTCCGACAGGAGCCGGCCGCGATGCGGTTAGTCGGTGCGGATGTGTCCGGCTGAACATGCTTCTCCGAATATTGAAATGCCTCCCCGAAATGCCTCTATCTCCGGCCGGACCGAGGGGCGAATGCCCCGAAGCGTGAATATGGTGTTAGGTGAAGTACAGGCTTCCTGAAATACTATTCAATATTCTTCCTTACTCCGGAAACTTCTAGTTCTATACCGACCTTATTGAATGTTCCTGCAAACCCAGTTCCATTTTTTTGTGTCCCATCAAACTGAACACTAAATAAATGTTTTCTGTGAGGTGCTATGCTAACAACATGTTCTTTAACATCAATATCAATGTCAGAATATCTATCTATTAAGATAGGTTTTATTATTACTTCTTCCTCAGACCCATAGTTAAAAATTGTAAACGAACAATTTGCCTTAATAGCTGTTTCAACTGTCTGTACGTTACACCTACTATCTTTTGTTGAGAAGTCTAAAGAATTGATTCCCTTTGAATTATGCTTCAGTAAAAACATAACCTTCTCACTTACTATAGGACAAATCAAAACAAATACAACGCAACTTATAATGACTCTGCTTAAAATTTTTGGGTATCGGGGACGATATGTCCTCACTGTAACTGACATCCCAATTACTAATAACGAAATCCCAAGTAACGCTGGCAAATGAAGTCCTGTTTCATCATGATCTGTCCAGGGCGACAAACCAATAAGTTTAAAAAAATAATCTCCAAAAGATTTATCCAAATGATTTTTAGATATCATCAATAGGCCAAGAAGTAAAATAACTACGAAAAGAACACTTTTTCTCTTCAAAGCGCATCCTCCAAAAATCGATTTCCTGTATTTCACCTAACGTTGTTGTATTCACGACGTCCCACCACCTTAAGCCCGAAGGGCGGCCGCGATGCGGTTAGGTGGTGCGGATGTGTCCGGCTGATTTCGCTTCCCTGCTGCTGAAATGCCTCGCCGAATCTACTTCTAACTTCGTGCCGGACCGAGGCAGCTCGTCTGCCGAAGCGTGAATATGGTGTTATACGTAGTTCCTGTCACCTCGAGATACCTGCAAATGTTCTGAAATCTAATTTCTTCACTCGAACTCGGTCAATCCTTGAAGCATCCTATTGATGAATACTCTTAAATATTTGTTGTTGTTCGGTAGTATAACTATCTAGTTCAGTACTTATTGATACTGTATTTTGCTTTGTATTTAATAATAGATACCTTTTTTGATCATCAATGAAATATACAAAACCTTTCATTTCTTCATAATCAACAATGTCGTTAGCAACGACATCTTCTACAGCATTCTTACTCATATCAAAAAGAGTCAAAGTTTTATTCTGACCATTCGCATCATACCCACCTAATAACTGAAATGTACCATCTCCAAAGGAATCAACTGTATCTCTTTCATTTGGATATTTATGTTTTGAATAAGAACAAGAAACTAAAAATAAGAAAATTAATAAAAAAAGTATACACTTTCTTACCATTTTATCGCCTCATTATACGAATCGTTGTAATTTGATTAGATTATGTGTCCAGTTCTTGATTAAGTTTGTGGCACCCGTTTGACTAATATTGGATTTTAATCTTTAATGCTCTTACAGGAATTACGTATAACGTCCGGGGATTCACGACGCCTCACCACCTTAAGGCTCGAAGAGCCGGCCGCGACGCGGTTAGGTGGTGCAGGTGTGTCCGCACGAATGTGCGGACCGAAGGGGGCTTGTCCCCCGAAGCGTGAATCCTATGTTAGCTGATGTCTCTCTACTTCTTCGAATCGGTTTTACGTAGTATCATTTTGCACCTTAACTATCACATTCTTGCTCATATGAATCTCGTACATCTACAACCCTAATATGTTCTTTACTCTTCGCAGCAAGAGAGATTTCAGCTAACGTCTAGGGATTCACGACGCCTCACCACCTTAAGGCTCGAAGAGCCGGCCGCGACGCGGTTAAGTGGTGCAGGTGTGTCCGGCTGAAAAAAACTTCCACGTATACTGAAATGCCCCTCCGAATCACATCGGACTTCTGCCGGACCAAAGGGGGCTTGTCCCCCGAAGCGTGAATCCTATGTTAGCTGATGTCTCTCTACTTCCTCGAATCGGTTTTACGTAGCGTCATTTTACACCTTACACCTTCATCTTCATGCGCCGATGGATCTCGTTGCTCTACAACCCTAATATGATCTTCCCCTTCGGAGCAAGAGAGATTTCAGCTAACGTTGTTGTATTCACGACGTCCCACCGACTTAAGGTCACGAAGTGACCGGGCGCGATGCGCTTAGTCGGTGCGGATGTGTCCGGCTGAATCTACTTCTCCGCTACTGAAATGCCTCTCAGAATCCACTTCTAACTTCGTGCCGGACCGAGGGCGAATGCCCGATGCGTGAATATGGTGTTATCAGATGGTCGGGACTTCTTGAATTGCAATCAAATTATTTAACAACACTGGTTCCCCAGCCATCGTATTCAACGTTATATTTAACAGCTAATGACTTCATTAAATTTGATTCATGATAGACAATTGATTTACTCATAATTGTTGATTTTATTGCATCAAAGTATAGATAGGGTTGTCCATTTGTGTATGTATCATCAAGAACTTCTGAAATTTCATAATTATTCACTTTCAATTCTTGTATTAGATTATTTAACAACTTCCTATCCCAGACAACAAAATGATGCTCAACTAGATGTGGTTTGCTTAGATCTGATCCGGCTTCATGAAGTGCCTTTAATGTCAGTTCATCAAAATTTGGAGTATTTTTCTTAATGAATGATTTTATAAATGAAAAAATAACAATCACGCTCCTCTTTACAGTCTTAATATATTTCCCGACTTTCTGATAACGTTGTTGTATTCACGACGCCCCACCACCTTAAGCCCGAAGGGCGGCCACGATGCGGTTAGGTGGTGCGGGTGTGTCCGGCTGAAATCACTTCGCTGCTACTGAAATGCCTCTTTGAACCAACTTCTAACTTCGAGCCGGACCGAGGGCCGAATGGCCCAAAGCGTGAATATGGTGTTATCGGATGTCCCAGACTTCTCTGAACTACTAGATACTACAAGCCATTATTATGTTTCCATCAATATCTTTAAAATGAATCACTTCATTATCTATATCTGAATATTCAATTAGGGATAATTCAAAAAATGCCCTTGTCTTATCAAGATCAGGGGCAGGAAGGCTGAATAATACTTGTTCACTTGGCTTTACTGATGCTGTAGACTGTTTTAAAAAGATGTTCGCCCCATTGTTCAAACTAAAAATATGTATATCATCTCTGATATTCTGCGGTTTATCTATCCCTAACAAATGACAATACCATTCAACAGATTTAGCAATATCATTTACATGAACAAAAACTGCAGGTACCCCGCCAGTAAATGGAGTTGCGATTGATTTCATTGATTTTGCTCCCTTCAAATTTGAATTTATATTGTGTAATTATGCACTTCTGGGATTTCCGATAACGTTGTTGTATTCACGACGTCCCACCACCTTAAGGCGACGAATGTCGCCGGCCGCGATGCGGTTAGGTGGTGCGGATGTGTCCGGCTGATTCTTCTTCCCCGCTGCTGAAATGCCTCTTCGAATCTTCTTCTATCTTCGTGCCGGACCGAGGGCGAATGCCCGATGCGTGAATATGGTGTTATCAGAAGTTGCTGTCATCTTGAGTTACTTATTAGTGTTTAATTCGTGCTACATTTATTTCATTTTGTAAATATACCAGTCAGATTCAATTTCATTTGTTTCAGTGATATAACTACTTTGAGGAGCACTATCATTAAAAGAGTAATAGTAACCCTTACTAAATCCAAAGTAAGTATCATAAGTAAAAAATATTCCTTCGTCCTTCACTTCGGTGATCTGGTATAGACCTAATTTTTTTGCTTCTAATGGCAATTGTTGTCCAACTTCACCTGAATCATCGATTACAAAGTTCTCTATATACTCTGTCCCCTTAATTCTTTGAGCAATATTATTAAATTGTTCTCTATGTTCTTGAAAATGATTTACTAATGATTTTTCAGAAGTCTTATTATTCATTTTGAATATGATTATTAATAATACCGCAGCCATTGTAATGATTATCCAATATGCTTTTGGAGATTTTTTCATCTTTTCTCTTTCTCCCTTAGATTTACAGCAATTTCTGATAACGTTATTGTATTCACGACGTCCCACCACCTTAAGCCCGAAGGGCGGCCGCGATGCGGTTAGGTGGTGCGGATGTGTCCGGCTGATCCAGCTTCCCCGATACTGAAACGCCTCTCCGAATCCTCTTCTAACTTCTGCCGGACCGAGGGCGAATGCCCGATGCGTGAATATGGTGTTATAAGATGTTGGCGCCTTCATTGAACTACTATCAATTTTTTAATTGTTCTATTCTATATCTTTAAAAATTCCATTGGAATTTTGTAATACAATTCTCCATCCATCAGGGTCACAAATTGTTATTCCGTTTCGCTTCCAATAAGGATTTTCTGGTTCTACTGCATAATATCCCATGGATTCTAGTCTAGACACCATTGCATTTCTTTCTTCAATATTTGGCATATAGAATACTAATAAATTGTCATCAGATGGTGGCAATATTGGCGTTGCATTTAAATGTTGAGTAAACTCCAAATGATAATCAACATCAGGCAAACCAAACATCACACCATTATATCCATCATGGTTTTTGAATGACCCAACAATTTCTAGTCCAAGTCCATTAGTATAAAATTCTATTATCTTTTGTAATTGATGTGTTGGCCGTGCAATGCGGAATTGAATCGCGGGCAAACTTTCTGACCATGCTTTTTTCATAGTATCCTCCATGAAATTGAATATTTTGTATTTTATTGTTTGCGCCAATTCCTTATAACGTACGTGAATTCCCGACGTCGATCCCCCTTAGATAGCTCCTATCTTAGGGGGATCGATGTGTCCGGCTGAGTTTACTTCCTGGATGCTGAAATGCCTCTTCGAGCTACTTCTGACTTCTGCCGGACCAAGGGATGGCGTTTTCCAGCAATCCCGCCGCGGGAATTCTATGTTATGCGATGTAATGGCGGTCGAAGCGTTACCCACAAATCCTTCATCCTATTGATTCCCTTCGAACTTTCAAAGCCTTCCATCCAGTGCCGGTTGTTATTTTAATTTTGATTCCTTGAAATAATTAGAGAACATACGTTCTTTTTGGCGAAATGAAGAATATCCTCTCCTCTATCATCAGAACAACCATATTCAACCGATTTTCGACTTTGACAGCCTCTTGCCTCGCCCATTATTCTTTTATTAGGGGTTTGGCGCTGTTGAAGCGAGCTTCCCCTTCACCAAACCCCTAATAAAAGAAGGACAACCTTTCTACCGAGAGGTTGTTCTGTTGTTTCCATATTATAGGATATTCTTCATATTGTTAAGAACTATTTCTCTTTCATTTCAAGTTCAAAATTCAAATGCCTTTAAACCGGTATTGGATGGCCCAGTATTTCGTGAATCCCTGATTCACGAAGTGCTGGGTTAAGGCTTTGAAACGTAGCCATTATGTCGCATAACGTTGTTGTATTCACGACGTCCGAGAGGCTTACGGTGTGGAAAAGGATACGCGCAGCGATCCACTAAACCGGCTGCGCAAAGCGCAGTTAGTCTCTCGGATGTGTCCGTACGAATGTGCGGACCGAGGCAGCTTGTCTGCCGAAGCGTGAATATGGTGTTATATGCTGTCGGGGCCAACTTGATATACCCTCAATTCTATATTCTCTAAAATGTATATTTTATCCTTTAATGTCCTTAAAGTCCCTTGTTCCCTTGTGCCCTTGTGTCCTTGTGTCCTTGTGTCCTTGTGTCCTTGTGTCCCTTGTGTCCCTTTGTCCTTGTGTCCATTGAACTCTATCTCCCATACAAAGAAAAAACGAATCGATTGTTACATACGACTCGTACTGGTTTGAAACTAACTATTCAATTGTTTCTTTATGATCTCTCGCTCTGCCCCGATTGCATATAACGTTGTTGTATTCACGACGTCCCACCACCTTAAGCCCGAAGGGCGGCCGCGATGCGGTTAGGTGGTGCGGATGTGTCCGGCTGCTCAAGCTTCCCCGATATTGAAATACCTCTTCGAACCCACTTCTAACTCCAGCCGGACCAAGGGCGAATGCCCGATGCGTGAATATGGTGTTATGTGAAGTTCATGACTTCATTGAATTAACAAATCAAAATTTCTATTATTTTGTTTCAAGTTCTGTCCATTCTTTAAATGTCCTAATTATCTCTTGTAGATTTTTCACTCCTCCGTAGCCTTTAAAAACACAATCTTCAACTCTACAGTGAAGCCAATCAGTTTCACTTCGTTCAATATCAATTTGTTTAAAATGCTTTTCTTCTAGTTCTGTTTCTTCTAAAGATATTTCTAACTTCCAACCTGGGTTATCAAGAGTATCTAGCTTTATTCCATTTGTATGTTCCCAATCTTCATTGCATTGACGTTCATACCATTCTTCAATCCATTCTAAGTAATTAATCGTCTTGACCTTCCTTCTTTCGGTTTTCGTTATCTATCGCACTTCATGAATTTCACATAACGTTCTTGTATTCACGACGTCCCACCGACTTAAGGCTCCGCCAGGAGCCGTATGAAACCAAACATTATTTTCTTGGGGTAACTGAAGGAAATTTTCAATGATTTTCGATATTGTACCTCCATGAGAAATAATGGCGATTCTATTGAGTGGTTTACTGTTCTCTTTTATGTAAGAAAAAATCCGTTGGATTCGTGCATAAAATTCCGTATCCTCTACATCATTTTGTTGCTCCCGCAAATCATCCAGGTATTTAACTGGACAACCAACAGCATCTGCTAAAATCTCTGCTGTTTTACTTGCACGTTGTAACGGACTTGACCATATCAATTCTGGAGGGAATTCCTTTGAAACACGTATGGACATTTTTTCACTTTGCTCTATTCCCTTGTTTGTTAATGGTTCATGTACATTTATCTTCTCATCTTCAGATTCGCCATGCCTAATCACTAATATTTCCATGTGACATCACCACTTCATTTAGTATTTTATATTTACGTTAATCTTCGAAGATTCCCAATCAACCTGCTCCCATAACTTCTCATTTTAGGGTTCAGCATTACATATAATAACTTTGGCAGTGATTTCTGTAGCGCTACCGGATTCGTAAAAAACCATGTCTAGCTTCATTGACCTCCCCCCTAAAATACAACCCTTGTGTTCTTTCGTATAACGTTGTTGTATTCACGACGTCCCACCGACTTAAGCCCCGCCAGGGGCGGCCGCGATGCGGTTGGTCGGTGCGGATGTGTCCGGCTGAATCTACTTCCCTGCTGCTGAAATTCTCATCCTCGAATTCACATCGGACACCGGCCGGACCGAGGTGCGAATGCCCCGAAGCGTGAATATGGTGTTATACGAAGGAACCCCTCATCTGCAAGAAGCTATAAAAATGATTAATTTCTGATTTGTTTCTTTATTAACATGATTTGACCAATATGATATGCATTATGAATACACAAATTAGAAACCACTCCCCACCAAGGAGGATTAAAATATTCTGGAAGTATTTTTGTAAGCTTCGATTCATCGGACTCCGCTAGTATATCTTTCCAGCTATTAAAGACATCCCTAAGTCTTTTTAATGTCTCGTTCCATCCAGATTCGTTAATTTGTTCTAAATCTACATAAAATGTTTCGTCATTACTAATTGTTTTGTTTATTTCGAATTCCTCAGATTTAAATCGCTCTAACCATTTTTCATTCCAATAAATTAGATGGTTTATAATTGACCAAATGGTTTGTTTATTTTCAGTGGTTGCTTCTTCTACTGTTAAATCAACAAGAATATCTTCAAGAGGAATAAACCAACTCTTGTCGTTGTAGCAAGCAGTCATTTGGTTTAACAAAATTGATTTATAGGTCATTAAAATTCCTCTTTCTTATTTGATTTAGGGTTCTTTCGTATAACGTTGTTGTATTCACGACGTCCCACCACCTTAAGCCCGTAGGGCGGCCGCGATGCGGTTAGGTGGTGGGATGTGTCCGGCTGATTCTGCTTCCCTGCTACTGAAATACCTCTATGAATCCTCTTCTAACTTCGTGCCGGACCGAGGGCGAATGCCCGACGCGTGAATATGGTGTTAGATGATGTCCCCCACTTCTTCGAATTACAAGCGAAATACTTCTATTGTCTTCCGTGTCTTTCGTGTCTTTTGTGTCTTTCGTGTCTTTCGTGTCTTTTGTGTCTTTCGTGTCTTTCGTGTCTTTCGTGTCTTTCGTGTCTTTCGTGTCTTTCGTGTCTTTCGTGTCTTTCGTGTCTTTCGTGTCTTTCGTGTCTTTCGTGTCTTTCGTGTCTTTCGTGTCTTTCGTGTCTTTAATTATTTACTTATCCGTTTTGCCGGTTTCACCTTCTTGTATATAAATAGCAATATCATATAGATAATGAGCGTACTCACAACACCAACAAGATAACTGAACCAACTTAGGTTAAACACGAGAGAATAAGAATCGTGATATTGAAAATCATTTGTCTCATTTCTGATATTTAATTCTTGAATTGATTTCAAAATAAAGTAAAGCAATATTGGGACTATTAGTGAGATTGTAATTCCAATCAGTAAATTCCGCTTTGTCAAAGTAATACCTCACTTAAAATCTATTATTGTTTATGCTCTTGGGGGATTTCATCTAACGTTGTTGTATTCACGACGTCCATTCCCCTTAGATAGCTCTTATCTTAGGGGAATGGATGTGTCCGGCTGCCTCCGCTCCCCTGAAATTCTTCGGCCGGACCGAGGGCCGAATGGCCCGAAGCGCGAATATGGTGTTATGTGAAGTTCGCTCTTCTTGAATGACATTCAAATTTTCTTTGCGATATCCGATTCTTTTATCTTCAATCTTTTCTCCACTTTTACAAACATTAATACTATAGAGAGAATCATTAATCCCATAATCAGAATTGTTATTACTATACTCTTAAAGAGAATACTAAGTAATATCCCCATAATCATAATTATGAGTCCATTAGTTTTCATTATTTCTGCACTGTAGTTATTTCCTTCATTCCATAAATCTTGATTTTTCATTGATCTAAATGTTCTATATCCATAAAGTGCGTTGATGCTCTTAGGTGGATATTTGAGAAGGAGTACTCCGGATAAATAAAATATAGAACCAATTACAAAACTTAAAATAATATTTGCTATCTGAATTGTGTCCATTTGTATCTCCTTTTCTGAATTTTTTTGGGTTTTGCGAATTTCGCATAACGTTCTTGTATTCACGACGCCCCACCACCTTAAGCCACGAAGTGGCGGCCGCGATGCGGTTAGGTGGTGCGGGTGTGTCCGGCTGAAATTACTTCCTCGCTACTGAAATGCCTCATCGAATCCACTTCTAACTTCTGCCGGACCGAGGGCCGAAGGGCCTGAAGCGTGAATATGGTGTTATGTGCTGTCCGCGCTTCGAAGCATAACTCCAAGGATTACTTCAATCATAAATATCGTATTCATAAATTCTTGTTACATCGTCATTTAATGAATATCCCTTACCTATGTATTTCCAAAATGTTCTTTCATAATATTCCGTCAAATCCGTACAGAGATATAGCTTTGAATAACCTATTTCTTTGGATTCCTTAATTGCATGAGATTGTAGTAGATCTCCGATCTTCTTGCCCCTAGAATCTGGATTCACAAACAGACAAGCCAGCCAAGGACTTAAATCCTGTCTGCTATTTAGATCACTTCTTAATAATGCATATGAACCAATAATTGTGTTATCTTCAATTGCCAAGTAAAATCTAGGCACTTCACTTTCCGTATTACAAGATTGAATAATGCAGTCTTTATAAAATTGGAAGTTCGACTCCGAACCCCATTGAGTCCAAAAGTAATTAATTGCTTCTTCAAGGAGCTCTGGCATGCTGCGCACATTTACAATTTGAACCATTATCATATCTCCTAGAAATATATCTTTAAAAGTACTTGCGGTATTGCACATAACGTTCTTGTATTCACGACGTCCTTCCACCTTAAGCCCCGAAGGGGCGGCCGCGATGCGGTTAGGTGGAAGGATGTGTCCGCTGAATTCACTTCTCCGAAATGCCTCGTGCGGACCGAGGGCCGAATGGACCGAAGCGTGAATATGGTGTTATGTGCTGTGACTGCCCTCTTCGAACTACTCACAATTGTTCTTCTCTTTAAAATCCGACTTCTTCGAGCTGCCTTACAATTTCGATCTTCAAATCCGAATTCTTCGAGCTGCCTTAATTTCGATCTTCAAAAATATAATCGGATTTCATACCAAACAACATGAAAAGAGTATTCAAAAATGCACTTGCGGTAATTGCACATAACGTTGTTGTATTCACGACGTCCTACCACCTTAAGCCCAAAGGGCGGCCGCGATGCGGTTAGGTGGTGGGATGTGTCCGGCTGAATTACTCCCTGCTGCTGAAATGCCTCAATGAATCCTCTTCTAACTTCATGCCGGACCGAGGCAGCTTGTCTGCCGAAGCGTGAATACGGTGTTATATGATGGGGATGCCTTCTTCGAGTTACTAAAAAATCTTTGGATCTCTTAGTTCAGACCATTGCATTTTAGGTTCTTCACTCATTGTTATAACACCAACCATGGGGTCTTGTTTGTCCTGATTTATCAGATAGTGCTCTATCATTTTTCTGATAACTATTGAGAGATTTAGATTTACTATTTCACTCTGATCTACCCATGATAGTTCTCCCTCATCAGACATGATCAGTTCACTCTTCATAGTCCTGCCAAAATACACATATTGTTGTCTTATTTCACTGTCCTTAATTCTTATCAAGAGATATCTCATTCTCAAATCAGAAATTTCAGACTCTTTAATCCCTGACTCTTCAAATATCTCTCTAATGCATGCGATCTTAGGGGAATTTATTTCTTGTGGTTCAAGATGTCCGCCAAGCCCACTCCAAAACTCTGAATTATTTAGTTTACTTTTGGATTTCTTTATCATTAGTACTTTCTGATCTCTGAAAAGAAAGGCAGTTGCCATTTGCCGAAGTTCCATTTGTCTCATTCCTTTGAACTTTAATCGGTTGCATTCCTTTCATATAACGTTGTTGTATTCACGACGTCCTACCACCTTAAGCCCGAAGGGCGGCCGCGATGCGGTTAGGTGGTGGGATGTGTCCGGTTGATTCTACTTCCCCGTATACTGAAATACATCTCCGAATTACATCGAGCATCTGCCGGACCGAGGGGCGACAACGTCGACCCGATGCGTGAATATGGTGTTAGATGAAGTACCGGCCTTCTTGAATTACTTCAAAATATAAAATAAGACATCAAGCTTCTATACTTGACGCCTCATAATCCAGCCCTCTATTTCTTCTTCATTAAACTTTCCTTCTGCGGTATTCATCCCAAGTTCTATTAGCTCTTGTTGGGTGTAATCTATTTGTATGCCATTTATTTTTATAAGCAGTAACAGAGCAGCTACTCCGATGCGCTTATTACCATCAACAAATCCGTGATTCTTAATTAAGGAAAAAGCTATCACAGAGATTTTTCTTATGACTCCAACATACAAATCTTGTCCATCAAAAGTTTGATGTGCTTTGTTTAGCGCACTTTCAAGCAACGCTCGATCCCTTATTCCATCTGATCCGCCGGTACTAATTATGATCTTCTTATGGAATGTAATGAGTTGTTCCAGCGTAATGATGTTCACTTAGCCAACTCCTTAAAAGCTTCGTGGTTCTCATTAATTATGGAATCCATCAGTGATTCAATTGATGGCTGCGTCTTTGACTTTAGAAATTCAACAAAATCAATTACTTCAATTTTCTTATCTTCGGGTAGAGAAATAAAATCCTGGAGTAATTTCTCTTCTAGGCTCATTGGAATACCTCCATTTCCTTTCCTTACATTATACACCAACAACGTCTATCGTTTAACATTTGATCTTTAAGGTTTTAATTATCACTTGCCGGTATTTCATCTAACGATGTTGTATTCACGACGTCCTACCACCTTAAGCCCAAAGGGCGGCCGCGATGCGGTTAGGTGGTGGGATGTGTCCGGCTGATTATGCTTCCCTGCTGCTGAAATGCTCCACCGAATCCACTTCTAACTTCTGCCGGACCGAGGGCCGAATGGCCCGAAGCGTGAATATGGTGTTAGACGAAGTTCTCTGCTTCTTGAAATACTACCAACCGCGCCATTGAACTTGTTCTTCATCTGTCTTTGTTCTTCTTCTGTCTTTGTTCTTCTGTTCTTCTGTCTTTGTTCTTCTGTTCTTCTGTCTTTGTTCTTCTGTCCTTGTTCTTCTGTCTTTGTTCTTCTGTCTTTGTTCTTCTGTCTTTGTTCTTCTGTCTTTGTTCTTCTGTCTTTGTTCTTCTGTCCTTGTTCTTCTTCTGTCTTTGTTCTTCTTCTGTCTTTGTTCTTCTTCTGTCTTTGTTCTTCTTCTGTTCTGGTTCTTATTGTTAGAGCTAGCGTAATTCGTCCAGCACTAGACGGTGTTAGTTGTCCACGAATTGAC
>NZ_JBHSNC010000003.1:0-66370 GCF_042655785.1 Cohnella yongneupensis
AACGCATTGCTTCGCAATGCTGCCTACGGTCTGCGGTTCGCCTCGACTCCGTCGAGCGATGGTGCAGCCTTTTACAGATGTCTATTTGCAGCGACCCTCGGGTCGCTGTTTTTTTTGCGTTCTTAAAACGAAAAGTGTTCCTTCTTTACGTGTCATTAGTTGGAATCTTTCTTTTGAAGACTCGACATTCTATTACAAAAAAGAATAAATTATCTATTAATTTACTATATAACCCCGGGTTAATATGCTATCATCACCTAGAATAAATACGTTATTCAAAAAAATTATTTAAGGGTGGCTATTACAGTGAAGAAATTTATCATGCTATTATCCCTAGCGCTTATCATGCTCGGATTAGTTATACCCATCAATTCTTTTGCTGCTACTGCCTATAGCGGTTCGAGCGGAAAGGCTTGGTACAACAGCTTCCCGACATCTACCAGCACAACGGACTTAGATCCCTCATTCAAACCAAACGTAGATAAGTTTATTGAGGCGCTCAAGGCCGCAGGAGTCAAAGTGACGATCAACGCGTCAAAAAGGCCGGCAGAAAGGGCTTGGTTAATGCATTACTCCTGGTTGATTTATAAAAATAAAATAAGCCCCAAAGATGTACCTGTTAATACAGACATTAACATTCAATGGGTTCATCCTAATGACGATAAAAAATATACAAAGTCTAAGCAGGCTGCGAAGGAAATGGTTATGGCGTATGAAATAAGTGTATTAGACGTAGCGCCTGCGCTTAACTCTTACCACATTTCGGGGAAAGCTATTGATATGAATACGACTTGGACAACAAAAACGATTACGATTAAAGACGCGAACGGTAAAGATGTAAAGATCTCCAGCGGTAAAAAAGACGGAACGAACCCCGAATTGATCAAAGTCGGAGCTACATATGGTGTTATTCACTACTCTCCAGTTAGCAAGGATAAAGTTCACTGGTCTACGGATGGTCATTAAAATTAATGGCGAGGCTGTTCTCATGGTCATCGAAAGGTGACTTAGGGGCAGTCTCATTTTTCAATTACGTCATCAAATTGATCTCGTTCTTATTAAATGAGGAGTCGATTGTAAATACTTAAAACATCGGTAAGCGCCGGGTTCGACACATGGATAATTGAATAAAAGCCTGCTTCAAGCACTGATCCTACAATGTTGCAAATTATCTGAATATGAGTATAATGATGTTATAGTCAAAGAAAGTCAAAGTCAGATGCACTCCGGAAGGAGATGAGCGATGCGTAACATTTCTGATCTAATCGAACATTACTTAAAGCAAATTTTACAGACCAGCTCGGAAGGTACCGTCGAAATCCAAAGGAGCGAATTGGCTGACAAATTTTCTTGTGTCCCATCACAAATCAACTACGTGATCAGCACCAGGTTCACCCTCGAGAAGGGCTATTACGTGGAGAGCAAACGCGGAGGCGGCGGTTATATTCGCATTCAGCGCGTAGATCTACCTTCGCTCGAGGCCGTTCAGCGGCATGTGTCGCACACGGTCGGGGCGGAAATCGATCAGACGTCGGCTGAAGGGTTGATCTACCAATTAGAGGAAGCAGATTTTCTATCCGAACGCGAGGCGCGGCTCATAAGGGCTGCGATTACCCGAGAGGCATTATCCATCGGGCTCCCGCTTAGAGATCAAATTCGCGCTAAGCTGTTGAAGGCGATGTTAGTGACGCTACTGACGAAGTAGCGGTCTCGAGCTTTTCCGCAACGGCTGTACTTTTGAAAGGAGGCGATGCCATGCAGTGCCAGGAGTGCGGCAAGCGTCCAGCTACGCTGCATTTTACGAAAATCGTTAACGGAGAGAAGACGGAGCTTCATATTTGCGAAGCGTGCGCCAGAGAGAAAGGCGAACTGATTCCAGGCACGCAAGCCGGGTTCTCCATCCACAATCTGATCTCCGGGTTGCTCGACTTCGAGACGACGAACGCGAGCGTGACGAAGCAGCAACCGCTCAAATGCGAGACGTGCGGAATGACTTACGCGCAGTTCAGCAAAATCGGACGTTTCGGCTGCAGCCATTGCTACAAGCAATTCGCGGAGCGGTTAGATCCTTTACTTAAGCGAGTGCATGGCAATACCGTTCACGTAGGCAAAGTGCCTAAGCGCGCGGGCGGACGTCTCAAAACGAAGCGCGAGATCGATCGGCTGAAGAAGGAAATGCAGGGGCGCATCGAGCGCGAGGATTTCGAATCGGCCGCGCAGCTGCGTGACCGGATACGCGAGCTAGAGAAAGAAATGAGCAGCTGAAAGGCAGGTGAGGCGCTATGGCGAATCGAAAATATGTGAAGCATGCGCTAAGCGAATGGATGGAAGACGAAGGCGCGGAAGCCGACGTCGTAATCAGCAGCCGCGTTCGGATCGCGCGCAACTTGCGGGGAATGCCTTTTCCGATGATGGCCACCCCGGCTCATGCCTCTACGGTGATGGAGCAATTGCTCGGAGTCGCGGAGAACGGCAGGTTGAACGGATTAGGGAAGTTAGAACAAATCCGGCTATCGGAGTTGACCGAGCTCGAGAAGCTGGTCATGGTCGAAAAGCATTTAATAAGCCCAAACCTTGCGAATGAATCGCGAAGCGGCGCATTAATATTAAGCTATAACGAAGATGTTAGCATTATGATTAACGAAGAAGACCATCTTCGCATTCAATGTTTAAGCCCGGGTTTTCAAATTCGGGAAACGTGGGATCGCGCGACTAAGATCGATGACATCTTCGAAGAACAAGTCGATTACGCCTTCGACGAAAAACATGGTTACTTAACGAGCTGCCCTACTAACGTCGGTACCGGTATTCGGGTTTCCGTCATGATGCACTTACCGGCGCTCGTCATGACCGGGCAAATTAACCGAATCCTTACCGCCGTCACGCAAGTCGGGTTAGCTGTTCGCGGATTGTATGGTGAAGGTAGCGAAGCTACGGGTAACTTGTTCCAAGTGTCCAATCAGATCACGCTCGGTCAGTCCGAACAAGAAATTATCGAGAATTTGCATCAAGTTGCCAAACAGATGATCGAGCATGAAAAGGCGGCAAGAAGCAAGTTGTTCGCCGATAATCGCCCTCGCGTCGAAGATCGCATTCGCCGTTCATACGGCGTTTTATCGCAAGCGATTATTATGGATTCGAAGGAAGCCGCCCAGCGGTTGTCGGATTTAAGGCTCGGCGTCCATCTAGGGCTAATGCCCGAGCTGAACGACCGGACGATTAACGAATTGCTGGTCGCTACGCAACCGGGTTTCCTGCAAATGACGTTCGGGGAAGCAATGAATCCGGAAGATCGGGACCGGTCGAGAGCCCAATATATTCGTACCCGACTGGCAACAAATTCATAAATGATTTATTCCAATTTTAATAGGGAGGTGTTGTCTCATGATGTTCGGAAGATTTACTGAACGCGCGCAGAAAGTATTGGCGCTGGCGCAAGAAGAAGCTGTGCGACTGGGACACAACAACATCGGCACGGAGCATATCCTGCTCGGGTTGATCCGTGAAGGCGAAAGTATCGCCGCGAAAGCATTGATCGCATTAGGACTCGGATTGGAGAAAATTCAAGACGAGGTCGAGTCGCTGATCGGCCGCGGTCAAGAACAACCGACCAACATCGCTTATACGCCGCGCGCCAAAAAGGTTATCGAGCTATCGATGGACGAAGCGCGTAAATTAGGTCATACGTACGTCGGCACGGAGCATATCCTTCTCGGTCTTATTCGCGAAGGCGAAGGCGTCGCTGCCCGCGTACTCAATAACCTTGGCATTAGCCTGAACAAAGCGCGCCAGCAAGTACTCCAACTGCTGGGCAGCAACGAAAGCGTACAATCGAACCATGGTCCGTCGGCAAACGTCAGCACGCCGACATTGGACGGATTGGCTCGCGACCTTACCGCAAGCGCGCGCGACGGCAACATCGATCCGGTCATCGGCCGGGCGAAAGAAATCGAACGCGTCATTCAAGTGCTTTCCCGCCGCACGAAGAACAATCCGGTGCTGATCGGCGAACCGGGCGTTGGTAAAACGGCGATCGCGGAAGGATTGGCTCAACGCATAATCAATAACGAAATTCCCGAGACGTTACGCGACAAACGCGTCATGACGCTCGATATGGGCTCCGTCGTTGCCGGTACGAAGTACCGCGGGGAGTTCGAGGACCGTTTGAAGAAGATCATGGACGAAATTCGCCAAGCCGGCAACGTTATCCTGTTCATCGACGAGCTTCATACGCTCATCGGGGCTGGTGGCGCGGAAGGCGCAATCGATGCTTCCAACATCCTGAAGCCTGCGCTTGCGCGTGGCGAACTTCAATGCATCGGCGCGACGACGCTCGACGAGTACCGCAAATATATCGAGAAGGATGCAGCGCTCGAGCGCCGTTTCCAACCGATCACGGTCGATCAACCGACGCCTGCGGAGGCGATTCAAATTTTGCACGGCTTGCGCGACCGTTATGAAGCCCATCACCGGGTGAAAATTACGGACGATGCGATCGTCGCGGCCGTTAAGCTGTCCGACCGCTACATTACCGATAGATTCCTTCCGGATAAAGCGATCGACCTCATCGACGAGGCCGGTTCGAAGGTAAGGCTGAACTCTTACACGGTACCGCCTAACCTGAAGCAACTGGAATCCCGTCTCGAGGATATTCGCAAGGAGAAGGACGCCGCCGTTCAAAGCCAAGAATTCGAGAAGGCGGCAGCGCTTCGCGATACGGAACAGAAGATCCGCGAAGAGCTCGATCATACGAAGAACCAATGGAAAGAGAAGCAAGGTCGCACCGATTCCGAAGTAACGCCGGAGGATATCGCTCAAGTTGTGGCTAGCTGGACCGGCATTCCGGTAAGCAAGCTGGCGGAAGAAGAGACCGAGCGCTTGCTCAAGATGGAGAGCATCCTGCACGACCGCGTCATCGGCCAAGACGAAGCGGTTAAATCCGTCGCCCGTGCGATCAGACGCGCCCGTGCCGGACTCAAAGATCCGAAACGTCCGATGGGCTCGTTCATTTTCCTTGGCCCTACCGGCGTCGGTAAAACCGAGCTCGCCCGCGCCATCGCCGAAGCGATGTTCGGAGACGAGAACGCCGTAATCCGGATCGATATGTCGGAGTATATGGAGAAGCACTCCACGTCCCGTCTCGTCGGAGCGCCTCCGGGTTACGTCGGCTACGAAGAGGGCGGCCAATTGACGGAGAAAGTCCGTCGCAAGCCGTACTCGGTCGTCCTGCTCGATGAAATCGAAAAAGCGCACCCTGAAGTATTCAACGTGCTGCTTCAAGTGTTGGAAGACGGCCGTCTCACCGATTCCAAGGGTCGTTCCGTCGACTTCCGCAACACGCTCATCATCATGACGTCCAACGTCGGCGCCGAGCAAATCAAGCGTAACTCGACGCTCGGCTTTACCGCCGCGCAAGACTCGAACCGCGACTATCAGAACATGAAGGAAAAAGTGCTCGCCGAGCTGAAGAAATCGTTCCGTCCGGAGTTCCTCAACCGGATCGACGAATCGATCGTCTTCCATCCGCTTAACGAAGAGCACATCGCTCAGATCGTAACGCTTATGGCCGATGATCTTCGTAAGCGTCTGATCGAGCAAGACATCAGCTTCGATCTTACCGAAGCCGCGAAAAACTTCCTCGCCAAGGAAGGGTTTGATCCGCAGTACGGCGCTCGTCCGCTTCGCCGCGCGATTCAGAAGCACATCGAGGACCGCCTGTCCGAAGATCTGTTGTTGGGCAAAATCAATAAAGGCAACACGCTCGTCATCGACGAGGAAGAAGGCGGTTTAGTGGTCAGACAGAAGGACGAAGTGGCTGCTACCCAAAGTTAAACGTGGTTAAATAATAATATAAGCAATTGATTATTTATCACCCTTGGGCTCGGCTAGCCATAAGCTAGCATAAGCGCATTGCGGTTAGAATGACTCCCCGTGCCGCCGTTCATTCGGCGAATGGCGCGGGGAGTTTTTTTCGTGACCGTAGAAGGGAGCAGATTGCTTATGTTTCGTAGACGGGGCGGAAGCGGTTGGAGTCGGCTCATTCATGATCTTCTCGGGGGTATAATAGCCGTAGTATTGCTCATCGTATTTCTAAAGCTATTCCTAGTCTTACTGTGGATGTCGGGAGGATTAATTATTCTCGTGGTGTTGTTATGGCTGGCATGGAAATGGTTCGGCTAAAGTTTTAACTATCGCCCAGGACATGGTAAACTTCTTATGTAGAGGGAAGGGGCAACCTATCCATGGCCAAAGTCAAAGTGAAGTTCGCTTGTACCGAATGCGGAACGGAATCCCCGAAATGGTTAGGCAAATGCCCGGGGTGCGGCGCTTGGAACACGATGGTCGAGGAAACCGAGACCGTCGTCAAAGCACCTGTCGGACGGGGCGGACTGCATCGTACGAAAGAAAAGGCGCGTTCTATCATAGATATAGAAAGTAGCCGAGAACCGCGCGTGCCGACCGGCTTGTCCGAGCTCAATCGCGTGCTCGGTGGAGGGCTCGTACCGGGTTCGTTACTGCTCGTCGGCGGAGATCCGGGTATCGGCAAATCGACGTTACTGTTGCAAACTTCGCACATGCTTTCCGCTCAAGGCCTGAAGGTACTGTACGTATCGGGGGAAGAATCGGTTAGGCAGACGAAGCTGCGCGCGGATCGGCTAGGCGCGCTTAACGATAGGTTATACGTGCTTTGCGAGACGAACCTTGAAGTCATCGAGGAGGCTATCACGGAGGTTGAACCGGATTTTCTCGTCATCGACTCGATTCAGACCGTTTACCGGCCGGAGATCGCCTCGGCGCCGGGCAGCGTCGCCCAAGTCCGGGAATGCACGGCTCATTTCATGCGCATCTCCAAGGTGAACGGGGTAGCGACCGTGCTTGTCGGCCACGTCACGAAGGAAGGAGCCATAGCCGGTCCGCGACTGCTCGAGCATATGGTCGATTGCGTGCTTTATTTCGAAGGAGAGCGGCATCATTCTTATCGTATTTTACGCGCGGTGAAAAACCGCTTCGGGTCTACGAATGAAATCGGCATTTTCGACATGACGGAAGACGGCCTTCGGGAAGTGACGAATCCGTCCGAGTTGTTCTTATCCGAACGGCCGCTCGGCGTATCCGGATCGACCGTCGTGGCCAGCATGGAAGGAACCCGTCCCGTGCTCGTGGAGCTGCAGGCGCTCGTCGCTCCGACGCATTTTCCGTCTCCGCGGCGAATGTCTTCTGGATTGGATCACCATCGGATGTCGCTAGTTATCGCGGTATTAGAGAAGCGAATGGGCATGTTCCTGCAAAACCAGGACGCGTATTTGAACGTAGCGGGCGGCGTTAAGCTCGATGAACCGGCGGCGGATTTGGCGGCGGCGGTCAGTCTGGCTTCCAGCTTCAAAGATTTGCCGACGCGTCCGTATGACGTCGTGTTCGGCGAGGTAGGCTTGACTGGCGAGGTTCGGGCGGTCTCCAGGGCGGAGCAGAGGGTGAAAGAAGCGCATAAACTCGGCTTTAAGCGGGTCATCCTGCCGGAAGCTAGCATGAAGGGCTGGCAACCGCCGGCGGGTATCGAGCTGCGGGGGGTCAAGTCGGTCGCCGAGGCGCTCAAAGCAGCGTTGGAATAGGGGGTATCGATAACATCATGAAGGATGCCAAAGAAAAAGAGATAAAAGACAAGGAACAGCTACAGCAGGAGACGATGAACCAACTGCTTCAGATGGTCGCGCCGGGAACTCCTTTTCGCGCGGGACTAGAGAACGTGCTGCGTGCCAAGACCGGTGCGCTAATCGTAGTGGGCTACAGTCCGGAACTGAATGAAGTCATCGACGGAGGCTTCTCCATCAATTGCGAATTTAGTCCGAACTACTTGTATGAGCTCGCGAAGATGGACGGAGCTATTATTCTAAGCGAAGACGCGAAGCGCATTTTATACGCGAATACGCAGTTGATACCGAATCCGGGCATTAGCTCTACGGAAACCGGCATCCGGCATCGGACAGCGGAGCGCGTCGCGAAGCAGACGGGTAAGCTCGTCGTATCGATCTCGCAAAGACGCAACGTCATCACGCTCTATCAAGGACAATTACGCTATGCGCTGAAGGAAATGGGCGTAATTCTGACCAAGGCGAACCAAGCGATTCAGACGTTGGAGAAGTATCGCGCGGTGCTGACTCAAGCGCTTACGAATTTGTCTGCATTAGAATACGAAGAATTGGTTACCATGCATGAGGTCGCCCATGTTTTCCAACGCGCCGAGATGGTGTTAAGAATCAAGAACGAAATTAACCGGTACGTGCTGGAGCTTGGCAACGAAGGCCGATTAATTAGCATGCAGAAAGAAGAACTCGTCGGAACGGCGGATGAAGAAGCTTGGCTGCTGCTGAAAGATTACGCGAAGGACGATAGCGACGAGAAGGTCAAAGAAATCCAGACGGCCGTCCGCAAGCTGTCTTCCGAGGAGTTGCTCGATTCGGCGTTGCTCATTCGGTTGCTAGGCTACCCTTCCTTAAGCACGGTCGTCGAGGAAGGACTTATGCCGCGCGGTTACCGCATGCTTAGCAAAATCCCGAGACTTCCTAGCGTGATTATCCATAACTTGGTGGATCGGTTTAGCGCGTTGCCGCATATCGTGATGGCTTCGATCGAAGAACTAGACGAAGTGGACGGCATCGGCGAGGTTCGGGCTCGTACGATCAAGGACGGATTAAAGCGAATTCAAGAACAGGTGTTTATTGACAGACAGATTTAACGAGACTACAATTGAATCTGGTCTTTCATCACGAAACGCACAGTCAAATACGCGCCGAATCGCGCGCTTAACCTTCACACCCATAGGGCATAGTAAAGTCGAGGTGGCAACCATGATCACTAAATCCATACCGAATTTGTTCACCATCGGGAACTTGTTCCTGGGCGTGATCGCGATCATAATGGCGTTTAACGATGAACCGAACACCGCGGCGCTGCTGGTCATAATCGCCATGCTCATGGATGGGCTGGATGGTCGGGTCGCACGAGCGCTTAACGTGCAAAGCGAATTCGGCAAAGAATTGGATTCGCTGTCCGACGTCATCTCCTTCGGAGTCGCGCCAGCGTTCATTATGTACCAAGCGGCTTTTCAAGACGTCAACCCTGCAATGGCATGGATCGTCACGGCCGTTTTCCCGATCTGCGGTGCATTAAGGCTTGCGAGGTTTAACGTTATCGCAGGCATTCCGGGTTACTTTATCGGGTTGCCGATTCCGGCGGCCGGCGGAGTTCTCGCAACGCTCGCCTTGTTCAACTCGGAGCTTCACTTCTCGCTATTGCTCATTAGCACGCTAGCTTTATCGTTCTTAATGGTTAGCAACATGAAATACCCGAACTTCAAAAAGCTTGGTCTTCCTAAAGCGGCCATGTGGTCGATCCCGATCGTCGTAGCCGGCGCGGCAGTACTTGCGTACTTGTTCCAAGAAGCGATCCCGAAAGTCATACTCGCGCTGTTGCTCGTATACGCGCTTTGGGGCTTAAAAAAAAACGTTGAGCGACTGTTGCCACGACGACTGCGCGGCAGAAGACGCCATGGGCACGAAGAGGAAGAAAGCAGATCCAAACATAGCGCATAACGAACAATACATCAGGAAGCATCGGACAACCTTCGACGAAGGTTCCGGTGCTTTTTTTGATCAAATAAGCAATAACGCCTCCATTCCCTCTCGCTCGAGGGAATGGAGGCGTTACTCGTTAAGGGCGAGCCTTGCGTTAAGTTAAATTAAACCAACCAAGCGTGGAGCATTTCTCGGCTTCCTTATTGACGACGTCTTGGAGGTTGATCTCAAGAGCGTTGCACAACGCGGACATATAGAACAAGTTCTTGCCCATCTCGCTGCGGATCGCTTCGCGGCAATGCTCGCAAAGATGGCCTTCCATGTGAGACTTCGATTGCCGATTCGCTTGATCGAGCTCCATGTCGGCGGAAAAGCCTTGGTGTCTTGCGTTAAGTTCGATGCAACCGCACTCGGTGATCGACTTGGCTACGGCCCGATTGACGGCTGCGTTGGATTGGCTGTACTTGGTTACGACATCGAGCAAGCTGCGATGACGGAGCAACAGTTCCGACACCTGACTCTGGAATTGCTGGAGCGTAGGTGCGCTCATCCATTCCCACCTCGGTTACCTTAAATTTACTTTTCCACCTCTCATTATAGTGCAAGGAGCTAGGAATTTCAAAAGAAGTTCGCGATTTGGGCCAACTAAAAGATGCGTCGTCGGCGAACGATTAGGTTTCCGGAAATTGGAACATACTAGTAACGATAATTATGACCTTTTACGGGTTAGGAGTGATTTATTAATGATGATGAGAAGAGTTATCCAAATCGCCGGGGTGCTGATAGGGGCATTGCTTGGACAACAAATGTCGGTGTGGCGGACGACCGGCGGCGCTCAGTGGATGGATCCGTTGCTCGGCGCCAATTCGGGCTCCGGAAACACGTTCGCGATGGCGGTAGGCGCATTAGTAGGCTTCATGCTCGCGACGTCGATCGCGAATCCGCTTGCCCGCGCGTTGCAGCGCGGTATCGATCGGTTGTCGGTATTTCCGATGGCGGATTTGCTGTCCGGTTCGGTCGGTTTGACTTTCGGTCTAGCGCTATCGTCTTTCCTGTATCCGTTCGTGACCGATATTCCCCATGTCGGAGAAGTGCTCGCGGCAGGCATCGCGCTGACGTTGGGCTATGCAGGCATTAGAATCGGCATGCGCAAGCGAGACGAGATCGGCGATTGGATGCGTTCCCGCAAAGTCGCGGAGACGGGCAAGGAAGAAGGCCCGCGTTACGAGGAGCACAAAATTCTAGATACGAGCGTCATTATTGATGGACGGATCGCGGACATTTGCAAAACCGGGTTCATCGAAGGCACGTTGGTCATTCCGGAATTCGTGCTGGAGGAGCTGCAGCATATCGCGGATTCATCCGACTTGCTGAAGCGGAATCGCGGACGCAGAGGTCTCGACATTCTGAACAAAATTCAGAAGGAGCTCGACGTTCGGGTGCTTATTTACGAGGATGCGTCGGAAGAGCCCGGCGAAGTGGACAGCAAGCTGGTGAAGCTGGCGAAGGCGATGAAGGGAAAAGTCGTCACGAACGACTTCAACCTGAACAAGGTGTGCGAGCTGCAAGGCGTATCGGTGCTCAACATCAACGACTTGGCTAACGCGGTCAAGCCTGTCGTGCTTCCGGGCGAAGAGATCGTCGTGCAAGTGATCAAGGACGGCAAAGAACATGGACAAGGCGTCGCGTACTTGGACGACGGCACGATGATCGTCGTGGAAGGTGGGCGGGATTTCATCGGAACGACGATGGAGGTGCTCGTGACGAGCGTGCTTCAGACGTCCGCGGGCCGCATGATCTTCGCGAAGCCGAAGCTATTGGAAAAAGCGCTCTGACAAGGTATGATATTAAGAATACGGGCGGGACGCGCGTTACGGTCCCGTCTTTCTTATGTTTACATAACGGCCTTGTGAGGAGATAACGCGATGGATTGGGGAGCCGTCATCGTCGCCGCCGGTCGCGGAACCCGAATGGGAGCGGCGGACAACAAAATCTATTTGACGCTGGACGGACGCCCGGTGCTCGCTCATGCGCTCGAGGCGTTCGAGCTATGCGCCGCGGTAACTTCCGTCGCGATCGTGGTGGCGCCGGGAGAAGAGTCGAGAGTAGCCGACATCGTGCGGGCCGAAGGCTTCGCGAAAGTGTCGGAGATCGTCCCTGGAGGCTCGGAGCGGCAGGACAGCGTCTATATAGGACTAACGGCGCTTCGGACAGACGGCGTGCTTGTCCATGACGCTGCAAGGCCTCTCGTCACGTCGGCGCAGATCGAAGCGTGCTGCCGGGCGGCGGAGGCGGAAGGCGCTGCCGCGCTCGCCGTCCCCGTTAAAGATACGATCAAGGTGTCCGACGGAGCGGGATTTATCGTGTCGACGCCGGAGCGTCGAACTTTATGGAGCGTCCAGACGCCGCAGGCTTTCCGACGCGAAGAGCTCATGGAGGCGCATCGTCTAGCCCGATCGGAGCAGGCAACGGCGACGGACGACGCGATGTTGCTGGAGCGTCTAGGCCGCAAAGTGGCCATCGTGAGCGGAGACTACAGCAATTTGAAAATAACGACGCCGGAAGATTTGCCGATCGCGGAGCTTTTGCTCGCCCGGCGGCGTAGGGAGAGTGACGGAACATGATTCGAGTGGGACAAGGGTTCGACGTGCATCAGCTCGTAGAAGGCAGACCGTGCATCATCGGCGGCGTAACGATTCCGTACGACAAAGGACTGCTAGGGCATTCCGACGCGGACGTCCTGCTGCACGCGATTAGCGACGCGGTACTTGGAGCGCTCGCGCTCGGGGATATCGGCAAGCATTTTCCGGATACGGATCCGGCTTATGAAGGCGCGGACAGCGTTAGGCTGCTAGAGCACGTATGGGAGCTTGCGGCGGAGCGAGGCTACAAGCTAGGCAACGTCGACGCTACGATCATCGCCCAAGCACCGAAAATGGCGCCGTATATCGGACAGATGGTATCGGTTATCGCAAAAGCGCTAGGCGGCGAGGAGACCGACGTAAACGTGAAGGCGACGACGTCCGAACGTCTCGGCTTTACCGGTCGCGGAGAAGGCATCGCGGCGCAAGCGGTCATCTGCTTGATTAAGAAGTAACAGGCTACTTTCAAACGTTCAACGTTCTCAAGGGAGGAATCATCATGTCTACTAAAGTTCGCGTACGCTACGCGCCGAGCCCAACCGGACATCTGCATATCGGCAACGCTCGCACGGCGATCTTCAACTACCTGTTCGCGCGCCATCATGGCGGCGAGTTCATTATCCGCATCGAAGACACGGACCTGAAGCGCAACATCGCGGGCGGAGAAGAAAGCCAGCTTACCTACTTGAAATGGCTCGGCGTGGATTGGGACGAGAGCATTGATCGGGTCGGCAACTACGGTCCTTACCGTCAAACCGAGCGTCTCGACATTTATGCCGATCATACGAAGCAGTTGCTAGACAATAAGCGCGCGTATTTGTGCTATTGCAACGAGGAAGAGCTGGAGCGGGAGCGCGAGGAGCAATCCGCGCGCGGCGAGACGCCGAAATACTCGGGCCGCTGCCGCAACCTTACAGACGCGGAGCGCGAGAAGCTTGCGGCGGAAGGGCGGATTCCGAGTGTACGATTCACGGTGCCAGCTGAGCGTATGTATACGTGGAACGATACGGTTAAAAGCGAAATCTCGTTCCGGTCCGATGACTTCGGCGACTTCGTTATCGTCAAGAAGGACGGCATTCCGACGTACAACTATGCGGTAGCCGTCGACGATCATCTGATGGCGATCACGCACGTACTGCGCGGAGAAGACCACATTACGAACACGCCGCGCCAGTTAATGATTTACGAAGCGTTCGGATGGACGCCGCCGGAATTCGGCCATATGACGCTCATCGTCAACGATCAGCGCAAGAAGCTGTCCAAGCGCGACGAATCGATCGTCCAATTCATCGAACAATACGATAAGCTAGGCTTCCTTCCGGAAGCGCTGTTCAACTTCATTACGTTGCTCGGTTGGTCTCCGGAAGGCGAACAAGAGATTTTCGGCCGCGAGCAACTCATCGAGATCTTCAACGCGAACCGGTTGTCCAAGAGCCCGGCCGTATTCGATACCGCCAAGCTGAATTGGATCAATCAACATTACTTGAAGCAAGCGACGCCGGAGCAGGTCGTCGCGCTTTGTTTGCCGCATCTGAAGGCGGCAGGCCGTCTTAGCGAGGAACCGGGTGAGCAAGAGCTCGCATGGGCGAGCGTTCTCGTCAACTTATTCCGCGACCATTTGCGCTTCGGCGCCGAAATCGTGTCTTTATCGGACTTGTTCTTCGCGGACGTGCCGGAGCTCGACGATGAAGCGAAACAGGTTATGTCCGAAGCTACGGTGCCGACCGTACTCGCTGCGTTTCGCAATCAAGTGGAGGCCGCGGGCGACGAAGGCTTCACGGTCGACAACATGAAGGCGCTGATCAAAGCGGTGCAGACGGAGACGGGAGTGAAAGGCAAAGGCCTGTTCATGCCGATCCGCGTCGCGCTTACCGGTCAAATGCACGGTCCGGATCTTAACGGGACGATTTGGCTGCTCGGACGCCAGCGCGTGCTGGAGCGGCTCGGAGGCAGCTTGGCGTAGCGTCTGTAATCGCTCGATAAGCCCGACTCTCTTGTCACCATAAGGGCATTGGGATATACTTGTTTTATATCGAACATGTGCGTCGAACAGGAGAAGTACGTTTTGCCCCGCGAATGACCAGAGAAGGCGGCCAAGGCTGGAAGCCGCCCCATTCCGACGAAACCGAAATGCGCCTAGGAGCCGCGCCGCTGATTGGTCAACCAAAGGCATCGCGAAGCTACTCTTTGCGTTGTGCTAGGGAAGACAGGGTAAGCGGCGCCGGATCGTCCCCGTTAACGGACGATGGAGTTCGCCGGCTACGTCGGCGCAAGCAGAGTGGGACCGCGTATCGTACACGTCTCTGCAGCGAAAGCTGCAGAGGCGTTTTTTTATTTTATAATCGCAGTCCTCGATGAATAAGCTCGGTCACAGATGGGGGAATGGACATGGGGTTCTGGAGCAACGTTAAATCCGATATCGACGTCATCCGCGAGAACGATCCGGCAGCGCGTAATCGGTTCGAAATCATTTTTTCATACTCGGGCTTGCACGCCATTTGGTCTCATCGGATCGCGCATTTCTTTTACCGGCATAGGTGGTTTACGGTCGCGCGGTTCATCTCGCAAATCAATCGGTTTTTCACCGGCATCGAAATTCATCCGGGAGCGAAGATCGGGCGCAGGTTGTTCATCGACCATGGCATGGGCGTCGTAATCGGGGAAACGTGCGAAATCGGAGACGACGTCGTCATCTATCAAGGGGTTACGCTCGGGGGTACGGGCAAAGAAAAAGGGAAGCGGCATCCGACGATCGGCAACCGGGTCGTTATTGCTTCAGGCGCGAAGGTATTGGGCTCGTTCACCGTTGGAGACAATGCAAGCATAGGAGCGAACTCGGTCGTCCTGCGTGAAGTACCGCCTAATAGCACGGTCGTCGGCATCCCGGGCCGTATCGTAAAACGCGATGGCAGGCGAGTCGGGGATCGGCTGGATCATACCAGCTTGCCCGATCCGGTCATCGAGACGTTCCGCTTTATGCAGAAGGAAATCAACGATCTTAGACGCGAAGTGGAACGGCTCAAGGGCGAGAGCGGATGTTCCGACGAAGAGCAGAAGAAGGAAGACGAGAAAGCCGCGGAAGCCGTCGGAGCCGTCTATCTATACGATATTTAATCCATTTCTTTAAAGGAGCATGAATACGTGAATCTCAAAATATACAACAGCATGACAAGGACGGAAGAGCCGTTCGTACCGCGCGAAGCGGGCAAAGTCAACATGTACGTGTGCGGTCCGACGGTGTACGACTACATCCATATCGGCAACGCGCGTCCCGTTATTTTCTTCGATGTCGCCCGGCGGTATTTGGAGTCGCAAGGTTTGGCGGTCAATTACATCGTGAACTTCACGGACGTCGACGATAAAATGATTCGCAAAGCGAACGAGCTAGGTTGCACGGTGCCCGAGTTGGCGGAGCGGTTCATCGCGGCGTTCAAGGAAGATCGAGACGGACTCGGCGCCAAACCGGCGACGATTCAACCGCGCGTTACGGAGACGATTCCGGAAATCATCGAATTCATCGACGGCCTCGTGAAGAAGGGTTCGGCTTACGAAAACGGCGGAGACGTCTATTTCCGCACGGGGACGTTCCCCGAATACGGCAAGCTGTCGCATAAAAACTTGGACGAATTGCAATACGGCATTCGGATCGACGTCGACGAGCGCAAAGAAAGCCCTCAGGACTTCGTGTTATGGAAAGCAGCGAAGCCTGGCGAGATCTATTGGCCTAGCCCTTGGGGCGACGGACGTCCGGGTTGGCATATCGAGTGCTCCGCGATGGTGCGCAAATATGCCAGCGAAACGCTCGACATTCACGGAGGCGGACACGACCTTCAATTCCCGCACCACGAATGCGAAATCGCGCAGTCGGAGTCGCTTACGGGAGAGCCTTTGTCCCGTTATTGGATGCACAACGGTTTCGTTAACATCGATAACCAAAAGATGTCGAAGTCGTTAGGTAACGGCATTAACGTTCGCCAATTGCTTAAGCTGGCTAAAAAAGAATCCATCCGCTATCTCATGTTGGCGACGCACTATCGCAGCCCGCTGAACTTCAGCGACGATATCCTTCATCAAGCCGACAGAAGCGTAGAGCGACTCGCGAATTGCCGGGATAACGTCATGCACCGGCTATCCACCGTCGCGAAAGGTTCGCTGTCGCTACCGCAAGACGAAGCACTGCAAGCGCGGCTATCCGATATCCAAGCGGAGTTCAACGCGCGCATGGACGACGACTTCGGCACGCCGGACGCGATCACGGCGTGGTTCGGGCTCGTAGCGGAAGCGAACAATTATTTGCAGCGGGAATCGGTCAGCGAAGCGGATTTGCTGGCGATTCTGCAGCGGATCGAAGAGATGGACGAAGTGCTTGGCTTATTGCCGGCTAAAGAAGAAGAGGGCTTGCTTGACGAGGAAGTCGACGCGCTCATCGCCGAACGCGCGGAAGCGCGGAGCAGCCGCAACTGGAAGCGGGCGGACGAAATACGCGATTTATTGGCGGAGCGGGGCATCGTATTGGAAGATACGCCGCAAGGCATGCGCTGGCGGCGCAAATGACGAAGCTGCCGAACGAAGCCGTACAACCGCCCGTAATCGCTCCCGTTCTGCCGCCGGACACTCCGGTGAACTTATTAAATCCCGTCGTGCTTGCTTATGTCGGCGACGCGGTGTTCGAGATTTATGTAAGGCAGCGCCTCGTTGCCGGACGCGCGCGCAAGCCGCATGAATTGCACCGCGCGGCTACCCGTTACGTATCGGCGGCCGCGCAAGCGAAGTTGTTGACGAGATGGCAGCCGCTGCTGACGGAAGAGGAAGCCGACATCGTTCGGCGCGGCCGCAACACGAAGTCGGGACAGCCTCCGAAGAACGCCGACCCTGCCGATTATCGGTATGCGACGGCGTTGGAGTGTCTCGTCGGCTATTTGTACTACCATGGCGCTCAAGAAAGGCTGGAGCAGTTGATCGGGCTCGCCTTCGAGGATATCGAACGAGTAAGAGAGGAAGATAAACGTGAACAATCGTAACGAAGGCGGCAAACCCGTGGGAAGCCGTCCGTTCGGCAAGGGGCCGGGATCGGACAAGCGCAAGGACGGCTGGAACCGTTCGGGCGGCAACGGTCGCAGAAATGCCGCGCTACCTTCATCCGTAGCACCCGCGGCGCGCGTTAGCGACGTACGCGAAAGCTTAGAGGCGGACGAGTTGACGGATGAGCCGGTAATCCAAGGCGGCGGCAACGAAGAGGAAATGATCGCGGGCAAGCATCCGGTTATGGAAGCGATGAAGGCTGGACGCGCGCTTAATAAGATTTTCTTGTTCAATCAGGCACAGCGGCACCTCGTCCAGCCCATTATGGAAGAAGCCAAAGCTCGCGGAATCGTCGTGCAAATGGTCGACAAACGCAAGCTGGATCAGCTTGCGCCCGAGATGCAGCATCAAGGCGTCGTCGCGCAGGCGGCACCTATCGCTTACGCCGAAGTCGAAGATTTGCTCGCAAAGGCGAAGGAGAAGGGCGAATCGCCGTTCATCGTCCTGCTCGACGAAATCGAGGATCCGCACAATCTCGGCTCTATTTTGCGTACCGCGGATTGCACAGGCGTTCATGGGGTCATCGTTCCTAAGCGCAGAAGCGCGGGTCTGACGGCCGTCGTGGCGAAGACGTCCGCCGGAGCCGTGGAATACGTTCCGGTCGCGCGGGTAGCCAATCTCGTTCAGACGATGGAGAAGCTGAAGGAAGCCGGGCTTTGGATCGCCGGCGCGGACGCGGGAGCGCCTCAAAGCTTCCACCAGACGAAGCTGACCGGACCGCTCGCGATCGTCATCGGAAGCGAAGGCAAAGGACTATCGCGGCTAGTGAGGGAGAGATGCGACTTTATATTGTCGCTTCCGATGTTCGGCCACGTTAATTCTTTAAATGCTTCGGTCGCGGCCGGCGTCATTTTATACGAAGTAGTGCGTCAGCGCCATGCTGCAACGTGAGGATGTCCTGCTCGTCGACGGTTACAACATCATCGGCGCGTGGCCGGAGCTTGCGACGCTGAAGTATGAAAAGCTCGAGAACGCTCGCGATCGCCTGCTTGAATTGATGGCGGACTATCAGGGGTTTTCCGGCGTAACCGTCATCGTCGTATTCGACGCGTATCATGTGTCCGGCGGGACGGGCTCGGATTTTCGTCATCGCAAGCTCAGGGTCGTCTTCACGCGGGAGCGGGAGACGGCCGACGAATGCATCGAGCGGCTGGTCGGGGATTGGATATCCGTCAAGCGCAATGTGTACGTTGCCACGTCCGATCTGACCGAGCAGCACGTCGCGTTCGGAAGGGGCGCTTTGCGGGTTACCGCCCGGGAGCTGAAGCTCGCGGTCGAGCAGAGTCGCAGCGACATCCAGACGACGATCCGGAGGGAACCGGCGACGAAGCGCAATACGCTCGACAGCGTGCTTAATGACGACATTTGGCGAAGGTTGGAGTTAATGAGAAGAGGGCAAGGCGAGAAACCGAAGGGTGATGGCGATAATTAACATTTTTACCACGGTAGAAACGCGAGGAATAGCCGCAAATCCATTGACGCTATAGGGTTTATCAAGTATATTGATAGTAGTCTGGTAGTTTTCTAGGTTCCAGTGCGCCAATTAGACCGGAGGGATGTTCGTGAGCGTCGACTTGGAGAGGCTGGCAACACGTGAATACGACTTCAAGACCGACGAGGACATCGTGGAAGACGTCCGACTAGGCGACAGTGAAGCGCTGGAATTTCTTATTAATAAATACCGCAATTTCGTACGCGCCAAAGCGCGATCGTATTTCTTGATCGGCGCGGAGCGGGAAGATATCGTGCAAGAAGGCATGATCGGCCTCTACAAAGCGATCCGCGACTTCAAGGGCGATAAGCTGGCTTCCTTCAAGGCTTTCGCCGAGCTCTGCATCACGCGACAGATTATTACCGCTATCAAGACCGCGACGCGACAGAAGCATATTCCTTTGAATTCATACGTTTCATTGGACAAGCCGATTTACGATGAAGATTCCGACCGAACGTTGCTCGACGTCATTTGCGGCTCGAGAGTATGCGACCCGGAAGAGATGATCATCAACCAGGAAGAATTTTACGGGCTTGAAGATAAGATGTCGGAAATCCTCAGCGATCTAGAGCGTAAAGTATTGATGCTCTATCTGGATGGACGATCTTATCAGGAAATCGCCGTCGACCTGGATCGCCACGTGAAGTCCATCGATAATGCCCTCCAGCGCGTTAAGCGCAAGTTGGAGCGTTACTTGGAAGTACGCGATATCGTAAGCTAATGTTCATGAACTCATAACGATAACCAAGCAGCGCAATGCAAGCTGCTTTTTTATTTGTCCGTATGCCGGTTGCGCCGAGCCGCTCCTAATCTTTCAAACCGCAGGGTTAAACACAGCGAAAAGTTGGAAGAATGGTGCTATGCTCTGAGGCCAACCGTCAATTTCGACGCGTTTCGCTTGCGCGGCGGGCGATTCCGAATGACGTCTATTAAATTATTGCCAGTATTCTGCTCGACGGTTTTCGTTGACATCGATTTAGCCCTGTGATAAATTGTTTTAGTAACCTTAAGGTGGCGTCTTATGCGCAGGTCTGAATCATCGGCGAAACACCAGGTTTCGTTGTCGTGACGGTACGCCGTTGCCCAGCGAATCCTATTCGGCCTTGGTTCTCCAAGCTGGGTTTTCCGCCGTATGGTTGTCTTTTTATGAAGTAGTAATCCCGGGAGGTGGAAGGGATGCGGGTGATCATCACTCTCGCGTGCACGAGCTGCAAGCAACGGAACTATACGTCGAGCAAGAACAAACGGACGCACTCCGATCGCATCGAGTTGAAGAAGTTCTGCAAATTCTGCAACGAACATACTCCTCATCGCGAGACGCGCTAAGTCCTAGGAGGAATTGACGTGCTGGCCAAAATGAAACAGAGCTTTGGGTCCTTTTTTTCGTTTTTCGGCGACAGTTGGGGCGAACTGAAGAAAGTCCGTTGGCCTAGCCGGAAAGAGCTAATCAGTTATACGGTTGTCGTTATCGTGACCGTGTTGCTGGTAACGGTCTACTTCTGGGGACTGGACATCGGCATTTCATCCCTCGTTGAACTTGTCGTTTGACGCAGGAACCTAAAGGTGGCTTTTCCATGGAGAAAAGATGGTATGTAGTACACACGTACTCCGGTTACGAGAACAAGGTTAAAGCTAACCTGGAGAAACGCGTGGAGTCTATGGGTATGCAAGACAAAATCTTCCGCGTACTTGTTCCGATGGAAGAGGAGATTGTCAACAAGGACGGCAAGAAGAAGACCGTGATGCGCAAAGTGTATCCCGGCTATGTTCTCGTTGAGATGATTCAAACGGACGATTCATGGTATGTGGTTCGCAACACGCCGGGCGTAACCGGATTTGTTGGTTCCACGGGATCGGGATCGAAGCCGACCGCTCTATTGCCTGAAGAAGTGGAGCAAATTTTGCATCACATGGGTATGGAGGAGCCGAAGCCGGTCATCGACTTCGAGCTTAAGGAGAGCGTCCGCGTTAAAGTGGGTCCTTTCGCCGATTTTGTCGGGTCTGTTGAAGAAATTCTACCCGAGAAGAGCAAGCTGAAAGTTCACGTTAACATGTTTGGCAGGGAAACCCCGCTTGAGTTGGATTTCACTCAGGTGGAAAAGATATAAATATCTTCAGCATAGTTGGGGTTTCTTGAAAGAGCGGGAGGGACTTCTGTTCCGTTGAACCGCATTACTGGGCAAGGAGGTGTGCATCATGGCAAAGAAAGTCATCAAATTGGTGAAGCTGCAAGTTAACGCGGGTAAAGCTAACCCTGCGCCGCCGATCGGTCCTGCACTTGGTCAAGCTGGCGTAAACATCATGGCATTCTGTAAGGAGTTCAATGCTCGTACTGCTGATCAAGCTGGTCTGATCATTCCAGTCGTAATCACGGTATACGAGGATCGTTCTTTCACGTTCGAGACGAAGACGCCACCAGCTGCTGTATTGCTGCGCGTCGCTGCAGGTATCTCTAAAGGATCCGGCGAGCCGAACAAGAAAAAAGTTGCTACGGTTAAACGCGATAAAGTGCGTGAAATCGCCGAGCAAAAAATGCAAGATCTTAACGCGGCTTCCGTCGAAGCGGCTATGCGTATGGTCGAAGGTACTGCCCGTTCCATGGGCGTTACGATCGTAGACTAATTACCGTATCGGGTTCGCCCGTTCGGTTAGACGGATGCAGGTTGACGATCGGACTTTTGGCCTTCGGTTAAAGGTGCGATTGCCAGAATGGTCCGTCGGTTTTTGCGAATCCGATTCGCGAAGACTGTGGGAGGAGACTTCCGTTAAAACCACACAAGGAGGAGTTCAACATGGCTAAACACGGCAAGAAATACGTAGAATCCGCTAAGCTGTTCGACCGTGACGCGACGTATACGTCCGCACAAGCGATCGATCTAGTTAAAAAAGCGGCATCGGCTAAGTTCGACGAAACCGTCGAAGCAGCTGTCCGTCTCGGCGTTGACCCGAGAAAGCAAGACCAAAACGTGCGCGGCGTCGTCGTCCTGCCTCACGGCACGGGTAAAACGCAACGCGTCCTCGTATTCGCGAAAGGCGAGAAGCTCAAAGAAGCTGAAGCTGCCGGCGCGGATTATGTAGGCGATGCTGAGCTTATTCAAAAGATCCAACAAGGTTGGTTCGAGTTCGACGTTTGCGTAGCGACGCCGGATATGATGAGCGAAGTAGGTAAATTGGGCCGTATTCTCGGGGGTAAAGGTTTGATGCCTAACCCTAAAGCAGGCACGGTAACGAATGATGTTGCCAAAGCTATCGCTGAGATTAAAGCCGGTAAAATCGAATACCGTCTGGACAAAGCCGGACAAATTCACGCTCCTATCGGCAAAGTTTCCTTTGATGCTGAGAAGCTCAACGAGAACCTTAAAGCTCTTATGGATGCGTTGAACCGTGCGAAACCTGCTTCCTCGAAAGGCGTATACCTGAAAAACATCTCGATCTCTTCGACGATGGGCCCAGGCGCACGCATTGAAGCGGCTGCATTTCGTTTATAGAACGGCTTAGGCCGTTTTTACGGTAAAAACTAACTTTGACATCGCATTACCCATCGTGGTAAGCTGATGAAGCTAAAAACGAATATGGATACCGTAGACCGTAGGTGCTGCATGTAATCTTCGCGATAATGTGCGCTTAATTTCCTACCGAGGTGTGTGGATATAATTTTCCGTTGCTCAGGATGCTTACATCTTGTTGCCTGGTGAAAAATCATGTCATGCCTCCGCTAAGTCCGCGGGGGCATTATTTATGCCCTCGAGGACGGGGACGAGAATAAAGATGCGGTATATCGAGACTTTAGGAGGTGTACACAATGGCAAATGCGAAAATCATCGAAGCGAAACAACAAGAAGTTGACGTGATCGCATCGAAACTGCGCGAAAGCACAACGACGGTCGTTGCTGACTATCGCGGTCTGAACGTAGCGCAAGTAACGTTGCTCCGCAAACAACTTCGCGAAGCTGGTGTTGATTTCCAAGTTCTGAAAAACTCCCTCGTTAGCCGCGCTGCGGCAAACGTAGAGTTGACTGAACTGGACGCAATCCTGGCCGGCCCTACGGCTGTTGCTTTCAGCAAAGACATCATTGCTCCAGCGAAAATCATTAGCGATTTCGCGAAGAAGAACGATGCGTTGAAAGTAAAAGGCGGAATCGTCGAAGGACGTTTCGTAGACGCTGCTCAGATCAAAGCTCTGGCCGACCTGCCTTCCCGCGAAGGTTTGCTGTCCATGTTGCTTAGCGTCCTGCAAGCGCCTATGCGCAACGTGGCACTCGCTGTCAAAGCAGTCGCAGAGAAGAACGAAGCAAGCGCGTAATACCGGTTTAAACAAACTTAAGCAGATCATATGATCTCAAAATAATGGAGGGTAATCCCATGAGCAAAGAGCAAATCTTGGAAGCCATCAAGGCAATGACCGTTCTTGAATTGAACGATCTCGTTAAAGCAATCGAAGAAGAATTCGGCGTAACTGCTGCAGCTCCAGTTGCAGTTGGCGGCGCAGTAGCAGTAGCAGAAGTTGAAGAGCAAACTGAGTTCGACGTTATCCTTCTTGATGCTGGCGCATCGAAAATCAACGTTATCAAAGTTGTTCGTGAAATCACGGGTCTTGGCTTGAAAGAAGCTAAAGACGTTGTTGACAACGCTCCTAAAGCAATCAAAGAAAAAGTTGCTCAAGAAGAAGCTAACGCAGTTAAAGCTAAGCTTGAAGAAGCTGGCGCTAAAGTCGAAGTTAAGTAAGAAGCGAATCCACAAACCCCTTGGAGATTTTCTTCGAGGGGTTTGTTCTCGTCTATATTGGCGTAAGATGACTAAGGGTGAGAAGCGATATGAACGATCATTACTATTCGAACAAGCCGAAGTCGGCCAGCAACCGACAGTCTTTCGCGGCTTCGCTTCGAGGCTTTACCTTTCGGCTGACATCGGACGCGGGCGTGTTTTCGCGGGACGGGGTGGACTTCGGAAGCCGAGTGCTAATCGACTTGATGGAGATCAAGCCGGATGATCATGTGCTCGACGTTGGTTGCGGTTATGGACCGATGGGGCTAACGGCTGCTCGCCTTGCGCCGCAAGGACATGTAACGATGATCGATATTAACGAGAGGGCAGTCGAGCTGGCCAAACATAACGCAGCCGAGAATCGCATTGAGAATGCGTCATTCTTGCCGAGCGATCTGTTCGACGCGGTAAAGGATCGGACCTTCGACGTCATTTTGTCGAATCCGCCGATTCGGGCAGGCAAAGCCGTCGTACATAAGCTGCTGACCGATGCGTATGATCATCTTCGCCCAGGCGGATCGCTATGGATCGTCATTCAGAATAAGCAGGGCGCGCCGACTGCGCGGGCTAAGCTTGAAGAAGTTTTCGGTGACGATAACGTTGTCGAGATCGGTAAAGACAAAGGCTTCCGCGTTTACCGCAGTACTCGATAAGAAAAACAAACCATTTGCGCGGTCCCTCTGGACAGCGTCAATTGTTTATGCTTGACTTGACATTTCCGCTGTGGTATTATTAAAAAATGTCAGTATTAGGATGGGCTAATTGTCTTTCAAGCATAGCGTATTCGAACTCCGATCCTTTCCCGGGAATAAATTCTTGCTAAATGGCGTATAATGGGTTTGTTTTGGGGCAAGGACAGGATGGGTTGCCATTGTGCCGCCAACCGGCGCATAAGGGCTTTTCTTTATTTTTGTGTTGAAGCAGACTTAAGGGGTGAGGTTAAGTTGGCAGGACATCTTGTTCAGTATGGTCGCCGCGCGCGGCGCAGCTACGCCCGCATTAATGAAGTGTTGGACGTCCCTAACCTGATCGAAATCCAGCAGCAATCGTACCAGAAGTTTTTGGACGAAGGGCTGCGCGAGATTTTTCAGGATATTTCGCCAATCACGGACTTTACGGGTAATCTCGTGCTGGAATTCATCGATTACAGCTTAGGGGAACCGAAATATTCAGTCGATGAATCGAAGGAACGCGATGTTACTTATGCGGCTCCGCTACGCGTTAAAGTACGGCTGCTTAACAAAGAGACCGGAGAGGTCAAGGAACAGGAAGTGTTCATGGGCGATTTCCCGCTTATGACGGAGACCGGCACGTTCATTATCAATGGTGCGGAACGGGTCATCGTCAGCCAGCTGGTACGCTCCCCGAGCGTCTACTACAGCACGAAGGTAGACAAGAACGGTAAGAAGACGTATACCGCAACCGTAATCCCGAACCGCGGAGCATGGCTCGAGCTCGAGACGGATGCGAAAGACATCATCTACGTTCGTATCGACCGTACGCGGAAAATTCCGGTGACGGTGCTTCTGCGTTCCCTCGGCTTCGGCACGGACGCGGAAATTCTAGACCTGCTCGGCCAAGACGAATACATTCGCAATACGTTGGAAAAGGACAACACGGACTCTACCGAGAAAGCGCTCATCGAAATCTACGAGCGTCTTCGTCCGGGCGAGCCGCCGACGCTCGAGAACGCGCGCAGCTTGCTGATCGCACGCTTCTTCGATCCGAAGCGCTATGACCTTGCCAACGTAGGTCGCTATAAAATCAATAAGAAGCTTCATATTAAGAACCGGTTGTTCAACCAACGGCTAGCGGAGACGCTCGTGGATCCTTCCACAGGCGAGATTATCGCCGAAGCTGGGCAAATGATCGACCGTCGTCTGCTCGACCAAATTCTTCCTATGCTGGAGAAGAACGTCGGCTTCAAGACTCACCGCGTAACCGGTGGCGTTATGGAAACGGAAGATATTCCGTTGCAAAGCGTAAGCGTGTATTCTCCGATCGAGGACGGTAAGGTCGTTAAGGTTATCTCCAACGGCATCATCGACAAATCAGTGAAGAACATTACGCCGGCGGACATTATCTCATCGATCAACTACTTCATGAACTTGCTGCAAAGCATCGGAAGCACGGACGATATCGACCACTTGGGTAACCGTCGTCTGCGTTCCGTCGGCGAATTGCTGCAAAACCAATTCCGCATCGGCTTGTCCCGTATGGAGAGAGTCGTTCGCGAGCGTATGTCCATTCAGGATCAAAACGCGATCACGCCGCAAGCGCTGATCAACATTCGTCCGGTCATCGCGGCGATCAAGGAATTTTTCGGTTCCTCGCAACTCTCGCAGTTCATGGACCAAACGAACCCGCTCGCAGAGCTGACGCATAAGCGTCGTCTGTCCGCGCTCGGACCAGGCGGTCTGACGCGTGAACGCGCCGGCTTCGAAGTCCGCGACGTTCACCACTCGCACTATGGACGGATGTGCCCGATCGAGACGCCGGAAGGTCCGAACATCGGTCTGATCAACTCGCTGTCGACGTTCGCTCGCATTAACGAATACGGCTTCATCGAAGCGCCGTACCGTAAAGTCGATCCGAACAACAACTGCGTAACCGACGAGATCGTGTACATGACCGCGGACGAGGAAGATAACTATATCATCGCGCAAGCGAACGCGAAGCTGAACCCTAACGGTTCATTCGTGGAAGAGAACGTTATCGTCCGCTACAATAAACAAACCGATAACATCTTGACGATGCCGAGCGACCGCGTTGACTACATGGACGTATCGCCGAAGCAAGTCGTATCCGTCGCAACGGCGATGATTCCGTTCCTAGAGAACGATGACTCCAACCGCGCGTTGATGGGATCCAACATGCAACGTCAAGCCGTACCTCTGCTTGTTCCCGAAGCGCCTTTCGTCGGCACAGGGATGGAGTACAAGTCCGCTAAGGACTCCGGGGTATGTATTGTGTCCAAATATGACGGAATCGTTGAACGGGTTTCCGCTAACGAAATCCAGCTTCGCCGCGTCGAGGTTATCGACGGCAAAGAAGTCAAAGGCGATATCGTCAAGTACAAGCTTCAGAAATTCATGCGTTCCAACCAAGGAACATGCATTAACCAACGTCCGCTCGTTAAGCGCGGCGAAGTTATCAAAAAAGGCGACATCATGGCCGACGGTCCTTCGACGGAAACCGGCGAATTGGCGCTTGGACGTAACGTCGTCGTTGCCTTCATGACTTGGGAAGGTTACAACTACGAGGATGCGATTCTGCTATCTGAGAAGCTTGTACGCGAAGACGTCTATACTTCGATTCATATCGAAGAATACGAGTCCGAAGCGCGCGACACGAAGCTCGGGCCTGAAGAAATTACTCGCGACATTCCTAACGTCGGCGAAGACGCGCTTCGCAATCTCGACGAGCGCGGCATTATCCGCGTCGGCGCGGAGATCAGCGCTGGAGACATTCTCGTCGGTAAAGTTACGCCTAAAGGCGTAACCGAGCTGACGGCTGAAGAACGCCTCTTGCACGCGATCTTCGGAGAGAAAGCTCGCGAAGTTCGCGATACGTCGCTCCGCGTACCTCACGGTACGGACGGTATCGTCGTAGACGTGAAAGTGTTCACGCGCGAGAACGGCGACGAGTTGCCGCCTGGCGTTAACCAATTGGTTCGTGCTTACATCGCCCAGAAGCGTAAAATCTCCGAAGGCGACAAAATGGCCGGACGGCATGGTAACAAAGGGGTTATCGCTCGTATTCTGCCTGAAGAAGACATGCCGTTCCTGCCGGACGGTACGCCTGTACAAGTCGTACTGAACCCGCTGGGGGTACCTTCGCGGATGAACATCGGTCAAGTACTTGAAGTTCACTTGGGCATGGCTTGCCGGATACTCGGCATTCATGCCGCAACGCCGGTCTTCGACGGCGCACGTGAGCACGACGTGTTCGATACGATGGAAGAAGCCGGCATGCAACGTAACGGTAAATGGCGTCTGCGCGACGGACGTTCGGGCGAAGAGTTCGAACGCGAAGTTACGGTCGGCGTTATGTATATGATCAAGCTCGCGCACATGGTCGACGACAAAATCCATGCCCGTTCCACGGGTCCATACTCTCTCGTTACGCAACAGCCGTTGGGCGGTAAAGCTCAGTTCGGCGGTCAGCGCTTCGGGGAGATGGAAGTATGGGCACTCGAAGCCTATGGCGCGGCTTACACGCTTCAAGAGATTCTTACCGTCAAATCCGATGACGTTGTCGGCCGGGTGAAGACGTACGAATCGATCGTCAAAGGCGAGAACGTGCCAGAGCCAGGCGTTCCTGAATCGTTCAAAGTTCTGATCAAGGAACTTCAGAGCTTGGGTATGGACGTTAAGATCTTGTCCGGCGACGAGCAAGAGATTGAAATGAAAGAAATGGACGACGAAGAAGATGCCGCTGGCGATAAGCTGAACCTCAATCTTGAAGGCTCGGAAGTCGGTGTGGAATAGTGCTGCTTGATCTGCGTGCCGACGGTATCGCAGATTAGCAATCACGATTAGCGTAAGGCGCGTTCCTTAGGTGGTGCGCTCCTGCGTTCACGGAAGACTTTTGCACCTGCATGCGCTAGCTTGCAGGTGCGAAGGTTGCTCGTGGCGTGACGCCGGGCCTTCGGGGCCGTCGTTAAGATCTGAAATCTTAGCAACGATGAAGGAGGGCTTGCTCCTTGTTAGACGTCAACAACTTTGAGTTCATGAAGATCGGTCTCGCTTCACCAGATAAGATCCGGTCTTGGTCGAGAGGCGAAGTCAAAAAGCCGGAAACGATCAACTACCGTACGCTTAAGCCAGAGAAAGAAGGCTTGTTCTGCGAGAAGATTTTCGGTCCGACGAAGGACTGGGAATGTCATTGCGGTAAATATAAACGCGTTCGTTATAAAGGCGTCGTCTGCGATCGTTGCGGCGTCGAAGTTACGCGCGCCAAAGTTCGCCGCGAACGGATGGGCCATATCGAATTGGCTGCTCCTGTTTCGCACATTTGGTACTTCAAAGGAATTCCGAGCCGTATGGGCCTTGCGCTCGATATGTCTCCGCGTTCGCTCGAAGAGATTATCTACTTCGCTTCGTATGTCGTAACGGATCCGGGCGATACGCCTCTCGAGAAGAAACAACTGCTTTCCGAGAAGGAATACCGCAGCTACCGCGAGAAGTATGGTTATGCTTTCTCCGCGGGCATGGGTGCCGAAGCGGTTAAGAAGTTACTTCAAGATATCGATCTGGATCGCGATCTTGAAATGCTGAAGGAAGAGCTTCGCACGGCACAAGGCCAACGCCGTAACCGCGCGATCAAGCGTCTGGAAGTCGTTGAATCTTTCCGTAACTCCGGTAACTTGCCGGATTGGATGATTCTAGACGTACTTCCGGTCATTCCTCCGGAACTTCGCCCGATGGTTCAATTGGACGGCGGTCGCTTCGCGACTTCCGACTTGAACGACCTGTACCGTCGCGTTATCAACCGTAACAACCGCCTCAAGCGTCTACTCGACCTTGGCGCGCCGGATATTATCGTACAGAACGAGAAGCGCATGCTGCAAGAAGCGGTAGACGCCTTGATCGATAACGGTCGTCGCGGCCGTCCGGTAACGGGACCAGGTAACCGTCCGTTGAAATCCCTCAGCCATATGCTGAAAGGTAAACAAGGTCGCTTCCGTCAGAACTTGCTCGGTAAGCGCGTTGACTACTCCGGTCGTTCCGTTATCGTCGTTGGACCAAGCCTTAAGATGTATCAATGCGGTTTGCCGAAGGAAATGGCGCTCGAGCTGTTCAAGCCTTTCGTTATGAAGGAGCTTGTACTGAAGGGGCTTGCCCACAACATCAAGAGCGCGAAACGCAAAGTCGAACGCGTTAGCCCGGAAGTGTGGGACGTTCTCGAGGAAGTTATCAAAGAACATCCGGTATTGCTTAACCGCGCGCCGACGCTTCACAGACTCGGTATCCAAGCATTCGAGCCGATCTTGGTCGAAGGCCGTGCCATTAAGCTTCACCCGCTCGTATGTACGGCTTACAACGCCGACTTCGACGGTGACCAAATGGCTGTTCACGTACCATTGTCTGCTGAAGCGCAAGCGGAAGCTCGTCTTCTCATGCTTGCTTCCGGCAACATCTTGAACCCGAAAGACGGCAAGCCGGTCGTAACTCCATCCCAGGATATGGTTCTCGGCTGTTACTATCTCACGATGGATAACAAAGAAGCCACGGGATCTGGTATGAGAGTCGCGAACGTAAATGAAGCAGTATCGGCTTACTATCGTAATGCAGGTATTGGTCTTCATGCGCGTGTCGTCATTCCGGTAAGAGAGTTGAAGAAGAAGTCTTTCACGCCGCAGCAGCAAGAAGCTTTGATCGTCACGACGATCGGTAAGATTATCTTTAACGAAATTTTCCCGGATACGTTCCCGTACATCAACGAGGCAACGAAAGCAAACCTCGTGAAGGGCACGCCGGAGAAATATTTCATTTACGATAAGGGCGCTAACATCGATAAGATCATCGATGAAATGCCGATTGCCGGAGCTATAGGCAAAGAGTATTTGGGTCAAATTATCGGCGAGTGCTTCCGTATTTACCATACGACGAAGACCTCGATGATTCTTGATAACATTAAGCAACTCGGTTTCACGTACTCGACTCGCGCAGGTATCACGGTAGCCGTCGCTGACGTTATCGTACCGCAAGAGAAGACGCTTATCCTTCAGCAGTCCGAAGAGCGCGTTAAAGTCGTTACGACTCAATACCGCCGCGGTCTGATCACGGATGAGGAACGTCGTGACCGCGTTATCGAGATTTGGAGCAAGTCCAAGGATGAAATCACGGAAATCTTGATGAAGTCCATGGACCGTTACAACTCGATCATGCTCATGGTTGATTCCAAAGCGCGTGGTAACAAATCTCAGATTACTCAGCTCGGCGGTATGCGCGGTCTGATGGCGAACCCATCCGGTCGCATCATCGAGTTGCCGATCAAATCGAACTTCCGTGAAGGCCTGACGGTATTGGAGTACTTCATCTCCACTCACGGAGCACGGAAAGGTCTTGCCGATACCGCACTACGTACAGCTGACTCGGGTTACTTGACTCGTCGTCTAGTAGACGTAGCCCAAGACGTTATCGTTCGCGAGGACGATTGCGGAACGGACAAAGGCATTACCGTATCCCGGATCGAGGACGGCAAAGAGGTTATCGAGGATCTGTTCGACCGTATCGAAGGCCGTTATGCTTTCGAGACGATCCGCAATCCGGAAACGAAAGAAATCATCGTCCATCGCAACGAGCTCATCGATACGCCTAAGGCCGAAGAGATCGTTCGCGTAGATATTAAGAAAGTGCCTATCCGTTCCGTTCTTAGCTGCCGTGCCCGTCATGGCGTTTGTAAGCTTTGCTACGGTCGTAACCTGGCTACCGGTAAAAAGGTTGAAATCGGTGAAGCGGTCGGTATTATTGCCGCTCAATCGATCGGCGAACCGGGAACGCAGCTCACGATGCGTACGTTCCATACCGGGGGCGTTGCAGGGGATGATATTACGCAAGGTTTGCCGCGGATTCAGGAGCTCTTCGAAGCTCGGAACCCGAAAGGTCAAGCGATCATCTCCGAAATGGACGGCGTAGTCAAAGAAATTCGCGAGACGAAAGACCGTCGCGAGATCGAAATTCAAGGTGCGGCAGAATCCAAGGTATACCCTGTCAGCTACGGCTCGCGTATCCGCGTAGCTCAAGGCCAACAAGTGGAAGCCGGCGACGAGCTCACCGACGGTTCGATCGATCCGAAGGAAATGCTGCGTATCAAAGGCATCCGTGGCGTTCAAAACTATATCCTGCAAGAAGTTCAACGCGTTTACCGTAACCAAGGCGTAGAAATCAACGATAAACACGTCGAGGTTATGATCAAGCAGATGCTCCGCAAAATCCGCATCGTTGATCCGGGAGACACGATCCTTCTTCCAGGCGCATTCGTGGACATTCACGAGTACGAAGCAGCGAACCGCGACGCGATCCTTGCCGACAAAGAACCGGCGGTAGCCCGCCCTGTATTGCTCGGTATTACGAAAGCATCGCTAGAGACGGACTCGTTCCTCTCCGCGGCTTCGTTCCAAGAGACGACACGCGTTCTTACCGACGCTGCCATCAAAGGCAAAGTCGACCGCTTGCTCGGTCTTAAGGAGAACGTCATTATCGGTAAGCTCATCCCTGCAGGTACGGGGATGGCGCGCTATCGCAACATTCGCCTGGTATCGCCTTTCGACGAACCGACGGACGAAGCGGCAGAGCTCGAGCCGGTTGGCGTAGAATAAGCTCATTCATTTCGTGTGAATTCAGTAAGAGAGCGGATACCCTTGCGGTATCCGCTTTTTTGTTAAACGTAGTGAAAATGCCGGTTAATCCCGCCTTAACTTTTCTTGACACGGCCAAGGCGAAGTGATAATATGTTCTAGTGTGTGCCGGACGTGTGCCATTCTGGTCTCCTGGAGGTCGTAGTCGGATGACAACGGTTAATAAGAGATTACAGAGCGGGCAAGCACGAATCGGCATGAAGCAGACGTTGAAATCGGTGGAGCTAGGCGAAGCCATTCAAGTCTATGTAGCGCAAGATGCAGATCCCCGAATGTTAAAGAGAATCGAACAGCTGTGTATGCAGCACAACGTCCCTATGACGGTGGTCGATTCGATGAACAGCTTGGGTAAATCATGCGGCATTGGAGTCGGCGCAGCGATGGCTGCGATCGTTGAGGATAAGTAAGTCGGGTTTGATACGGATATCGTCTTGATAGGTGTAAATCTTGAAGGAAGAAGTCCGGTCGAGCCCTTTCTCGTCTCTCAAAATGAACCGCCTGGATCTGTGGACTTCACAAGCGGCGCATCGGTCGTGTCGTCTTCATTAGTTTATTATGCATCTATCATCGGAAGGGGGTGGCAACATGCCAACAATTAACCAGCTAGTACGTAAAGGTCGTCAACCGAAAGTGGTCAAATCGAAATCCCCTGCACTGCAAAGAGGCTTCAACGCCCTGAAGCGTGAGGAAACGGATTTGAGCGCGCCTCAAAAACGCGGGGTTTGCACCCGTGTAGGCACGATGACGCCTAAAAAACCGAACTCTGCACTTCGTAAATACGCTCGTGTACGTCTAACGAACCGTGTCGAGGTGACAGCGTACATCCCAGGTATCGGACACAACTTGCAAGAGCATAGCGTTGTTCTGATTCGTGGCGGTCGTGTAAAAGACCTTCCAGGGGTTCGTTATCACATCGTTCGCGGCGCATTGGATACTGCAGGCGTAAACAACCGCAAGCAGGCTCGTTCCAAATACGGCACGAAGAGACCAAAAGTTAAGAAATCCTAATAGGCCGTTAGGCGATTTGATCGCCTAACAGCTCAGCTAGATGAACAGGAATGAGAAAGGAGGAATTTTTCGATGCCACGTAAAGGACCAGTAACGAAACGGGACGTGCTCCCGGATCCGTTATATAACAGCAAGCTCGTTACGCGCCTTATCAACCGTATTATGATCGACGGTAAGAGAGGCGTTGCTTCGCAACTTCTGTATGATGCATTCAACTTGATTAAAGAGCGTTCGGGTAAAGATCCAATGGAGGTCTTCGAAGCTGCTATCAAGAACATCATGCCTGTACTTGAAGTTAAAGCACGCCGCGTTGGCGGTGCCAACTACCAAGTGCCGATCGAAGTTAAGCCAGAGCGTCGTACGTCCCTTGGACTGCGTTGGTTGGTTAACTACTCCCGCAACCGCGGCGAGAAGACGATGGAAGAGCGTCTGGCGGCTGAAATCCTGGATGCTTCCAACAACACGGGAGCTGCAGTGAAGAAGCGTGAGGACACTCACAAAATGGCAGAAGCGAACAAAGCGTTCGCTCACTACCGCTGGTAGGATTTGTTGGACACATCGATTGTCGGGATCGCCGAGCGAACCTGTCATCGAAGGTCCTTTAGCAAGTCAAATGAAGGGAGACAGACGTCATGGCAAGAGAGTTCTCCTTGCAAAATACGCGTAATATCGGCATTATGGCGCATATTGACGCGGGTAAAACCACGACGACTGAGCGTATCTTGTTCTACACCGGCCGCGTTCACAAAATCGGAGAGGTGCATGAAGGCGCCGCTACGATGGACTGGATGGAACAAGAGCAAGAGCGCGGAATCACGATTACGTCCGCAGCTACGACTGCTCAGTGGAAGGGTCACCGCATCAATATTATCGACACTCCGGGTCACGTTGACTTTACGGTAGAGGTCGAGCGCTCCTTGCGCGTATTGGACGGGGCAGTTGGCGTATTTAGCGCCAAAGAAGGCGTAGAGCCTCAATCCGAGACGGTATGGCGTCAAGCCGACCGTTACGGCGTACCTCGTATCGCTTATGTTAACAAAATGGATATCATCGGCGCGGACTTCCTGAACGTCGTTAAAGACATGAAGGAACGCCTTGGCGCTAATGCTGTCGCAATCCAACTGCCGATCGGCGCAGAGAACGTATTCACGGGTATGATCGACCTCGTTGAGATGGTCGCTTACAAATACCAAGACGATCTCGGCAAAGATCCGGTTACGGGCGACATTCCGGCAGAACTGCAAGCACAAGCTGAAGAGCTTCGCGCAGTGCTCGTCGAGAAAGTAGCGGAACTTGACGAAGAGTTGATGATGAAGTATCTGGAAGGCGAAGAAATTTCGATTCCGGAACTGAAAGCAGCTCTACGTAGAGGCGTCTGCGAAGTGAAAATCTTCCCAGTCGTTTGCGGTTCTTCTTACCGTAACAAAGGCGTTCAACCGATGTTGGATGCGGTCGTTGACTACCTGCCTTCTCCTGTAGACGTTCCTGATATCAAGGGACATCTCGACGACGGTACGGAAACGATCCGTAAATCGGATGACAGCCAGCCGTTCTCGGCACTGGCATTCAAAATCATGACCGACCCGTTCGTCGGTAAGTTGACGTTCTTCCGCGTATATTCCGGCGTTCTGAATGCTGGCTCTTACGTTGTGAATGCAACGAAAAACAAACGCGAACGCGTAGGCCGTATTCTTCAAATGCATGCGAACAGCCGTCAAGAAATCAGCATCGTGTATGCTGGTGACATCGCAGCTGCAGTAGGCTTGAAAGATACGACGACCGGTGACACGTTGTGCGACGAGAAAAACCCAGTTATCCTGGAGTCGATGAACTTCCCAGAGCCGGTTATCCAGCTCGCGGTAGAACCAAAGACGAAGGCTGACCAAGACAAAATGGGTATCGCGCTGCAAAAACTGTCCGAGGAAGATCCTACGTTCCGCGCTCACACGGACGAAGAAACTGGACAAACGATCATCGCGGGTATGGGCGAGCTCCACTTGGAGATTCTCGTCGACCGTATGCTTCGTGAGTTCAAGGTTGAAACGAACGTTGGTAAGCCGCAAGTTGCTTACCGCGAGACTTTCAAGTCTGCTGCACGCGTTGAAGGTAAGTTCGTACGTCAATCCGGCGGCCGTGGTCAATATGGCCATTGTTGGGTTGAGTTCGAACCACAAGAAGCAGGCGCAGGATTCTTGTTCGAGAGCAAAGTCGTCGGTGGAGCGATTCCGCGTGAGTATATTGCTCCGATCGGTGCTGGTATCGAAGAATCGATGAAAAATGGCGTACTCGCTGGCTTCCCGCTAGTTGACGTAAAAGCCACCGTAGTCGATGGTTCGTACCATGACGTCGACTCCAACGAGATGGCGTTCAAAATCGCCGGTTCGATGGCGCTTAAAGCAGCCAAGGAGAAATGTAACCCTTGCTTGCTCGAGCCGATCATGAAGGTCGAAGTTACGGTTCCGGAAGAATATTTCGGAGACGTAATGGGTATGCTGAGCTCCCGTCGTGGACGCATTGAAGGTACGGATTCGCGCTTCGGCGCTCAAATCATCCGCGCTAAAGTGCCTTTGGCGGAAATGTTCGGTTACTCCACGACGCTTCGTTCCGGTACGCAAGGTCGCGGCGTGTTCTCGATGGAACTGTCGCACTACGAAGAAGTGCCTAAGTCGATCGGCGAAGAAATCATCGCTAAGCACAAAGGCAACTAATCAAGTAGGAAATAGGTGTGAACGAGAACCGTAATGCGGTTCTCCACACCCCCACTATATTACTTTTTACTTATTAAGGAGGAAATTGAACCATGGGAAAAGCGAAGTTTGAACGTAATAAGCCGCACGTTAATATCGGTACGATCGGTCACGTCGACCACGGTAAAACGACATTGACGGCTGCAATCACGACTGTTCTTTCCAAAAGATATGGTGGAGCTGCAGTAGCATTCGACCAAATCGACAAAGCGCCAGAAGAGCGCGAGCGTGGTATCACGATTTCCACTGCACACGTTGAGTACGAGACGAACAACCGTCACTACGCTCACGTTGACTGCCCTGGACATGCTGACTACGTTAAGAACATGATCACCGGTGCTGCACAAATGGATGGCGCTATCCTCGTTTGTTCCGCTGCTGACGGCCCAATGCCGCAAACGCGCGAGCACATCTTGCTTTCCAAGCAAGTAGGTGTTCCTTACATCGTCGTATTCTTGAACAAATGCGACATGGTTGAAGACGAAGAATTGCTTGAGCTTGTTGAGATGGAAGTTCGCGACCTTCTGAACGAGTACGAGTTCCCAGGCGATGATACTCCAATCATCCGCGGTTCTGCTCGTGAAGCTCTTCAAAACCCTGACGGCCCTTGGGCTGACAAAATCGTTGAGCTGTTCGAAGCAGTCGACAGCTACATCCCACAACCAGAGCGCGCAACTGACAAGCCTTTCTTGATGCCAGTTGAGGACGTGTTCACGATCACTGGTCGTGGTACGGTTGCAACGGGTCGCGTTGAGCGTGGTATCGTTAAAGTCGGCGATGAAGTTGAAATCGTTGGCCTTCACGAAGAAACTCGCAAATCCGTAGTAACGGGCGTTGAAATGTTCCGCAAATTGCTTGACCAAGCACAAGCGGGCGACAACGTCGGCGCATTGCTTCGCGGCGTAGACCGTAAAGACATCGAGCGTGGACAAGTAATTGCAAAACCAAACTCCGTTAAGCCACACACTGAGTTTACGGCGCAAATCTACGTTCTGACTTCCGGTGAAGGCGGCCGTCATAAGCCTTTCTTCACAGGCTACCGTCCACAATTCTACTTCCGTACGACTGACGTTACGGGCATCATCAACTTGCCAGAAGGCACTGAGATGGTTATGCCAGGCGATAACATCACAGTTACGGTTTCCCTGATCGCTCCAATCGCTGTTGAAGAAGGCACGCGTTTCGCAATCCGCGAAGGCGGCCGTACGGTTGGCGCTGGCGCAGTTGCTTCCATCCAGAAGTAATCTGAGCTTAAACGCTAAGAAGGCTTTCCCCTCGGGGAAAGCCTTCTTTTTTGTTTCTTCTATATATAGAAGAAACGCATTCTATCTCGCTTTAATCTTGAGCGTAAATAAGCTCGTAACAATACCTCCCGCGCAAACCGTCGCCACCGACAAGAAGAACGTGTCGGCGCTAAACAACAAACCTCCGATGCTGACGATGATCGCGTCCAATAACCAGATAATAATTCCGACGTTGAGACGCCGGTTGTCCGTTAACAGCTTGGCTAGAAGATCCAATCCTCCGGTGCTTGTATTATAACGAAGCAATATACCGAATCCGAGACCGATGAACAGTCCTCCGATTACGGAGCTTGTAAAAGGATTGATTCGGATCTCATATCTAAAGTGGTAGGTATAGGGCTCGAGAACGTCTATGAAGTAGGAGAGGAATAGCATCCCGTATAAGCTGTGGAACAACATAATTTTATCCTTGAACCAAGCAAATACGAATACTGGAATGCTGCACACGAACAAGAAGAGACCTACGCGAACCTCGAACATGTAATTGGCTATCAGTGCCAAGCCGATGACTCCGCCGTCCAACACTTTGATGGGCATTAGGAAGAAGTCGATGCCTATTGCGATTAACATACATCCAATTATGATCGCCAAAAGCTTTGAAAACGAGAGCAACGTCAATCAGCCCCTTAAGTCAGCCTGTCTTAACTATATGGCGGACATGCGGGGCTGATGAGTGAGACTATTCGTTTTCAGTGACTATATTCTTATTAATGGGTGTTTTGAGCCTGCCTGTCAAAAGGATCGAGGTAAAGCTTGTTTTGCGAATCCACTTGAGCTAAGTATATGTCTTCATGTCGGGTGCCCAGCTGCTTGAGCTTGGCATTTAACCAGTTTTCGTTCAACCCGACTCTCTTTAACGAATCCTCCAGCACTTTGCCGTCCATGATAATGGTCATCGGGGCCTTTTCAGGCGTGACGACCATTCCGATGTCTGAAGGCGTTAACGGCTGATACTGTTTCTTCAATAATACGTTTAGTTCGCCGCTCGTATCCAATATCGCGAATTCAACCGTATCGATATTGAAGACGGAATTTCTTCGAAGCATTTCAAGCAGCTCGTCAGACGTTATTCGTTCCTTTTTTAAGTTGCGTTCCAAGATCTTACCGTTCTGAATCAATACCGTCGCTTTGCCATCGATGAGATCTCGAGCCTTTTTACTCTTCAATTGCAGGTATTCGATTGCGAGTGACAAGGTGACCCAAGCAACTAAAGCAACTAGACCCAACAACCAATGGGAATCCGTATCCAAAGACAGGTAAGCTGCCATGTTGCCGATCGAGATTCCGGTGATGTACTCGAAGGTCGACAACTGCGATACTTGTCTTTTGCCAAGAAGGCGAGTCAATACGAATAGTACGAGCACAGCCATAAGCGTACGAAAACTAACCTGCAACCATTCCGGCACCATGAACTCCTCCTCTGCGGGCTCGTACTAAGGTTATCCAGTTATGCGTTTCTTCATTAAAAGCATTGTTTGCCAACATCGTGCGCTCGTGGAACGAAGCCTTGCAAGACAAGGATTGTCCGATAAATTAGTTGTTGAAAATAAGCATAAATTATTGTTGCATTCACATGGGCAAATCGCTATAATAGTGAATGTTGGTCTGTGACTGTGCGTCGATGTGAGAGGTTGCCGACACACCCGGCCCCTTTGCCATAGAGTGGGAACGGGGTTGTGGCGGGTTATTCTCGCGGAGTATGTCCGATTCCAAAATTGGGCGAATGAAGGAGGGAATTATATGGCTAAGCAAAAAATCCGTATCCGTTTGAAAGCCTACGATCACCGTATCCTGGATCAATCCGCGGAGAAAATCGTAGAAACGGCAAAACGTACTGGTGCAGGTGTTTCTGGGCCAATTCCGTTGCCGACGGAAAAGCAAATCATTACGATTCTGCGTGCTGTGCATAAGTACAAGGACTCGCGCGAGCAGTTCGAAATGCGTACGCACAAGCGTCTGATTGATATCGTCAATCCTACGCCGCAAACAGTCGATGCGCTTATGCGTCTTGACCTGCCATCCGGCGTTGATATCGAAATCAAGCTTTAATCTAGAGTACAGCAACCATAATTAGATCCATCAAGGAAAAGAGGTGTCAACATGCCAGGAATCTTGGGACGTAAACTCGGAATGACTCAAATCTTCGCAGCGGACGGAAGCGTCGTGCCTGTAACGGTTATTGAAGCAACTCCGAACGTCGTGCTCCAAAAGAAAAGCTCGGACAACGACGGATACGAAGCAATCCAGCTCGGCTTCGCGGACAAACGCGAAAAGCTAGCTACTAAACCAGCCATCGGCCATGCTAAAAAAGCAGGCACGGCGCCCAAGCGCTTCATTCGCGAAATCAGCGGTTCGTCCGACCTCGAAGTCGGTGCGGAAGTCAAAGTTGACGTTTTTGCTGAAGGCGCGTTTGTTGACGTAACAGGTGTTTCCAAAGGTAAAGGAACTACGGGCGCAATCAAACGTTGGGGCTTCCAACGCGGTAAAATGACGCACGGTTCGAAATACCACCGCGGTAACGGTTCGCTTGCGACGATTCGCGACGCTAACCGCGTACCAAAAGGTAAAAAAATGCACGGCCGTATGGGTAGCGAAACGATCACCGTACAAAACCTTGAAGTCGTTAGAGTCGACCTCGAGCGCAACGTACTGTTGATCAAAGGCTCCGTACCGGGCGCGCGCAACAGCTACATCAAAATCCGCTCGTCGGTGAAGAAATAATTTACAACGGTTAAGAAAGGAGGACCACTCATGCCGAAAGTGACTGTTTATAACGTTGACGGCAAGCCGGTTAGCGAACTGGATCTGCCTGAAGCGATTTTCGGACTTCAGCCTAACACCCACGTTCTGCACAGCGCGGTATTGCTTCAACAAGCTTCGCTTCGCTCCGGAACGCACGACGTCAAAGGACGTTCGGAAGTTAGCGGTGGCGGACGTAAGCCTTGGAAACAAAAAGGAACCGGACGCGCGCGTCAAGGTAGTATCCGTTCGCCGCAATGGAAAGGCGGCGGTATCGTATTCGGACCTACTCCGCGTAGCTACGGATTCAAATTGCCTCGTAAAGTTCGTCGTTTGGCGATTAAATCGGCTTTGTCCAGCAAAGTCATCTCGAATCAAATCATCGTTCTGGATCAACTGAGCTTGTCCACGCCTAAAACGAAGGACTTCGCTAAAATCCTGAACAACCTCAAAGTTGAGCGCAAAGCACTTGTTGTTACCGCTAACTATGAGCAAAATGTGGCCCTGTCCGCACGTAACATCCCAGGCGTTAAATTTGTCGCTGCAGATGGAATCAACGTGCTTGACGTGATGAGACATGATCAACTGATCATCACGACGGAAGCGGTCGCTAAAGTTGAGGAGGTGTTCGCGTAATGAAGAACCCCCGCGATGTGATCAAACGGCCGGTAATTACGGAGCGCACAAGCGAATTCGTCGAACAACAGAAATACGTGTTCGAAGTTGACTTGAGAGCTAACAAAACGGAAATCAAGCAAGCGGTTGAAGCGATCTTCAAAGTTAAGGTCGTTAACGTCAATACGCTGCGCGTACCTGCTAAGCCTAAGCGCTATGGCAAACACAGCGGATATACTTCCGAATGGAAGAAAGCGTTCGTAACGCTGTCCGCAGATAGCAAGCCGCTCGAATTCTTCGAAGCGTCGGTTTGATAAGTCTCTAAAGTAAGGAGGGAAACCAAGTGCCAGTCAAAAAGTTTAATCCGACAACGCCGAGCCGCCGTCAAATGACGATGTCGACGTTCGAAGAAATTACGGCAACAACGCCGGAGAAATCTTTGCTTGCACCTCTGAGCAAACGCGCAGGTCGTAACCATCAAGGTAAGATCACTGTTCGCCATCACGGCGGCGGTCACAAGCGCAAATACCGGATCATCGATTTCAAACGCACGAAGGACGGCATTCCCGGCCGCGTGGCTACGATTGAATACGATCCGAACCGTACGTCTTACATCGCACTGATCAACTATGCAGATGGCGAAAAGACATACATCATCGCTCCTAAAGGGCTGAAAGTCGGAGATCAAATCTTCTCCGGTCCAGAAGCTGACATTAAAGTAGGTAACGCGCTTCCGCTCGAGAACATCCCGGTTGGTACGCTTATCCACAACATTGAGTTGAAACCAGGCAAAGGCGGCCAAATGGTTCGCGCTGCAGGTACGGAAGCTCAATTGCTCGGTAAAGAAACGCAATACGTGACCATTCGTTTGGCTTCCGGCGAAATCCGCCGCGTTCTCAAACAATGCCGCGCAACGATTGGTTCCGTAGGCAACCAAGACCACGAGCTGATTAACATCGGTAAAGCTGGTCGTAACCGTCATCTGGGCAAACGCCCAACCGTCCGCGGCGTCGTAATGAACCCGGTCGATCACCCGCACGGTGGTGGCGAAGGCCGTGCTCCAATCGGTCGCAAATCCCCGCTTTCTCCATGGGGCAAGCCAACGCTTGGCTACAAAACTCGCAAGAAGAAAAAAGCATCGAGCCAATATATCGTTCGTCGCCGCAGCAAGTAATTGCTTAGCGGCATGAACGCCACTCGCTCAAGCCGTGTCGAAGGGAGGAGCATTCCATGGGTCGCAGTTTGAAAAAAGGGCCTTTCGTGGATGGCTATCTGCTGAAAAAAGTGGAAGAGCTGTCCGGCAACAACAAAAAAGCCGTAATTAAAACTTGGTCTCGTCGTTCGACGATCTTCCCTCAATTCGTGGGCCACACGTTCGCAGTGTATGACGGACGTAAGCATGTGCCAGTATACGTATCTGAGGATATGGTTGGACATAAGCTCGGAGAATTCGCGCCTACGCGCACATTCAAAGGCCATTCCGACGACGACAAGAAAACGGGCAAACGATAAAAACCCTACGGTTGGCTAGGCCAACGTACGTAACGTAAGGGAGGAGGTACATCGATGTCTCAACAAGCGAAAGCTGTTGTGAATAACATTCGCATTCCGGCTCGCAAAGTCCGTCTGGTCGTAGACCTGATTCGCGGCAAAAAAGTGGGCGAAGCGATTGCCATTCTGCGCCACACGCCGCGTTCGGCATCTCCTGTTGTGGAGAAGCTGCTGAACTCTGCGATTGCTAACGCTGAACACAACTACCAGCTCGACGTGAACAAATTGGTCGTTTCTGAAGCCTTTGTCAACGAAGGTGCTACGATGAAACGATTCCAACCGCGTTCCCAAGGTCGCGCATTCAGCATCTTTAAGCGCTCCAGCCACATTACGCTGGTCGTATCCGAAAAATAAGGAGGGACAACGTGTGGGTCAAAAGGTAAATCCCGTCGGTCTTCGTATCGGCGTAATCCGTGATTGGGAATCCAAATGGTACGCTGACAAAGATTTCGGCACTCTTCTTATGGAAGATGTCAAAATCCGCGAATTCCTCAAAAATAAGCTTAAAGAAGCAGCGGTTTCCAAAATCGAAATCGAACGTGCTGCTAACCGCGTTAACGTAACGATTCATACGGCTAAGCCGGGTATCGTAATCGGTAAAGGCGGCGCAGAAGTCGAAGTGCTTCGCGGTCAACTGACCAAATTGTCCAACGGCAAAAAAGTGCACATTAATATCTCCGAGATCAAAAATCCGGAAATGGACGCGATCCTTGTTGCTGAGAGCATTGCTCAACAACTCGAACGCCGCGTATCCTTCCGCCGCGCGATGAAGCAAGCTATGCAACGCACGCAACGCGCCGGCGCTAAAGGTATCAAAACTTCCGTTAGCGGTCGTCTGGGCGGCGCGGAAATCGCTCGTCAAGAAGGCTACAGCGAAGGCACAGTGCCATTGCACACGCTTCGCGCAGACATCGATTACGGTACGGCAGAAGCGCATACGACATATGGCCGCATCGGCGTAAAAGTATGGATCTACCGTGGCGAAGTCCTTCCGACGAAGAAAAGAGCAGTTGAGGAAGGAGGCAACTAATCATGCTGGTCCCAAAACGCGTAAAACACCGCAAAGAACATCGCGGTAAAATGAAAGGTCGCGCAAAAGGCGGCGCTGAAGTGCATTTCGGTGAATTCGGTTTGCAAGCTATGGAGCCTTCCTGGGTAACAAACCGTCAAATCGAAGCTGCTCGTATCGCCATGACTCGTTACATCAAACGCGGTGGTAAAGTGTGGATCAAAATTTTCCCTGCTAAACCAATCACCCAAAAGCCTCTCGAGGTACGGATGGGTAGCGGTAAAGGTAACGTAGAAGCATGGGTCGCTGTAGTTAAGCCGGGCAAAATCTTGTTCGAGCTTGCAGGCGTATCCGAGGAGATCGCACGTGAAGCGATGCGTCTTGCTGCACACAAGCTGCCTATCAAGACGAAGTTTGTGAAACGTGAAGAACTGGGTGGTGAAGCAAATGAAAGCCAGTGAGTTTCGTAACCTGACTTCGGCGGAACTCGAACAGAAGATCGCCGGCTTCAAGGAAGAGCTGTTCAACCTCCGCTTCCAACTGGCTACTGGCCAACTGGACAACCCGCATCGCCTTGGCGACTTGCGGAAAGAAATTGCTCGGGCCAAAACGATTTTGCGCGAGCGTGAACTCGGCATCTCTTAATAACCCGAGAAAAGGAGGATTACCATGAGCGATCGTAACAACAACCGTAAAGTACAACTCGGTAAAGTCGTTAGCGACAAGATGGACAAAACGATTGTGGTAGCTGTTGAAACGTACAAAAAACACAGCCTTTACCACAAACGGATTAAATACACGAAGAAATTCAAAGCGCACGATGAGAACAATGATGCTCAAATCGGCGACACAGTAAGAATCATGGAGACCCGCCCGTTGTCGAAAGACAAAAACTGGCGTTTGATCGAAATCGTCGAGAAAGTCGTATTGGCTTAATCGACCGATCAGTGACTGAAAGGAGGACTTTGCGATGATTCAACCGTTTACGCGTCTTGCAGTTGCTGACAACTCCGGCGCTAAAGAATTGATGTGCATTCGCGTGCTTGGCGGTACAGGCCGCCGCGTAGGAGCCATCGGTGATCTGATCGTAGCTTCCGTAAAACAAGCAACACCAGGCGGCGTTGTCAAAAAGGGTGACGTAGTCAAATGCGTTATCGTTCGTACGAAACGCTCGGTGCGCCGTAAAGACGGATCCTATATCGCGTTCGATGAGAACGCGGCCGTAATCGTTAAAGAAGATAAGAGCCCACGCGGTACTCGTATCTTTGGACCAGTTGCACGCGAACTTCGCGAGCGCGACTTCATGAAAATCATTTCCCTGGCACCGGAAGTTCTATAACTAACGGTTTCGGAACCGAAGAAACAGGCTAGGAGGTGGACCCATGCCCCGTTTGAAAAAAGTGCTTGAATCGCACAACAATAAACTGCACGTGAAGAAAGACGATAACGTTATCGTCATCACGGGCAAAGATAAAGGGAAAAAAGGCCGCATTATCGCTGCGTATCCGCGCGAAAATCGTGTGCTTGTAGAAGGCGTCAATATGGTGAAGCGCCATACACGCCCGAACCCAACGAACCAACAAGGCGGTATCATCGAGCGCGAAGCGCCGATTCACGTGTCCAACGTGATGCATATCGATCCTAAGAGCGGCAAAGCGACTCGTGTCGGCTACAAAGTGCTCGAAAACGGCAAGAAAATCCGGATCGCTAAAAAATCCGGTCAAGAGATCGATTAATTCGAAAGTAAGACGGAAAGGAGGTCATTGTGACTCATGGCAGCAAGAATGAAGGAACGTTTTCAGAACGAAATCACTCCTGCTCTGATGCAGAAGTTTAGCTACAAGTCGGTTATGCAAGTGCCGAAGATCGAGAAAGTCGTCATCAACATGGGTGTCGGCGAGGCAGTCTCTAACTCCAAAATTATGGACAATGCCGTAGAGGATATGCAGAAGATCGCTGGTCAAAAACCAGTAATCACGCGTTCCAAAAAATCGATCGCAGGCTTCCGCCTTCGTGAAAATGTACCTATCGGCGCTAAAGTAACGCTACGCGGCGACCGTATGTATTACTTCCTGGACAAATTGTTCAACATTTCCTTGCCACGCGTACGTGACTTCCGCGGCGTATCGACCAAATCGTTCGATGGACGCGGAAACTACACGCTGGGCTTGAAAGAGCAATTGATCTTCCCGGAAATCGAGTATGACAAGATTGATAAAGTTCGCGGGATGGACATCGTCATCGTAACGACGGCGCAATCGGACGAAGAAGCGCGTGAGCTGCTCACCCAATTGGGTATGCCGTTTGCGAAGTGACGCCAACCCCGGCCTAATTAGCAAAAGGTACCCAATGGAGGTGTAAAGCAAGTGGCAAAAACATCGATGAAGGTCAAGCAACAACGCGAGCCGAAGTTTAAAGTCCAAGCTTACACGCGTTGCGAACGTTGCGGCCGTCCGCATTCGGTTCTTCAAAAGTTCAAGATCTGCCGGATCTGTTTCCGTGAGTTGGCATACAAAGGCCAGATTCCTGGCGTCAAAAAAGCGAGCTGGTAATCAGCCTAGTTCGGGAAGGAGGTTTACCCCATGGTTATGTCTGATCCAATTGCAGATATGCTGACGCGCATTCGCAACGCGAATCTAGTGCGTCACGAGTCTGTGGAACTGCCTGCATCCACGGTTAAGAAGCAAATTGCTGAAATCCTTAAACGTGAAGGCTTTATCCGCGACGCAGAATATGTAGAAGATAACAAACAAGGTTTGATCCGTATTTTCTTGAAATACGGCCCGAACAACGAGCGCGTTATCACAGGCCTCAAACGCATCAGCAAACCCGGCCTGCGCGTATACACGAAATCTAACGAAGTACCGCGCGTGCTGGGTGGCCTCGGCATCGCGATCATTTCCACATCCAAAGGCATCGTAACCGACAAGGAAGCCCGTCAAGGCAAATCCGGCGGCGAAGTGCTTTGCTACGTTTGGTAATTTAACTGTTACAAGATTGGAGGTGTACCCATGTCCCGTATTGGTCGCAAACCGATCCAGGTGCCTAGCAGCGTGAACGTGAACCTGGACAACAACGTAATCACGGTTAAAGGCCCGAAAGGTTCTTTGTCCCGTGAGTTGCATAAAGACATGAAAGTGTCTGTTGCTTCCGATGTTATTACTGTAGAACGTCCTTCAGATAACAAACTTCACCGCTCGCTGCACGGAACGACCCGCAGCGTAGTAGCTAACATGGTTAACGGTGTAACCGAAGGTTACATCAAGAACCTTGATCTGGTTGGTGTAGGTTACCGTGCAAGTAAATCCGGCGATAAGCTGGTATTGAACGTTGGTTACTCCCATCCGGTTGAAATCGTTCCTGCAAGCGGCATTGAGTTCGAAGTGCCAGCGCAGAACAGAATCATCGTTAAAGGGATCGATAAAGAAGCAGTCGGCGAGATTGCTGCTAAGATCCGCGCTGTTCGTCCTCCTGAGCCTTACAAAGGTAAAGGTATCAAGTACGAAGGCGAACGCATCCTTCGTAAAGAAGGTAAAGCAGGTAAGAAGAAGTAAGTTGAGAAGTAGGTTGCGGGTGGCCTAAAAACTGCCCATATGCAACGACAACTTGAAGGGAGTGACCTTTCGGATGATTTCCAAAGGCGATAAGAATAAAGCGCGCTTGAAGCGTCACCTTCGGGTGCGCAAGAAGATCACCGGTACGAACGAGCGTCCGCGCTTGTCCGTATTCCGTTCTTCCAAGCACATCTACGCGCAATTGATCGACGACGTCAAAGGCGTAACGCTCGCTAGCGCATCTACGGTTGACAAAGAACTTGCCGATATCGGCAATGGCGGTAACGTTGAGTCCGCTCGCAAAGTCGGCGAGCTCATCGCTAATCGCGCTAAAGCTAAAGGCTATGAGAACGTCGTGTTCGATCGCGGCGGCTACCTGTACCATGGACGTATCCAAGCGCTGGCTGACGCTGCACGCGAAGCTGGCCTTCAGTTTTAATTCACTTTTTGCACAAGGAGGTAAACGACTTGCGTGTAGATCCGAATACGTTGGAACTTACCGAAAAGATGGTTCAAATTAATCGCGTCTCCAAAACCGTAAAAGGCGGACGTAGAATGAGTTTCAGCGCACTAGTAGTTGTCGGCGACGGCAAAGGCTGGGTTGGCGCTGGTATCGGTAAAGCTTCCGAAGTTCAAGAAGCAATCCGTAAAGGCGTCGACGACGCTAAGAAAAAGCTCATTCACGTTCCATTGGTCGGCACGACCATTCCGCACACGGTTGAAGGACGCTTCGGCGCCGGCAAAGTGTTGCTGAAACCTGCTTCCGAAGGTACGGGCGTAATCGCGGGCGGTCCTGTCCGCGCAGTGCTCGAACTTGCTGGTGTCGGTGATATTTTGACGAAATCGCTCGGTTCCTCCAACTCCATTAACATGATCAATGCGACGTTGGAAGGGCTATCCCGCCTGAAACGCGCCGAAGACGTAGCGAAACTGCGCGGCAAAACCGTAGCAGAGCTATTCCGTTAAGGAGGGGAAACAGATGGCACAGCTTCAAATTACCCTCGTGCGCAGTTTGATCGGCCGTCCCGAGAACCAACGCCAATCGGTGCAAACTCTCGGACTTCGTAAGCTGCATCAAACTGTAGTTAGAGAAGATAACGTGGCAACTCGCGGTCTTGTTAATACCGTTAGCCACTTGGTCGAAGTTAAAGAAGTTTAAGATTTAATTAGCATAACTCTCAAGGAGGTGCGACGTACGATGAAATTGCATGAGCTATCTCCGAACGAAGGCTCGACGTTCACGCGGAAACGTGTTGGACGCGGCGCCGGAAGCGGTCTCGGCAAAACGTCCGGTCGCGGTCATAAAGGGCAAAACGCTCGTTCCGGCGGCGGTGTTCGTCCCGGTTTCGAGGGTGGTCAAAACCCACTTTACCGTCGAGTTCCTAAACGCGGCTTTAACAACGATCGTTTTGCTACTGAATTCGCAATTGTTAACCTGAACCAACTGAACCGTTTTGCGGCTGGTACTGATGTTACCCCAGATTTGCTTCTCTCCGAGGGCATTCTGAAGAACGCGAAAGACGGTATCAAGATTCTGGGCAATGGCGAACTGAATGTAGGGCTGACTGTTAAAGCTCACAAGTTTTCGCAGTCTGCAGTAGAAAAAATTCAGGCCGCCGGCGGTAAAACCGAGGTGATCTAATGTTCGCGACCGTCACTAACATTTGGAAGGTAGTGGACCTTCGCAGGAAGATCCTCTTTACCCTTTTCATCCTGTTTGTTTATCGCATCGGTGCCTTCATTCCGGTTCCGAACATTGACAAGGACGCACTGACGCAGGCTGGAACATCGGGTAGCGATTTGTTCGGCCTGCTGAATACGTTCTCCGGTGGTGCTCTGTTCCACTTCTCCATTTTTGCACTGGGTATCACTCCGTACATCACGGCTTCGATTATCGTTCAGTTGCTTTCGATGGATGTCATTCCGAAGTTCTCCGAATGGCAGAAGGAAGGCGAGAACGGTAAGCGTAAGTTAGCGCAGGTTACACGTTACGGGACGGTCATTCTTGGGATAATCCAAGCCTTCGCAACGGCCATCGGGTTCCACCGGATGTACGGTATGGTTATCGACCCTACGGTCGCTACCTACCTCATGATTGCGATTGTATTGACTGCAGGTACCGCGTTCTTAATGTGGTTGGGCGAACAGATCAACGAGAAGGGCGTAGGTAACGGGATCTCGATCCTCATCTTCGCTGCCATCGTTGCTGCTATTCCTAAACATGCACGCGATATCTATGCATCTCAATTCACGAACTCGGATCAAGTGTTTCTAAACGTCGTGAAGATGGTCGTCATCCTGCTCGTAATCATCCTGATTATTGCAGGGGTTATCTTCATTCAACAAGGCGTACGCAAAATTCCGGTTCAATACGCTAAACGGGTTGTCGGACAAAAAATGTACGGCGGCCAATCCACCCACATTCCTCTTAAGGTTAATGGGGCGGGCGTAATTCCGGTTATCTTCGCGGTATCGCTGCTTACATTCCCAATTACGATCGCGCAGTTCTGGTCGACGCATGGTTGGGCACAATGGGTCATCAATCATCTGTACTACGACAAGCCGCTCGGCATGTTGCTGTACGTATTGCTGATCATCGGTTTCACCTTCTTCTACACGTTCGTGCAATTCAATCCGCAACAACTTGCGGACAACATGAAGAAGAACGGCGGTTACATCCCGGGTATTCGTCCTGGTAAGCCAACGCAAGGCTATCTGATGCGCGTAATTACTCGCATCACGCTCGCTGGCGCTGTCTTCCTTGCACTGATCTCGGTATTGCCGGTATTCTTCGGAACGTTGGCTGACTTGCCGCGTACGGTTAAGCTCGGTGGTACTTCGCTCTTGATCGTTATCGGGGTCGCACTCGAGACGATGAAGCAGATCGAAAGCCAGCTGATCAAACGTCACTACAAAGGGTTTATCAATAAGTAATAACGAGTCGACAGGAGGAACAACAATGAACATTTTGTTTATGGGGCCTCCTGGCGCCGGTAAAGGAACGCAGGCAGAACGGATCGTCGAGCAATTCGGCGTTCCGCATATCTCCACCGGTGATGCGTTTCGTTTAGCCATGAAGCAAGGTACGCCGCTTGGATTGAAGGCGAAAGAGTACGTTGATCAAGGCCTTCTTGTTCCCGATGAAGTGACGAACGGCATCGTGCGCGATCGTCTTGCGGAGCCCGATTGCGCGAGCGGATTTCTGCTCGACGGGTTTCCTCGGACGTTAGCTCAAGCCGAAGCGTTGGACGGTATGCTAAGCGAAATGGGTCGCAAAATCGATCATGTCATCAACCTCAAGGTCGACCGCAGCTTCTTGCTCGCTCGCTTGACAGGCAGACGGATTTGTAAATCTTGCGGAACGACGTATCATATTCTTTTCAACCCGCCGAAGCAGGAAGGCATCTGTGATAAGGACGGGGGAGAGCTGTACCAGCGTTCCGACGATACGGAAGAAAAAGTCGGTACTCGTCTTGATGAGTATACTAGCAAGACGGCACCGCTTCTTACGTATTACGGCGACAAAGGATTGCTCCGCGAAGTAGACGGGGAGAAGGACATCGATGCGGTTACGGCCGAGATCGGTTCCCTTCTCAGAGGGTAATCGGCCATGATCGTATGCAAGTCTGACAAAGAACTGAACTTGATGCGTGAAGCAGGGCGGATCGTGGCGGAAACCCATCGTCTGATGAAGCAGGCTGTACAGCCTGGCGTCACAACCGCCGAATTGGATCGAATTGCGGATACGTACATTCGAAGCCAAGGCGCCGTCCCCTCTTTTAAAGGTTACAACGGTTTTCCGGCCAGCATATGCGCTTCCACTAACGAGGAACTCGTTCATGGGTTCCCCGGACCGAGGAAGCTCGTAGAAGGCGACATCATCAGCATCGATATCGGCGCGCAGTATAAAGGCTTCCATGGCGACTCCGCTTGGACCTACGGCGTCGGTCGCATATCCGATGAAGCGCAACGGCTGCTCGACGTGACCGAAGCATCGCTCTTCGCGGGGCTCGAGCTCGTTCGTCCAGACGTTCGACTGTTTACCGTTTCACACGGCATTCAGAAGGTCATCGAAGAAGCAGGTTTCTCGGTGGTTAGGGAGTACGTAGGTCACGGAGTAGGCAAAGACCTCCATGAGGAACCGCAAATTCCGAACTACGGTATGCCGGACCGCGGGCCTCGGCTTAAACCGGGAATGACGCTTGCGATCGAACCGATGGTTGTCGTAGGAGAACGCTACGTGAAGACGTTGTCCGATAATTGGACCGTCGTCACGGTCGACGGATCGCTGTGCGCGCATTTCGAGCATACGATTGCCGTAACCGAAGACGGGTACGAAATCTTAACCCGTGCGTAAAGCTAGGTGAATGCAATGACGCTAAACGTGAAGCTCGTACCCGGAGACATCGTGAAAAGCCGGCGTGGAAGAGACGAAGGAGAGCTCTTAATCGTAATCTCCATAGTCGATGAGCGATTCGCGCTCGTGGCTGACGGCGGCAACCGCCGATTCGATCGGCCCAAACGCAAAAACGTGCTGCATCTCGAACCGATCGGGTTCCGTAGCGAAGAAGTCGCGAATAGCCTTCGCGATACCGGACGCGTGACCAACGCGAAACTCCGGTTCGCTATAGGACAATTCGAACACGTGACGAATGAAGGGCGTACGACGGGCACTGACCCGGAGTTCGTACCTGATGCGCATGCTGACGAGAAAGGAGAATGACGGTGGCCAAAGAGGACGTCATCGAGGTGGAAGGAACGGTCATTGAACCGCTGCCGAATGCGATGTTCAAGGTAGAACTCGAGAACGGACACCAGATCCTGGCGCATGTTTCCGGCAAGCTTCGGATGCATTTCATCCGGATTCTGACAGGAGACAAAGTTGTTATCCAGCTATCGCCCTATGATCTGACGCGGGGCCGTATCACCTACCGCAAATAAGTTCGTCCGGTCTACCACATAAAGGAGGACATTATCATGAAGGTGAGACCTTCGGTCAAGCCGATTTGCGAAAAATGCAAAGTCATTCGCCGCAAAGGCAACGTGATGGTTATCTGCGAAAATCCGAAACACAAACAAAAACAAGGTTAATTATGAGGAGGTGCTCCTAACGTGGCACGTATTGCTGGTGTTGACCTTCCACGCGACAAACGCGTAGAAATCGCCCTGACGTACATCTTCGGAATTGGCAAGTCCACTTCCCAGAAGATAATTGCAACTACAGGGATCAATCCCGACACTCGCGTTCGCGATCTGACAGAAGACGAGCTTGCTCGCCTTCGTGAAACGATCGACAAATCGCAGAAGGTCGAGGGCGACTTGCGTCGCGAAATTGCACTAAACATCAAGCGACTGATCGAGATCGGCTGCTATCGTGGCGTCCGTCATCGCCGCGGCCTCCCGGTTCGCGGACAACGTTCGAAGACGAACGCGCGTACGCGCAAAGGTCCTCGTCGTACAGTAGCGAACAAGAAGAAGTAATAAGGGGGGTTAACAAACATGGCACAAAAAGGCAAGAAAGTCGTTCGTACCAAGCGTCGTGACCGTAAAAATATCGACTCGGGCGTTGCACATATCCGTTCGACGTTCAACAACACGATCGTGACGATTACGGACCCGCACGGTAATGCGGTCTCCTGGGCGAGCTCCGGCAACCTTGGCTTTAAAGGCTCCCGCAAAAGCACGCCGTACGCAGCCCAAATGGCAGCGGAATCTGCAGCGCGCGCTGCGATGGAGCACGGTATGCGTCTCGTTGAAGTCATGGTTAAAGGTCCTGGCGCAGGCCGCGAAGCTGCGATTCGTTCGTTGCAAGCCGCTGGTCTTGAAGTCAGCATGATCAAAGACGTGACTCCGATCCCGCATAACGGATGCCGTCCTCCGAAGCGCCGCCGCGTATAAGCCGCGTTGCTCCTGTGGTATCAAACAAGAACAACTTGAGAATAATGGTTGTAACGGTTAGGCATACTACATGGTTTACCCGATAAAGAGTAAGCCTCATGAATTGAGTGCTGAATCATTGCAATTAGGGTGAGCAATCGGCAACGTCCAGCGACGTTTTGAAGGAGGTAATGGTTGTGATAGTGATCGAAAAGCCGAAAATCGATTCGGTGGAAATTCAAGATGATAAGAGATATGGCAGGTTTGTCGTAGAACCGCTTGAACGCGGTTATGGGATGACCCTGGGCAATTCTCTTCGCCGAATTCTGTTGTCGTCCTTGCCGGGCGCAGCCGTCGTATCGGTACAGATTGATGGCGTGCTTCATGAATTTTCCACGATTCCGGGTGTTATAGAGGATGTGACGGAAATTATCCTCAACCTGAAGCGTTTGTCCCTCAAGATCCACTCCGACGAGGAGAAAGTTCTTGAGATCGACGCGGAAGGCGATGGCGTCGTCACAGCTGGCGATATCCGCGCGGATAGCGACGTGGAGATCCTTAATCCGGATCTGCACATTGCTACGCTTGCGGCAGGCAGCAGACTTCATATGCGTATCTTCGCCAGACAGGGACGTGGTTACGTTCCGGCGGATCGCAATAAGAAGGATGACCAACCGATCGGTGTTATTCCAATCGACTCGATCTACACGCCGATTACGCGCGTGAATTATCAAGTCGAGAATACCCGCGTCGGCCAAGTAACGAACTATGACAAGCTCACACTCGAAGTGTGGACCGACGGAAGCATTCGGCCAGAAGAAGCGGTAAGCTTGGGCGCGAAAATTTTGACGGATCACTTGTCTTTGTTCGTTGGCCTTACGGATGAAGCTAAAGACACGGAAACGATGAAAGAAAAGGAAGAGGACAAAAAAGAGAAAGTGCTCGAGATGACGATCGAAGAGCTAGATCTTTCCGTTCGCTCCTACAACTGCCTCAAACGCGCTGGCATCAATACCGTTCAAGAGCTGATCACGAAAACCGAAGAGGACATGATGAAGGTTCGCAACTTGGGCCGTAAATCCCTCGAGGAAGTTCAAGAGAAGCTCGAAGAACTGGGACTGGGTCTTCGCTTCGAGGAATAGCATCGTTAATGATTGATAGCATCAAGTGATGAGCAATCGTCACGCACAAGGGAGGGAAAACAGATGGCTTATCAAAAACTGAGTCGCGATTCCAGCGCACGGAAAGCACTTTTCCGTGACTTGGTTACCGACCTGTTCCTGTACGAGCGCATCCAAACGACCGAAGCGAAAGCTAAGGAAGTGCGCTCCATTGCCGAGAAGTTAATTACTCTCGCTAAACGCGGTGACCTGCACGCGCGTCGTCAGGTAGCAGCATTCGTGCGTCGTGAAACCCTTACCGGTGATCAAGACGCCATCCAAAAACTGTTCTCCGATTTGGCGCCGCGTTACGCGGAGCGTCCAGGTGGATATACACGCATCTTGAAGCTTGGACCTCGCCGCGGAGATTCCGCTCCGATGGTGTATCTCGAGCTCGTAGATCGCGCGTAAGAACGGAGCAAAGAAGGATGGACCGAATCAAGCATTCGGATCATCCTTTTTTTGTGGGAACAATCGTGAAGGCGGCGAGGAAATGCGCAATATCGGGTTGCTCGTCAGTTATGACGGTACGGATTATTTCGGCTTCCAAAGCCAACCTGGAGGCAATACGGTACAAGACCGGATTGAGGAAGCCATCTTTGCACTGTCGGGAGAACGCGTGAAGCTGGTGGGCTCGGGCCGTACGGACGCTGGCGTTCATGCGAGAGGGCAAGTGGCGAACTTCCTGACCATGTCGAGCATACCGGCAGAACGTTGGGCGCTTGCGCTCAATGTGAGATTGCCGGACGATATCGTCATTCAATCCGCATTTGACGTGCCGGAGAACTTCCATTCCCGAAGGGGAGCCATACGCAAAACTTATCGTTATTCGATTAATTGCAATCGTATACCGGACTTGTTTCGACGTAGATACGAGCTACATCATCCAACGCCGCTGAATATCAATGCGATGCGCAGCGGATTGACGTATTTGATTGGCGAGCACGACTTTTCTTCTTTCACTTCGCCTTTGTCCACGAAGCCGAGTCATATTCGGACGGTGCTAGATGCGAGAATCGAAGTGGAGCCGCCGGTGAATATCGAATTCGGCGTTCCGAATGCTTATCATACCGCTGCTTGGGACGGTGGCAGGTACCCTGGGAAGGAACGCGGGGTGGCTCACATCCATATTACCGGCAACGGATTTCTATATAATATGGTACGGATTATCGCCGGTACGATCATTCAAGTTGGCGAGGGTAAACGTCGTCCGGAAGAGATCGCATCGATCCTTGCAGCTCGGAGTCGAGCGAAGGCTGGACCGACGGCGATGCCGCACGGATTGACGCTCTGGGAAGTCGCGTACGAACCCTTTTCGGATTTTACGGCTAACGAGATATCGGAATAATTATTACTTGCGTATATGCCTAAAATCATGTACAATAAATTTTGTGCTTTCTTCACGGCTACCCACGGCCCCAGTGGAGAACAGTCACGCTATTTTGCTGTGTATGACCAAATCGATTATTCCCTAGATCAGAATGTCGATCATATACATCGAAATCAACTAACAATAACAACGATCAGCATTAGACGGAACTGATGGAACACATACAAGTAGGGCAACATTCCCGAAGGAGGAACTTTCATGCGTATCACTTACATGGCTAAAGCGACCGAAATCGAGCGCAAATGGCTTTTGATCGACGCTGAAGGCAAGACGCTTGGTCGTCTTGCGAGCGAAGCAGCTGCTCTTATCCGCGGCAAGCACAAACCTGAATTTACCCCTCACGTTGACACCGGTGATTTCGTAATCATCATCAACGCCGACAAAATCGTTTTGACGGGTAAGAAACTTCAACAGAAGAAGTACTACACTCACTCTCACTACCCAGGCGGTCTCAAAACGACCACTGCTCAAGAGATGTTGAACAGAAAACCTGCTCGTATCGTAGAACTTGCGGTATACGGCATGCTTCCGCACAACAAGCTTGGACATCAGCTTCAAAGCAAGCTGAAAGTATACGCTGGCGCAGAACATCCACATGCAGCACAACAACCTGAAGTTTACGAACTTCGCGGATAATCGATAAAGGAGGACTTACGAATGGCTCAAGTAACATATATTGGAACGGGTCGCCGGAAGCACTCCGTTGCGCGAGTTCGTCTCGTGCCGGGTGAAGGCCGCATCGTCATCAACAAACGTGAAATCAACGACTACTTCGACCTCGAAACGTTGAAGCTGATCGTTAAACAACCGCTTAACCTGACCGATACGGTCACGAAATACGATATCGTCATTCTTGCTCATGGCGGCGGTACTTCCGGTCAAGCTGGCGCAATTCGTCACGGTATTTCCCGTGCGTTGCTCAAAGCTGATCCTGAACTTCGTCCTGCTTTGAAGAAAGCTGGGTTCTTGACTCGCGATCCGCGTATGAAAGAACGTAAGAAATACGGCTTGAAAGCAGCTCGTCGCGCTCCACAATTCTCCAAACGTTAATCTTACGGTGCCTTTCTTCCTTTGGGAGAAAGGCATTTTTCCATACATGGGCATAGGATGGGTAAGTCACTTCTAGATTTTTATTCTAATTGAACTAACGGGCACGAAGTCGTATAATTAATTCAGATAAACTTACTTGGGTTTATAATGGAGGGCCATTGTTATGAACTTGCTAGAAAAAGAAGCGTTAATCCGTAAGATGGAAGTTGATCTGGAGAATGAAACGCCAGAAGCGATTATTAAATGGGCGGTTGAAACGTTCCCGAATATCACGTTCGCTTGCAGCTTCGGTGCGGAAGATGTCGTACTCGTCGATATGCTACAGAAGGTGAGCCCGAAAACCGACATTTTCTACCTCGATACCGATTTTCACTTTAAGGAAACGTATGAGACGCGCGATAAGCTGATCGAAAGATACGGCATGAAATTCGTAGAGATGAAGCCGCTTATCACGCCAGAAGAGCAGGCCGCACAACACGGCAACGAACTGTGGAAGAGTGATCCGACGGCTTGTTGCAACATTCGTAAGGTCGAGCCGCTCACTCGCGTATTGGGCCGCTACGAAGCGTGGATCACGGGCATTCGCCGCGACCAGGCTCCAACCCGCGCTAACGCGAAGAAGATCGAGTACGACGTGAAATTCGGTTTGATCAAGTTCAACCCAATCGCTTCTTGGACGACCGAAGACGTCTGGAACTATATCCGCGAGAACAACGTTCCTTACAACGAATTACATGATCGCAACTATCCGAGCATCGGTTGCGAGCATTGTACGCGTCAGGTCATGCCGGGGGAAGACCCACGTGCGGGTCGCTGGGCGGATAATGAGAAAACAGAGTGCGGTCTGCACAAATAAGACAGAGCACAGCCTTTCGGCCGTCAGAGTGCCTCGTGGCGCTTTGACGGCCGAATTATATTTGCGACGCTTTCTCGAATAATCAGCTTGTTTGGCAGCAGCACTTTGGCCGGCAGCTTGTGACGCTTCCTAAGACGATCAATTAAGAGCTGAACCGCCCAGTTTCCCATCTCGACAATTGGCATTCCCACAGTCGTCAGCATCGGAGATACATAACCGGACAGCTCGATATTGTCCATGCTAATAATCGACAGCTGCTCAGGCACCTTGATTTTTGCCTCAGAAAATCGTCGCAGCGCGGCTATTGCCGCAATGTCGGTTGCGCAAAATACTGCAGTCGGGAGCGGGGAGGCTTTCGCCAAAAGCTCCTCGGCTCCCTGGTAGCCGCCAGGACCGTTCTGTGGGCAGTTACTCACCCATTTATCGGAGCATTCCAGTCCGTGTTTGCGAGTGATATCGCAGTAGGCCTCATACCTTACCTCGTTTAACGTCTCGCCAATATATCCGATTCGTTTGTGTCCATTGGCAATCAGGTGCATAATCGCAATTTCCGTAGCTTCATACCCGTCGCAAATGACCTGATCACAGTTGGCGGAAATGATATTTCGTCCTACGTAGACCAAATTTTTGTAATGCTTCTCGAGAAAGCTCATGCTGTCGTTACTGAAGCGGCCCAATATGATTGCGCCGTCCGTATGCGATGATTCGATCTGATCGAGCAATGTATCGGTCTCAATATCAAAGAGCGAATAGGAATGACGAACGGCATAACCCAGATCCAGCGCTTGCTGTTCGATGGCACGCGACATCTGCGCAAAGAAAGGATCATCGTCCAATTGTCTGGTGCGCCCCAAGATGCACGAGATGGAAGGAGGGGACGACCTGCGGAGCGTACGTTTGCCAAGCTTGAGCTCTCTGGCATTCTGATCCGGTACATAGCCGATTTCTCTCGCGAACTTCCAAACCCTGTCGCGAACTTCTTTCGTGGCAAAGCTATTGTCAGGAGAATTCAAAATACGCGATACCGTTGAGATGGATACGCCCGCCATAATTGCGATCTGCTTTAAAGTCATCAGACTACCCCCACGTTCCTGCATGTTTACTGGATATGATAGCTGGTTTTAAAGCAAAATAAAAGTAATTTTGCGCAAAGTGAACGCAATTTTGCGAGAAACTCAAGTGAAACGTTTGCGTAATCAATGCTGGTCATCCAAATCGAAAATACATATACTTAGATGAACATTGTGCTGATTCAATTTGGCAATATAGGAGTGATACACATGTCGCTGACACACTTGGATAAGCTTGAGGCTGAGGCGATCTACATTTTCCGGGAGGTTGCCGCCGAATGCGAGCGCCCGGTCATGCTGTATTCGATAGGTAAAGACTCGTCGGTTTTGCTTCATCTCGCGATGAAGGCCTTCTACCCTGAAAAACCGCCATTCCCGCTGCTCCATATCGATACGAGCTGGAAATTCCGCGAAATGATCGCGTTCCGCGACCGCAGAGCGCAGGAGCTTGGCGTTGACCTGATCGTTCATCGGAACGAAGCTGCTATTGCCGAGGGCATCAATCCGTTCGATCACGGATCGGCCTATACGGATATTATGAAGACGCAGGCGCTCAAAGAGGCCCTGACTAAGTATCAGTTCACCGCCGCTTTCGGAGGCGCCAGGCGCGATGAGGAGAAGTCTCGCGCCAAGGAACGTATCTTCTCGTTCCGCAACGAACAGCATACTTGGGATCCTAAGAACCAACGTCCCGAAATGTGGAAGCTTTATAACACCCGCATCAATAAGGGCGAAAGCATGCGCGTATTTCCGATCTCCAACTGGACGGAGAAGGACATTTGGCAATATATCCAACGCGAGAATATAGATATTGTCCCACTATACTTTGCAGCAGAGCGTCCGGTTGTTCATCGCGACGGCAATATTATTATGGTGGACGATAACCGCATGCGGCTGCTGCCGGGAGAGACTCCCGAGATGAAGATGGTACGTTTCCGTACGTTAGGCTGTTATCCTCTCACGGGCGGGATCGAGTCCGAGGCGAATACGCTGGATGAGGTCATCGCAGAGACGCTGTCGGCAACGACTTCCGAACGCACAAGCCGCGTCATTGATAAGGAAGCAGCGGGCAGCATGGAGCGGCGCAAACGGGAGGGGTATTTCTAATGAGTCAACCAGCGAGCAGTCTTCTTAAATTTATAACTTGCGGTAGCGTGGACGACGGTAAGTCAACGCTGATCGGTCATATTCTATACGACTCCAAAATGCTCTATGCCGATCAAGAGCAGGCTCTTCTGCTGGACAGTCAGGTTGGCAGCCGAAACGGAGCTATCGACTATTCGCTGCTGCTTGACGGTCTGATGGCCGAGCGCGAACAAGGAATTACGATTGACGTTGCCTACCGCTACTTCAACACCGCAAGGCGCAGCTTTATCGTTGCCGATACGCCGGGACATGAAGAATACACCCGTAATATGGCCGTTGGCGCAGCCTTTGCCGATTTAGCCATTATATTGATCGACGCCAAACAGGGCGTTCTGGTCCAAACTCGTCGCCACGCCCGTATATGCGCATTGATGGGGATTAAGCATTTTATATTCGCGGTGAACAAAATCGATCTTGTGGGCTACGATAAACAACGTTTCCTGAACATTACGGAAGATATTCAGCAGCTTCGCCAAGAGCTTCGTTTGGACGATACGGTTATCATTCCTGTCTCGGCAACGGAGGGCGACAACGTTACGCGGCGTTCTTCTCATATGGAATGGTATGACGGTCCGACATTGCTGGAGCATCTGGAAACGGTGGATATTTCTACGGATGCCACCGAAAACGGCTTCTACATGCCCGTTCAGCGAGTGAGCCGTCCGGATCACAGCTTCCGCGGCTTCCAAGGACAGATCGAAGCAGGTAAAGTCGAAGTAGGCGAAACGCTGACGATTTTGCCAAGCGGCGAAACGGCGATCGTCAAGTCCGTTCACATCGGAGAGAAGAAGGTTGGCAGCGCCGTAGCAGGGCAGCCCGTAACGATTCAGCTTGATCGCGAGGTCGACGTTTCACGCGGCTGCGTACTGACCAAAGATGCAGGCTTGAAAACGTCGACTACCCTTACGACGACGCTCTTGTGGATGGATGAACAACAGCTCGTTCCGAGCAAGGAATACTGGATTAAACTGGGTACGAAGATGCTGCCGGCTGTAGTGACAGATTTGCACCATAAGGTAGACGTCAATAACGGCAGCTTGCTTGCGACTGCTACCGCGGTCAAAAACGAGCTGGTCAGCTGCGATATCGTAGTATCTGAACCGCTCGTCGTCGATGAGTTTTTGCTGCACAAAACGATGGGCGCACTTATTCTGATTGACCGTGTCACGCATGCAACGGCAGCATGCGGTGTAGTTGTATCCGTAGGCAACGAGAATCAGAATGGCGTGTTTTTGCAGGACGGCGATGTCAAGCAGCAAGTCAATCTATTCGACAGCTTCTGGTATGAGCCCGATGTGAATATGGTGCTGCGACACAAACATCCAGCTGCTACGTACAACAAAGGAGATGCGCTGCCTCTGCAAAGCGATCAATGCGCATATCCTTCCGATTTTGATCTGCAGTCGGATGCAGGCTTCGCTAATATCCGCGGCGGCCTATTTACAGGCTTCGGCCCTCGCGAGCCGCAATTGCCTTTGCTTGATCTAAACGGACTGGAAGCAGGTAACGGCACAACCGGAAACTTTGGCAAATACCGTAATATTCTCGTGCGAAATAAAGGATAGGCCATAGAGACGGATAAACCGAACTATGAACCACTCATAAATATCCGCCTTGTCCCATAAGATGTAGGGAGTTTTCCCGGGACGAGGTGGATATTTTTTGTATAGAGATTATGGTTCGAGGCTGTGGGATAGACTGACGCGCCGGCGGCTTGTCATCTGGATGACGCGCAGAGGCTGGATCAGGATAGGTATAGTTGCTTTGCTAATCGGGGTAACCGGAGCGGCATTCTTGAACGAGATGCCTACTTCCCGTACGTGGAGTCATTGGTCTACGCCGCTTACGGGCAAAGTGATCGCGCTGGATGCCGGGCATGGGGGCGCGGACGGCGGAGCCGTAAGCAGAGGGGGCGAGATCGAAAAAGATCTTAATCTGGCGATCGTGCTTTATTTGCGAGATTACTTGCAGCAGGCCGGTGCGCTTACTTTGCTGACGCGCGAAGGGGATTATGATCTGGCAGGGCCGGAGACGAAGGGGTACGCGCGCAGGAAGACGGAAGATTTGATGCAACGGGTGCAGCAGTTGGGCAAAACAAAGGTCGATCTGACGGTCAGCATACATATGAACAGCATGCCATCTCCGCAATGGACCGGAGCTCAGACGTTCTTTTACCCTTCCAATCCGGAGAACCAAAGGCTGGCGGCGGTCATACAGACCGAAATCCGCGAGGCGCTCGGCAACACGGACCGAATCGCGAAGAAGGCAGAGACGATTTACTTGCTTAAGCAGCTTTCGATGCCGACGGCGTTAGTGGAGGTCGGTTTCCTGTCTAATCCGGAAGAGGCGAACCTGTTGGCTGACGAACAGTATCAGCGGAAGGTAGCGGCCGCGATTTATCGCGGCATTCTCCGGTATAGTTCCGGTGAAACGGTCAAGCCTGTGCTATAATATCGTTATATGCTTACATTTATGGGGGTCGACTCAATGGTCACCAAAGAACAAATCATCGATGGACTACACTATATTATTGATCCGACGTTGAAGCGGAGCATAACGGAGCTCGGTCTCGTTCGCGACATAGTCGTGCGGGAAGAAACGGTATCTCTAACGCTCGTCATGCACCCGGAAAGTACTGGCGAGCATGTTACGGCACCTCTGAACAAGGAAATTCATGAGGCGCTGGCCAAGCTTGGAATCGCGCAGCCTCATATCCGTTATCGCACGATGACGGAGAAGGAGCTTGCGGATATCGCGAGCAAGCAACAGCCGCAAGCGACTGCGGAAGCACAGAAGGCGTCCCAACCGATTAAAGGGCATGGCGCCGGCTTGGAGAAGCTGTCGATCCTGCATCCGGATAGCGGCGTGTCGTTCATCGCCATCGCTAGCGGCAAAGGCGGCGTAGGGAAGTCTACCGTAACGGTCAACCTGGCAGTGGCGCTCGCCAGACAAGGCAAACGCGTCGGACTGATCGATAGCGACATTTACGGCTTCAGCGTGCCCGATATGATGGGCATCGAAGAACGTCCCGATCAAATCGGCGACAAAATCAAGCCCGTCGAGAGATTCGGCGTTAAGGTTATGTCGATGGGCTTCTTCGTCGAGGACAACAGTCCGATCGTCTGGCGCGGACCGATGCTCGGCAAGATGCTCCGCAACTTCTTCTCCGAAGTAGAGTGGGGCGAGTTGGATTATCTACTGCTGGACTTGCCGCCGGGGACGGGCGATATAGCGCTCGACGTGCACCAGATGCTCCCGCAAAGCAAGGAAATCATTGTCACTACGCCTCATGCGACAGCTGCGTTCGTTGCTGCAAGAGCAGGCGCCATGGCGATTCGCACGAACCACGAGATCTTGGGCGTCGTAGAAAACATGGCATACTACGACAACGCGGCGAGCGGCGAACGCGACTACGTCTTCGGACGCGGCGGCGGAGGAAAGCTCGCGGAGACGCTCCATACGGAGCTATTGGCCCAGTTCCCGCTTGGCGCCCCGGATAATCATCCGGCGGAACCGGACTACTCGCCGTCGGTGTACAAGGCGGATTCCGCTATCGGCCGCGCGTATTTAGAGCTCGCTCATGCTGTAATCGCGCGTTGCGGACGTTGATAAGCGCCATAGAAGTGAATAAAGCCTCAGGAAGCCGGGTTAACCGGTTGTCCTGAGGCTTTTCATTACTTGTACGGCTGAAGCCTTATTGGCCTCCGCTATCACCGCCGCCACTATCGCCGCCGCCGCTATCTCCACCTCCGCTATCACTGCTTGACGGACTCGATTGATCGCCGCCTTTTTCTTTTTTGTCCGGTTTAGGGGTAAGCTCTTCCTTGACGACCACTTGTAACAGCTTCATGATTTCTAACTTGAACAACGGATTTTGCATCGCTTCGGTGACCGAAGAATTAACAAGCTTGCGCACGTCCGGCGTTTTCATCGAATCCGTCATGATCTTGAGCATTTCGGGCGTTTTGAACATGTCGACGAGCTCTTTCTGATATCCAGGATCCTTCATAAGGTCTTTATGAATTTGCTTATTATCTTTGCTGACCGCTTTGGCGAATTCCCCGGCGAATTTGGGATCCGTCATAAGCTTCTCGATCACAGTCGAATAAGCTGGCGACGTGAGTACGTCTTTTACCGCGATCCGGACTTGTTCTTGATCCGACGGCGTCATGCTCTTCATTTGCAACGTGCTCTCGCCGTATTGGGCGGTCGAGGCTTTTTCCAACGCTTTCTGCGCCTCTTCGGAACCGAGAATATCGATTACCATCGATTTGACTTCTTTATAGCTGACTTGATTGCCGCCGCTGCTGCCGGATTCAGGACCACAGGCGGCAAGAGCGCTCATCATCGCGAAAACTACGCATAATCGGAGCAACCGAGTTCGCATTCAGGCCGAGACTCCCTTCCATAGGGTTATGGAGGTAGTATGCGACGCCGAGAAGGCGAATATGAGGGGGGTTCATGGCTTTTTCGTCGGATCATGGTAAAATGAAGCTTGACCAAATTGAGGAGGAATCGGGCTTTGAATTTACGCAGATGGATGAAATTATTCGGTACGACGATATTGATCGGCGCATTGATCGCAGCGATTACCGGTATAGGCCTTATGGGTACCGATCAGGAATTTCAAGTGAAGGGCACGGAGAACTGGCTCGTTAATATCGGGCTGATGGCGCTCGGGGGATTGACGTTCGGGGCGTTCTCGCACATGGGCTTTTTCGCTTATTTGATGCTGAACTATATCGCCCGCAGCATTTTCAAGCGGCTATATACATGGATCATGATACAAGGGCTCCTCGCGATTATCGTCATGTTCGAAATCGGATATTGGACGTACGACACGAACTTCCCGAGTTATACGTTCTGGGCAGTACCGCTCTTATTGCTTGGAGCAGCATTGCTCGTCGCATGGCGAAAAGCGCATGAAACATCGTCCGGCGCATGGATTCCAACGGTGTTTTTCCTAGTTGCGATTACGGCGTTGGAATCGGTTCCTGCGTTCCGGACGGGTAGCATGGCTTCGCTGGTGTTTCAGATCATTCCGCTATTTGTGTGCAATGCGTATCAAATCATGAGATTACACCGCATTTTGGATCGTTCGCCGCAAGCGGCCGCGCAAGCGACGAGCGCAAGCTAATCGAGCATCGCAAGCTCGTTCCAGGCCGTTTTGTCTTGGACCGTTTTACCCTGCGTGTCTGTTTGGTCGATCATTTGCGATACCGTTACGAAATCGAAGCCTTTAGCTCTTAATTGATCGATGATAGTAGGTAGTGCCAAGTGCGTTTGTTTGCAGGAATCGCTGGCATGCATCAAGATGATATCCCCGGGATGTGCTTTCGTAATGACGCGCTGTATGATCGTGTTCACGCCCGGGTTTTTCCAATCGAGCGAATCCGTATCCCATTGGATGACTTTGTAGTTCAAAGTTTCGGCAATGCGAAGCACGCGTTTGTCGAAGTCGCCGTTCGGCATGCGGATGAGGTTCGGACTCTTACCCGTCATTTCCTTCAGTATGCCGTCCGCGACGGATATTTGCTTCTGGATTTCGGAATCGCTGTATTGGCTGTAATTGTCGTGTTTATGGCCGTGGCTGCCGATCTCATAGCCTGCGTCCACGATCTTCTTCACGATATCCGGGTGCGTTTTGCTCCACGGCGAAGAGAGGAAGAACGTGACGTTCTTAACGCCCTTGTTTTTCAGAATTTCCAGGATAGGCTCCGCGCGTTCCTCGCCCCAGCTAATGTCGAAAGTAAGGGCAACCACTTTGCGTTCGGTGGGCACGCTGAAGATCGCCGCCGGAGGATGAGGGGCGAACACGCTTAGGTTATCCTTTTCGACCCATATAACTGCTATGGACAGCAGTGCGGTTAAAGCGAGGAACAAGAACCTTTTGATGCGCCGTCCATTAAATACGAAAAAGTAGTTCATGGGGAATGATCGGCTCCTTTCCAGAATAAAATGATGATCGCTCGGTTTCGTTCTTGAGTCGGGCTTGTTTACTACAATGTATGCTTGTTCGATTGAGTTATTCATGGGATCGGGGAGGAAGCGGGATGTTTTCGCGTCAGGGTTTGCTGCAAACGTGGAACGATGTTCGGGGTTATTTCATCTTCGCGTGCATATTGTTCTTTGCCAGTATGTTCGTCGGAGGCTCGTCGGATGCGCCGGTAGATTGGATGAACGGACAACTGCGGGAGATCCAGAAGCTTAGGGAGTCCATAGAAGGAACAGACAATCCTGAGCGCGCTATGTTCTTTCTGATTCTGGGGAAAAATCTGCTTGCGTCGCTTATGGCCATGGGGTTCGGTATCGTAGGCGCGATTATGCCGATTGCCGTGCTGGTGTCTAACGGCATGTTGATAGGTTATTTCATTAGCCTTGTCGCTCACAGCGACAAAAATGTATGGGGTGTCGTGGCTAAAGGGTTGCTGCCGCACGGAATTATCGAGCTTTGCGCGATCTTTTTGGCGTGCGCGTTCGGGGTACGGTTCGGCATTACTTTCATTAGAGGAATTTGGCGATCGCTTACGGGCAAGTCGGAGCCTTGGCAACCGTTCGCGCGTACGGCCAGCGGCGCAATTCCCGGTATAGCTGCAATAGTCATACTGCTAACCGTTGCGGCGATCGTGGAAAGCACGATTACCTATTGGTTGGCTAGCTCGTAATATAAAGTTCGAAGGGGACGCGCGGAACCGACATAAAGGCGGGCAAAAAAGAGCATAACAGTAAAACGATACCGGAAGCGCGTTCTAATTGTTATTAAGCATAGCGCGCGCGCCTCGGTACAAGCCGCTTTTTTACAGGAGGATTCGCGCCCTATGCTTGGAATGATGTTCACGGATAAGGAATGCAAGGAGCTCGACTATTTGCTGCGCAAGGAAATGGACGAGATGTTGCTCGATATGAGCGATCGCAGATTAGACGGACCGGTCAAAGAAGCGATCTCCAAGCGCTATAAGATAATCTTCCGTATGTACGCCCGAATCGCGCCGCCTAGAGAGCTGTCCAGATACGCTACGGGCTTGAGATTACAAAGATAACGATTTAATTTTAAAAAGGTCTGATAAAAGGCTTGACCTCCTGCATCGATATATGATAAATTATCTTTCGCCCCACTAATACGGGGCACACGCACAGCACCGAATACAAGATAATAAAAGAAGTAAGAAATTACCTCTTGCAATCGAGTAACCGGCTGTGATATATTATAAAAGTCGCCGTTAGCGCGGAAGACAAAAAGAAACAAAACAAACTTGCCCTTTGAAAACTGAACATCGAGCGTAATTTACGGTAATAAAACGTCTGAGACGGACTTCGGTTCGAGGAAGACAAACCAGCAATACAGATTGAGCCGAAAGGCTTTTCATTAAAAGTTTT
>NZ_JBHSNC010000004.1:0-4718 GCF_042655785.1 Cohnella yongneupensis
TCGTATGTTATTGCAATGATTTCATCTAACGTTGTTGTATTCACGACGTCCCACCACCTTAAGCCCGAAGGGCGGCCGCGATGCGGTTAGGTGGTGCGGATGTGTCCGGCTGATTCTTCTTCCCTGAAACTGAATTGCCTCCTCGAACCACTTCTAACTCCTACCGGACCGAGGGCGAATGCCCGATGCGTGAATATGGTGTTATGTGAAGTCATTGCCCTCATCGATTAGACCCAAAAAATATCGTTATTGTCTATTTCCATTAATTGTTTTTCGAATTGTTTATCCGGTTCTATGTCATCTATAAAGTGCCATTTATTCTTACTATCTCGCCAATATACTTTCCAGAATGATTCTTCTAATCTCAATTGTGCAATGGGATACTCAAAACGTCTCCCCATATATCCTGGTCTTTCTTGACTTAATGTAACTGTATTGCCTCTAAATTTATGATATATTTTCACTTCATTCTTAAGATGTTCAGGAATTTTTTGTTCTATATAGCTTTCTAGTATTTTGTCAATTCTCTTTTTTGTAAAGGTATCTATCACTTCTATCACTCCGATGGTTTAAATTAGCAAGCAATGATTTCACATAACGTTGTTGTATTCACGACGTCTGAGAGGCTTAAGGTGTGGAAATGGATACGCGCAGCGATCCACTAAACCGGCTGCGCAAAGCGCAGTTAGTCTCTCGGATGTGTCCACCCGAATGGGTGGACCGAGGCAGCTTGTCTGCCGAAGCGTGAATATGGTGTTATATGCTGTCGGGGCCAACTTGATATACCCTCAATTCTATATTCTCTAAAATGTATATTTTATCCTTTAATGTCCTTAAAGTCCCTTGTGTCCTTGTGTCCTGGTGTCCTGGTGTCCTTGTGTCCCTTTGTCCTTGTGTCCCTTTGTCCTTGTGTCCTTTGAACTCTATCTCCCACACAAAGAAAAAACGAATCGATTGTTACATACGACTCGTAATGGTTTGAAACTAACTATTCAATTGTTTCTTTATGATCTCTCGCTATGCCCCGATTGCATATAACGTCTAGGGATTCACGACGCCTCACCACCTTAAGGCTCGAAGAGCCGGCCGCGACGCGGTTAGGTGGTGCAGGTGTGTCCGGCTGATTATGCTTCCCTGCTTCTGAAAATACCTCTCTGATACACTTCTAACTCCAGTCCGGACCGAGGCAGCTCGTCTGCCGAAGCGTGAATCCTATGTTAGCTGATGTCTCACTACTTCTTCGAGTCGGTTTTGACGCAGTAACTTGTTACTTCTTCACCATCACCTTATTGAGCCAATGTATCACGTACATCTATAACCCTTGGATATCCTTTACCCTTCGGAGCAAGAGAGATTTCAGCTAACGTTGTTGTATTCACGACGTCCCACCACCTTAAGCCCGAAGGGCGGCCGCGATGCGGTTAGGTGGTGGGATGTGTCCGGCTGATTTCGCTTCCCTGCTGCTGAAATGCCTCTTCGATTCTACTTCTAACTTCAGCCGGACCGAGGGCGAATGCCCGATGCGTGAATATGGTGTTATGTGATGCCCCAGACTTCGAAGAAATACTAATAAATTACTCACCTTTATTCTCAATCAATAATCCTAGGTTTCAAAAACTATACTTTAATTTATCAAGATATGTATACCACGTCTCATATCCATATTGCGCTTTAACAGCGTCTTCTAATATAGATGGGGAAACTGACTTTCGAGTTCCCAAGTTAGCTCGTTCGTAATCATTTGCTGGTCTTAAAACATCTCCCATATAGCTCGTTACATAGTAACCCTTCAAAGTATCAACAATGTACTCAGGAAACCTAATATTATCGGGTATCATTACGTTCCCCAATAAAATCCAGTCACCATCCTCAATCGGAACATCTACGGTATGTGTAAAAAAGATAATCTTCTTACTTGTTACTTCATGGAGACTTGGATGTTGGTTAGCAGTAATATCATAAATGACATATGTTTTAGGATTGCCCTCACCCACGACTTGTCCATAAGCATATTGATTTGCACTTAATGGAATGGCAAAAACATCACCAATTGATACTGGTTTTTTGGGCTGTCTTCTTCTAGTCAAATCAATCATTCCTTTAAATATGATTTTCACTGGGGTTTCACATAACGTTCTTGTATTCACGACGTCCTACCACCTTAAGCCCAAAGGGCGGCCGCGATGCGGTTAGGTGGTGGGATGTGTCCGGCTGATTATGCTTCCCTGCTACTGAAATGCTCCACCGAATCCACTTCTAACTTCTGCCGGACCGAGGGCCGAATGGCCCGAAGCGTGAATATGGTGTTAGACGAAGTTCTCTGCTTCTTGAAATACTACTAACTGCGCCATTGAACTTGTTCTTCATTTGTCTTTGTTCTTCTTCTGTCCTTGTTCTTCTGTCCTTGTTTATCTACTGTCCTTGTTCTTCTGTCCTTGTTCTTCTGTCCTTGTTCTTCTGTCCTTGTTTATCTACTGTCCTTGTTCTTCTTCTGTTCTGGTTCTTATCTTTCTACTTTGGAATTATAACCCAGTCTTTCTAGTGACGCACATTAATTCCGCATAAAAATGAAGCCGCGAATCCGAAGTATAATTCTCCACGGTATATCTCGCGACTACTTTGTTTGTTATTATTCTGTTCGTTATTGATCTTATGGACGCTCTTACAGAGAATTTCGTCTAACGTTCTTGTATTCACGACGTCCCACCACCTTAAGCCCCAACGGGGCGGCCGCGATGCGGTTAGGTGGTGCGGATGTGTCCGGCTGAGTATATGCTTCCTGCAACTGAAATACCTCTTCGAATCCACTTCTTACTTCGTGCTGGACCGAGGGCCGAATGGCCCGAAGCGTGAATACGGTGTTATATGAAGGATCGGTCTTCGAAGGTTCACTAACAATTCTTGATCTTTATGGTTCTTGATCTTTATGGTTCTTGATCTTCATGATTCTTGATCTTCATGATTCTTGATCTTCATGATTCTTGATCTTCAGATTCTTGATCTTCAGATTCTTGATCTTCATGATTCTTGATCTTCATGATTCTTGATCTTCGCATCTTTCTCTTTATTGTTTATCAGCATATCCAACCTAGCTATTATTCTCTCATCATTCTTAAGTCTTTCACTCAATTTGTTATTGATTGTTACACCAATAATAAATAGCGTAATGATGATTGCAAAAACAGAAAGTATATTAAAGTCTTCAGTTGTCATAGTGACCTCCAACATGGTTTCGATCTTAATTCGGTTACCGATCTTTCATATAACGTTGTTGTATTCACGACGTCCCACCACCTTAAGCCCGAAGGGCGGCCGCGATGCGATTAGGTGGTGGGATGTGTCCGGCTGATTAAACTGCCTGCTGCTGAAATGCTTCTTGTACCACTTCTAACTTCGTGCCGGACCGAGGCAGCTTGTCTGCCGAAGCGTGAATATGGTGTTATCCGATGCCTCCGACCCCTCGATCAACTTACAACTCAGCCCTTGAACTTATCATTTATCTTAGATCTTAATGAGTCTTTGATCTTCAAGAGTTTTTGGTCTTCATGAGTTTTTGGTCTTCATGAGTTTTTGGTCTTCATGAGTTTTTGGTCTTCACGATTCTTTGATTTTCGATTGTTCGGAATATAAATACAGCCCTTAAATGGAATTGTAATCCATCCGAGGGCATTTATCATTATATATTTCTCCATCTATCGCGGCACTATCTCCGTTCACAATTACTGGGATGAGGTCGCGAGTAACTATTGTTTGTGAAGTCTAATTGAACTTTCTTACTTATAGATCTAACAGAAAAGCTATTAGGTTCACTGCAAGTTTAGCACCAGTAAAGATCACTAAATAGCCTCCTATTGCTTTCCATCTATTCTTAAAGCGATTTGAGAAAAAAATGACGAAAAAAGCCGTCATAATCAATATCCAAAGAATATCCTTATACATAGGTTCAGAAAACATACAGGGTTCTCACCTCTAAAGGTCTTATCTGCTCTTTCCAATGATCTTACAGCACTCGGAGGTTTCGGATAACGTTGTTGTATTCACGACGTCCCACCACCTTAAGCCCGAAGGGCGGCCGCGATGCGGTTAGGTGGTGCGGATGTGTCCGGCTGATTCTGCTTCCCTGCTACTGAAATACTTCTCCGATTCCACCTCTAACTTCGTGCCGGACCGAGGGCGCATGCCCGATGCGTGAATATGGTGTTATACGAAGTCCTTGTCTCCTAGAACTGCCACCAAATCTGTTCTTCTCCTTTATTTCTTTGCCCTTTATATATTATTTCTCCGTCTTTCTCCGACTTAATATCAAAATTAATTTGATAGCTTTGTCTGAATAAGTTTATGTCTGAAATTCCTTTTTCTATTTCATTGTAGAAATCAAACACTAATCCTTTTGCTTGTTCATTTGTTAGTCTATCTTCTACCATTATTCTAAAATTGATTATTCCGTCAGTAGAATTCGAACTCGATGCAGTTGTCGTAACTAGTTCTTTACTATTCATAGTCTTCTCTGCTTTACCTAATGAATCTACTAATTGGTTAAAATCTATTTCATCCTTTTTGTTACATCCCGTTGTTATAAGAGTAACTAATATAATTAGTGCCGTTAAGTATCGCATTCGATCTCCTCTTTAAGTGAATTTACAAGGATTTCGTATAACGTCCAGGGATTCACGACGCCTCACCACCTTAAGGCTCAAAGAGCCGGCCGCGACGCGGTT
>NZ_JBHSNC010000005.1:0-116440 GCF_042655785.1 Cohnella yongneupensis
AAACCTAAATCGATAATGAATAAAACAGGGCAGTCCCTAAGTCAATGACTTTTGGGACAGCCTCTTCGCCGTCGTATAAGAACAATCGGATGAGGACGCTGAAGGTACTAAGCTTGGCGCAAACACCTGTTTCGCAACTTAATTCGCAGATTGATCAGTCTGAACCGGTTGATCCGCCATATCGCCAGGGGGACGCATTTCGTTCTTCCATACGTTTTATCTCGTTCTTCCGTACTTCTTGCCGTACCGGACCATCGTCCGGAACAGGCTTTTGTCGCGAAGCGACTTCAGCGCGTAGAAATTCGGCCGCGTGTTCACTTCCAGAATCCACAGCCGCCCCGTGCGATCGAGCGCCACATCCAGACCCAGTTCTCTGAACCGCGGGCTCCGACGTTCGAAGCAGCGCGCCGTCTGCAGGCCTAACGTTCTCAGCCGCATTTTGTACCGCTCGATCTGACCCGAGGAATAACCCGAGCGGCGCAGCGTCTCCCCGACAAGCGCTAGCTTGCCGCCTTGATGATAGTTCGTGACGACCGTGTTCGGCTTGCCTAGCTTGACGAACATGACGGAAGGCACCCACTTACCCTTCTCCGGCTTTTGCATCGTCATCCTGAAGTCGAACGGTCTGCCGCCCGACGTTTGCAAGTGGATGCCTTTCTGGAGCAAGTAACTCCTGCCGCGGGCGATTCGCTTCAATCGCCCGTACAGGGAACCCGTGGAGGATGTTTCAAACGTTCTCGCGTCTTTCTTGACGCGGAACTTCCGGGATGATGTCCGCACGATGCGCGCGATTCCGTTGCCGCCCGACCCGCCTGTCGGCTTGAAGTACACCATCTTATACCGACCGGTCATATCGTTCAACGACGAAAGGGTAAACAGCTTCGTCTCGGGAACGAACTGCCTTAGCGCGCGGTCCGCCAGTAGCCATTTCGTCTTCGTCCATTTGCTTTTGACCGATATGCTGCGGCTGCCTTTTGTACGCATCTCATCCGCTCCTTCGCATCACTCGGGATAGATTACTTCACCCCAAGGCGAAACGTAACGGCGGATACCCTTGTCGCGCTAGAAACTGCTAATTTAAACGAAACGAACCCGGTCCACGATAAACTTCACGATCGGTTCCGGATCGGACAGACTATGCGGATGGTGCTTTCCGCCCGGCTTGATGATCAGTTCGACTTCCCCGCCTAGCTGACGATAGCGTTCCGCCAACACCAACGCGTTCTGTTCCATGGGTACTGCCTCATCCTGATCCCCCGTCACGATCAGAATCGGAATCTTCGCGGCAGCCACAGGCTCCACCCGGTCGATCGGCGAGACGCGCGCATCCGCGAACGTATCTTCCGTAAGCCCGTACTGCGTCAAGCACTCCAACCACGCCTGCGCGGAAAATGAATCCCTGCTCTTATCTCCCGGCCATCTTCGCAGATCGACCGCGGGCGCGTCGAGATAGAGCAACGCGACTTGCTCGGGATACGTAGCCGCATAGTTGAACGAATACAAGCCGCCACGGCTGAACCCGAACAGCACCGTCTTGTCTGCCAGCCCGCACGTCTCCGTCATATCGCGTTGGAAATCGCGCATCCGTTCGACGGCTCCCGGACTGCCGTACATATCGCTCAGCCGATAATAGGCGATGCTCCAGCCTTGCCGAAGCAACGCTTCATCCGCAGAGGCGAACGCATCGAAGAACTCCGCGCGCCAGATCCACGGATTCCCTGCTGCCGGCGTCTTCGGCAGAACGAGCAAACCTTCTCTCCCGCCTAACATGAAGTCGAGTCTCTTGCAGCCCCGCCATTCCGATTCGCGAAGCCGACGCCTTTCTTCCGGATGCTCCGACACTGCCTGGCGAATCCGATCTTCTAGCTCTTCGCTCGCCGCAAGCGCTTCGGGCAGCGGCTTGGCATGCTCGGCCTTCGATGGGTTCGTGTGGCCGACATGCTCTTTCCATGCCGCGCTCATCAGTTGATGACGTTGCTGAACAAGGGCGTAAACCTTCGATTGCGGCTCATCGTCCGTCACATCATCCGGCGTTCGCTCCAGCGTCACGTTGAACAGAGCGCGAAGGATCTCCTTCGCCATCTCCCAGTGCCCTCGAGCGTTCGGATGAACGCCATCGCCCGATCGATAACCCGGGTCGACGCGACGCGCCGCCGCGACCTGCGCAAGCATCGGACCATGAATGTTGACGACTCCGTCCGCTTCGCTGTCATCCAACGATAGAATCCAATCGGCATACCGCTGCATCACGGTCTCGTATTGCGCATATGCCCTATCATAGCTATACTCCGACTCGCCTTCCGGCTGTAACCGTTCCGGTTCCTGAACCGAGAGAGCATCGAATGGCGGCGGCGTCAACGCGATCGCTTTTGCGCCGTACGCGCGAATCGTTCGCAGCAGCCGCAGCATACCATCGCGATACGCCGCGAAGCGTTTCTCGCTGAACGGATAATAGATGCCGTCGTTCAGTCCGTAGCAGACGAGAACCCAATCCGGGCGACTCTTCTCCAGCGCGCGACCCAATCGGTCGAATACGACCGGACGAGGGAACGGGTGACTCGGCTCGCTCAGCCCCGAAGTCGTCTCGCTGCTTACCCCTAAGTTGATGAGCGTAATGTTGCTGTCCGGCGCATGCAAGCGGAAATAAGCGTCCAAGTAAGCGATATACGTGCCATTATCGGTTAAGCTGTCGCCCAGAAAAACGATTCTTTGCTCCTTCGGTAGTGTAGCATCCGGCTGGAAAAGAGGTTTCAAAACGAACATCGGCTCCTTCGCTATGTGATCGAGTAACATCATCACTTTCATTATCACATAGACCGAAGAAGCCGCTAATAGTAGAATCTGATCTTATACCGTGATGATTTTATTCATTATGTCAATTGTATTTGGGCATCAGAAATGTCCAAGTAGCAAAAATAACGATGCAAGGTCACGTCCGTACGCCAAGCGTGGCCAGCATCGTTATTTTTAGGCTTCTCTTGTCAGCGGTTGCGTTGCGGATATTGGCTCCACATCCCGGACAGCCCGATCAATCCGATCGAGAACTTGTAATGAATTTACGTTACTCGAATTGACTCAACAACGCCAGCGCCTCTTCATGCTCCGGCTCGACTTCGAGCAGTTTGCGCAAGTAATGCAGCGCCTCTTCGATCAGCTCCAACTCGAAATAACAGATCGCAAGACAATAATAGACGGTGGACACGACCTCGTCTTGTTCTTGTTCGACCGAGAATTCCAAGTACCGCTTGGAATCTTCGTACATGCCCATCTCGAACAGGATCAATCCCGCGTCGAGCGCGAGATCGTACCGTTGCACCGCCATGACGTAGTACGACGACCACATCAGCTCTATGCCGCGCACGATATCTTGCCTTTCTTCGTCGTTCGCCTCTTCCATCAGACCGGAGATCCGCTTCGCGCACTGGATGAAAAACTCCGCGTCATAGCCGCCCAGCCGCCAAAAGCTTAAAATCTGCTGCATCCCCATGCCGTCTATATGGCGATCCACCCACTCCTTCAGGCTGAAAAACTCGTCCGGACCGAAACGTTCGATGCACCGCCGATAAGCTAGCCTTGTATTGGCATAGGTCTTAGGATTGTCCAAATGGAGGATGCAGCCGACGTTAATATTTTTATAATGCTGCGGGGGGAATAGCGCCTCGGCTCCCTTTTGCTCAAACACGTGCTGAATGGCATGGTAATTAGTCGTTATCGAAAAACTGCCGTGCAAAATCAACTCCGGCGGACCCGCGAATTGCATGATGTCGAGCTGATGATCCCCTTTGTCCGCGGTTATTAAGAGGAACCCGGCATGAGACAACCGATTTAACCGCTCTAGACAAGTTAGCCCGGCAACGGGAAACAGAATATGCGAGTCTTCTAGCTTCTCCTGATATAGCGCGATGGTATCCCGGTATGGATACGTATCCTGTTCGTACTCGGGCGCTCGTCTATGCTCGTAATGCAGCGCTATCCGATCCAACCACTCCGACGGCTTAAGCGATTCGTTATCGTCCGGATACTCGACGAACACGTCCGCCTCGTAAATTTGCCCGTCTCCTACGTAAATCAATTCCTGCGGAATGCCATCGAAGAAGTAATTCGCTACTATGATTAGCGGTTGCTGCAAATCCCCTTCGCTAATCGTCTCGCCCGATACGACAAGGTTCAGTTCCGTATCCGAGACGGCATCGAATCGCGCAAAATCGACCCATCCATCGGCTATATAAGACTGCAGCGCGGGATGCTCCTTCCAAGCCAGCACGTTGTTCATCGCCAAGTCCGTCACCACATAGCGGAACGAGGGCAGCGGTATTCCCGCATAATCTATGAGCTGACGCAGCTCATGCAGCACATGATACGCCAATCGTCCCGCTCCGGCTCCAAGCTCCACGATCGTGACCGGCTCGGAGAGATGCCCCTTGTTCGCCCGGTCTTGAAGCAGCCCGAAGATCATCTCCGCGTAGGCAGAGGCGATCATCGGATTACTCGTAATATACTGAGGGACCTGGTCGTTCTTCCACGCCTTCAATCCCTCTTCTTCATAATACTTCCGCTGAATTTGCCATATCGGCGCTTCGCTAAAGCGAAATCTCTGTTGTTTAGGTTCGGTCATGTAAGACTATCCTGCCTTCTGGGCGTCATTAGACACGCTGTTTTTGCGTTGCGGCGCGGCATCGGAAAGTTAAGCAACACGAATCCGGCCACGAATATTAGTGTACCGCAAATAATGTAAACCGTGATCGGATCGCGGAAAAACAAATACGCCCACAAGATCGCGAACAAGACGGTACAGTTGCCGACGATCGCGACGATCGCGAACGGTACTTTCTTGATGGCTTCCGCGAACCAGAAGAAGCTGAGGCCCGTAATGACGCCAAGCAGCACTAACGCTCCCCATGCCCAGGCGGTTACAGGTCCAACGAAACCGTGCGATTGGACCGGAATCGGAAGGGCGACAATTACCGTGCTCATTAAGAAGACGGAGAAGTTCATGTTGCCGTTATCCATCGTCTTCAGAAGCATTCGCTGGCTTAATACGTGCACGGCCGCCCCGATCCCCGCCAAAGTGAACAACAGCGTCGTTAAACCGCTGCCTTGCGCCAGCTCGTCCAACGGCGTGCCGTTCCAGCCGACGACAATGACGCCGGCCACGCATAACGCCGCCGCGAACCAACCGCGCGTCGATATGCGTTCCTTGAATAGAAAGCCGGCCGCGATCATCAGCACGACGGTCTGGACGGGTTGTACGAGAATGTTGCCATAGGAATAGCCTATCTTTAAAGCGATATTTTCAAACGCATAGTTGGCTGCTTTGCCGATTGCCCCGATCCAGATCCACTTCATGCCTATGCGAAGCTGAATTTTACGATCCCGAATGAACAGGAAGATACCGAGGAAGATCACGCCGAAAAAAAACCGGGCAAACGAGATGATGGAGCTGTCCACCATCGTCGACGCCGTCTTGACCAGAACTCCGACGAAGCTCCATGCCAGCGTAGCCAACAGGAGCAGAACGTAACTCAAGACCGTGCACCTTCTTCGCGAATGAATTTACGCACAAAAAAGAGATTGTCCCGCTCCGCTCGAACAACTACGAGACGGGGACAACCTCATGAATCGCTTACTTGCCGAGCTGCTCGCGCCACTTGTATTTTGGCTGCCAGCCGAGCAGCTTCATCGCCTTCTCGCTATTGAGCAGCGCTTCATGTCCCTCAAGCGGCGCGCGGAAATCCGTTACTTCGGGATAACGCGCGGCCATCAGCTCGCGGCTCGGAACGGCCATGCTCGTCTCGTCCGATCCGAGATTCAGCGCAACGGAACCGAGTCCTTCCGCTTCGATCGCCAGACGACAGGCTTCCGCCGCGTCGCGGGTATCGATATAGCTCCATAGAATCCGATCACGCTCCTCCGGGTTGTTGATCCACGAAGGGAACCGCTCGTACCACTCCGGCGGAATGACGTTACCCAGGCGCAGCGACACGACCTGAATGCCCGACCTGCGGTAGAACATATCCGCCGTCAGCTCGCCCACGACTTTGGACAAGCCGTAGCTGTCCTGCGGCAATTGCGGGTGCGCTTCGTCCATCGGCACGTATTGCGGCCCGAACGGATGCACGGCGAAGCAGATGCCGTACGAGGATTCGCTGGAGGCGACGACCGCTTTCTTGATGTCAAGTCCAGACGCCGCTTCCAGTACGTTATAAGTGGACATGACGTTATTGCGGAACGTCGTTTCGGGCGGTACCATCCCCGCTCTCGGGATCGCCGCCAGATGGACGACCGCATATGCGCCGGCAAGCGCGCTGTAAGTTTGACCCAAATCTTCTAAATTCACAATCAACGTCGGCACAGCGGCTCCTCCGGTTGACGCGTATCGACGTTAAGTACCTCATAGCCCTGCTCGACGAAATGTTTGACGACCCATCGCCCTAACATGCCGCTACCGCCGGTAACGACGACTTTCTTTGCTTTATTAGACATTATAATCTTCCCCTTGGGCTTAATGTATTAGTGTAGAATATATCTAGATTATCAAACTTTGTTTATCGGGTAAACAATATATGATCTTTTCTTGAAATCAAAAAACCACAAGACACCGATTAGTAGTCTTGTGTTCTTTGAATTACTTCTTACTTTTCGCCAGACTCGTAAATACTTCGGCCATTATTGAATTTCCAACGATGAAATCCAGCAGGCTTAAATCCTGCACCCAAGACAGCTGCCGCTGTCCCGCTAGTGCTCCCCGCTATAGGTCTCTTCACTCGGTACTGCGTACCAATACGTTCCAAATATCCATGTATCGCTAATATCTCCAAGTCTCGATATATCCATTTAGTGTTATCTGGTGCTTTTAGTATCGATCCCTCCAGAAGGATAACCCTTTCACCCTTCTTTGCGGTCCTGTCATAAAAGGCTTTTGCTTGGTCGATGAATACATTAGCGTTGAGGCCACTCTTAGCCACGGAAAAAAGTTTCGGTCTAGACATATACTACCTCCCTAGTATATCAAGTTTATTTGGATGCTAGAGCAGTTGACTTAATTGTATTGATTAGCTCTGTAACGGAAGGTCGAAACCATTCGTACCCCGACAAATCTTCAGCTAGAACCTCCTCAATAACGTTAGGATGCAGTTTAGTCGCTAGAAAGAAACATTGTTGTTGGGGGTTTGGTAACGGATTGTTTTTTGCTCCCTCTACCCAGCCTTTTGCATATTGTTCAAGGTAATTGTGATTGTCAGCCTCAAGAAGATCTTTATTAGAAATCTTAACCCCAAGAACTTTTTGAACATGTTCATTGTCCAATCCATTCCGGAAGGAAACGACCAAGAAAAACATTCGATCGCTAGAAACATCGTATTCCGACGCTAACTGTACAAAGTAATTCATGTTTTCATACCATTGTTCCCCGCGACTGCCGTAACCGAGGTCTGTGTAAATTTTCAAACCACACACCGGTTTATCTTCGCGCCTAACGATGAGAAGCCCGCTTTTTACGGCTTTAACCGTTACACCGGGTACATGCTCCGCAAAGAACGCCGGATATATTTCCGAGAACTCGCTTGCAACCCTCTTTGATGATTTTTTACCGCCGCCTCGTTGTTGAACCAACTGCCCTTCTTCAGCATATACCCGAGTCACTCGCGAGAAAAAGTCGGCTTCCAAGTTGTCCGTTGATACCTCTTTTAACAGTTCCTCGAAATTCGGCGGAACAATGGCTTGCCTTTCTTGAAACGCCGATATTCTTTCGAGAGCATCAGCAATACGTTCCAGGTTTCTCGAGTCATCCGTACTCCATGACATTTTATACACCACCATCAACTAATATTCACAAGCTAATCACTCGTGTGATTACAAGTTGATTATACTCATATCCGTCATCAAATATACCAGAAGTGATTTCGTGTTAATCAATGCTAATTGTAGTGAATGAATCGACCGGGACATGAACCACCATAGCTAAAAACTATACCACGGCATAGTATTTATGTCTTTTTCGATAGCAAGCCCCCCGCTCTATAATGAGATCAACATTCAGAGCAAGGGGTTGTTCGACTTGAAAACGTCTATTATCGGCTATCCAAGGGTCGGTGCGCTAAGAGAGCTTAAATTCGCGTCCGAGAAGTTTTTCAAAGGTGAAATTTCAATCGACGAGCTTCATCGTACGGGCGCCGACCTGCGGCTCGCGCATTGGAAGATCCAGCAGCAGAACGGCATCGATTATATTCCATCCAACGATTTTTCCTTCTATGACGGAGTACTGGATACGGCTTGTTTGCTCAACATCGTGCCGGAGCGCTATCGGGCGCTGAATCTTCCTCCGTTGGCGACGACCTTCGCGATGGCTAGAGGTTATCAAGGTCCGCAAGGCGACGTTAAAGCGTTGGCGATGAAAAAATGGTACAACACGAACTATCACTACATGGTTCCTGAAATCGATGATTCCACGCGCATCCGTCTAACGGGAACGAAGCTGTTCGATGAGTTGTTGGAAGCCAAGCAGCACCAGATCGCGACGAAGCCCGTATTGATCGGAGCCTTTACGCTGCTTAAGCTTGCCAAATATACCGGTGCCAAGCAAGCCGATGATTTCGTTCAAGAAGCCACTGAGGCATATGCAGCCGTACTGGCGAAGCTGAACGAGCTTGGCGCGGAATGGATTCAGCTGGATGAGCCCCAGCTGGTCACGGATTTATCCCCGGAGGATCTCGCGCTATTCGCTAAGCTGTACTCTGGCATCCTGTCCGCCAAGGGGAACGTTAAAGTTCTCGTTCAGACGTACTTCGGAGACGTCAGAGATTGCTATCAAGAGCTTCAAGCGCTGCCGTTCGACGGGATCGGCATTGATTTCATCGAAGGCAAGAAGTCGCTGGCGCTCGTACGACAATACGGGTTCGCGGACGATAAAGTGTTGTTCGCCGGCGTAGTGAACGGGAAGAACATCTGGAGAAACCGGTTTAAAAGCACCCTTGTGCTCATTCAGGAGTTACGCGAGCTTGCACGGCAAGTCGTCATAAGCTCCTCCTGCTCGCTCCTGCATGTGCCTTACACGTTGAAGCATGAAGCTAAGCTGCCGGAGGAGACGAAACGCCACTTTGCGTTCGCGGAGGAGAAGCTTCAGGAGTTCGCCGCGCTCAAGGCGATTTTGGAGCAACCGGACCCCTATTCTTCCTCGTACTATCAACAGAACGAAGAGCTCTTCAACGGTTCGCGGCTTATTAATAACGAGGCCGTGCAGGCGAGAACCGCGGCTTTGTCGGAAGCCGACTTTACTAAACTGCCCGAGTTCTCCGAACGGTTAGCGATCCAGAAGTCCAAATTCCGATTGCCTCCGCTGCCTACGACAACAATCGGATCGTTCCCTCAGACGGCCGAAGTTCGGGCGAATCGCTTCTCCTTCAAGAAAGGCGCCATCTCCGAGGAGCAGTACAAGCAGTTCAACCGCGACAAAATAGCGGAATGCATCGCGCTTCAAGAAGAGATCGGCCTCGACGTCTTGGTGCATGGGGAGTACGAGCGCAACGACATGGTCGAATACTTCGGCGAATGCTTGGAGGGCTTTATTTTTACGGAAAATGCTTGGGTACAATCCTATGGCACGAGATGCGTGAAGCCGCCGATCGTATGGGGAGATATTAGCCGTTCCAAGCCGATGACCGTGGAATACTCGGCCTATGCGAGAAGCTTGACCAACAAACCGATGAAAGGGATGCTGACCGGCCCGGTTACGATCCTCAACTGGTCCTTCCCCCGCGAAGACATTCAATTGAAGGATAGCGCCCTTCAGATCGCCTTGGCGATTAGGGACGAAGTGTTGGATTTGGAAGCGAATCGCATAGAGATCATTCAGATCGATGAGGCAGCCTTACGGGAAAAGCTCCCGCTCCGGCAGTCCGATTGGCAGAGCGAGTACTTGAGCTGGGCGATCCCCGCGTTCCGATTGGTGCATAGCGGCGTCCAGGCGCAGACGCAAATTCATACCCACATGTGCTATAGCCAGTTCAGCGATATTATTCGCGATATCGATGCGATGGACGCCGACGTCATCACGTTCGAGGCTTCGCGATCGGATCTTGCGATTATCGATGCGATCAACGAGTGCGGCTTCCAGACGGAGGTCGGACCGGGCGTGTACGACATTCACTCACCGCGGATTCCAAGCGTGGATGAGCTCAAGCAAGGGCTGCATCGCATGCTGGACAAGATCGATGTCGCCAAGCTTTGGGTCAATCCGGACTGCGGACTGAAGACGCGCGGAGTTACGGAAACTTGGGCTAGCTTGAGGCATTTGGTTCAGGCGGCGCGGGAAGTACGAGCAACGTTGTAACGAAAAAAGAGGATGAACTCAGCCGAGTTCATCCTCTTCGCTTATAATCGGATAGCCGAAATCCGCGATAATGCTCTTCAACTTGCCGACATACGTCGCCGCAAGCGGGCTTAAATTCACCTTTTTGCTCGTAATGTATCCGATCTCCATATGGTCGTCCGTCCGCAAGCGTACGGATTTGATCTGCTCGCCGTTCAAGTCCTGATTGAGCACGCCCGAGCTGATCGTATACCCGTTGAGCCCGATGAGGAGATTGAATAACGTCGCCCGGTCGCTGACCAAAATTTTCTTCTTGTGCGTTCTCGTGCTTAGTATTTCCTCCGAGAAGTAGAACGAATTGTACTCACCTTGCTCGAAAGCCAGACAAGGGAACTCGTCTAAATCCTCGATTTCGATGATCGGCTTGGCGGCTAGCGGATGCGCGGTGCTAATGAAGACGTGCGGCTCGGCCACGAACAGCGGGCGGAATCGGAGGTCGTTCTCGTTCAGAAGCTTCTGTATCACCTTCCGGTTGAATGCGTTGAGATACAGAATACCAAGCTCGCTGCGCATATTCCGTACGTCTTCGATAATCTCGTACGTTCTAGTCTCCCGGAGCGTGCACTCGTACTCGTTCGCGTTCAAGTCCTTCAATAGGCTGACGAACGCTTGAACGGCAAACGCATAATGTTGCGTCGAGATGGAGCATAGCTTCCTCGACGGCTGCTTGTTCATATATTTTTGCTCGAGCAGCTCCGCCTGCTCTACGACTTGCCTCGCATAGGACAGAAATTCTGCACCTTCGTTAGACAGCGCAATGCCTTTGGACGAACGCAGGAAGATGTCCACGCCGATTTCCTGTTCCATTTCCTTGACCGCGCTGGACAGGCTAGGCTGAGAAATAAACAGCTGCTTGGCCGCCTCGCTGATGGAGCCGCATCTTACGATCGTGAGGATATATTTTAATTGCTGGAGCGTCATAACGATCCGTCCTTATAAGGTGTTGCTCTAAGTATATCGGATTTCGGCCATTCATGGTCTTGAACTTTAGAAGCCTCCGACTTCCGTAACGGTTGACAAGAACAGCTATATTCTGAACAAAATGGCGCCTATCGAGCTCTTCGCGGCATCGAAGCTGATAAAAGGTAAGCTCTACGTGCCGGACGAGTTCTTCGACCACATCTTGAAGTTGGACGTCCAAGCCGATTCGGCGGACGGCTCTGTAACGATAACGGGGATCGTCCAGGAGTAAACCGGCTACATGCTTGGCTTCCAGACATATTTCCCTTGTTTGTTTATATACCCGATTGGCCGATCATCTGCTTCGCCCGAGACATATTGCCCAACATCAAGCTCGGTTAAATTTCGGTTAAGTTTCGGGCTTTGTTCAAAGCCTGCGTGCGGGAGGATACTCCCAATTTGCCGTATAGGCGAGACAAATATACTTTCACCGTACCTTCGGACAAAGCCAGCTCTTTCGCGATTTCCCGATTGGAAGCCCCGTCGCGGATCAGCTGCAGCATCGCGGCCTCGCTCTCGGTTAACGGTTCGACGGAAGCGGACGATTTAGAGGCGGCTCCGGCACGCTCTTGATCCGGGAACAAGCCGATCAGCTTTCGAACATACGCCTCCGAGGCGCTCTCGCCCTCTTCAAATCCACCGTTTCTGATTTTATCGTTCAGATAGGACTCCAGCAGCTCTGCCATCGCTTGGCCTTCGTCCACAAAACTGCGCGCGTAATCGTTCTCTTCCCCGATCGCGAGCGCTTCGCGAAGATAGCGGAACGCGTTCGCGCGCCGCTTAGCTTGTTGCTCGGCGAGCGCCTGAAGAATCGTGATTTCGGCCATGCTCGAGAGGAGCGCTTCCCGCTCCGCTTGCGGCTTAAGCAATTCCAGCAGGCGGAGCGCCTGAGAGAGCTTCCGCTGTCTCATGAGCAGCCGAACGAAAGTTAAATATTCGAATTCCCGGCTGAACGTCGGCTTGTCCTTGTCGGAGAGCCGTAGCGCGGCAAGCTCTTTTTTCGCCTCCGCGACCCGGTCTTCCGCCAAGTAAACATGCGCCTTGCAAGCCCGCAAATACGAGTCCCAATAAGGCTCGGCGAACGCCTCGGCGATTTCAAGCGCTTCATCTACCGTGTCGTGCGCTAAGTAATACTTGCCCTCGGCGATATGGTAGCGAGCCTGCATAATTCGCATAGGCACGAACAATCCCGGAATTCGGAGCGTATTGACGCTCTTCTCGACTTCCCGCAGCATCGCTTTCCCGTCGTCCATCCGATTTTTCTCGTACAAGCCTTCGCACATCGATTGGCGGACGTATAAGCCAATGAACGAATCGTTCCAGCCATGCTTATTCAGCACCTGCAAGAACCGCAGACCAAGCGCGTTCATCTCCGGGCTAAGCATGCCCTTCAGTCCCATCGCCGTTCGTCTGACGAACGGTTCAGTGCTATTAAAGTTGAAGTTGTAGAAGATTTTGTTCTCCGTCATCATCTCGCGCAAATCGTCGTTAAGGCCTTCCGCGACCGCATGCCACCGATCGAACCGACCGCTGAAGAAGAGGCCGTTCAGCTTCACGAACAGCAAGCCGCTGTTGATTTGCCGACGAGATTCTTCATCGCTTACAGCCTCAAGCTGACTTTGAACCCGCCCTAGCTCTGCTTCCATCCATTCCAACTGCCCGGTTATCGCCAAAATAAAGGCAAATAGCAACGTCATCTCCGGCGGACGCGCCGTAGACCCCGGAAGCGAGCCGAACCAGCGCATCAACGTGGCAAACTCCCCCTGCCCGAACGCCGTGGCGATATGCCGCTCCAGTAGCCGTTCCGCAAGCGCGAAGTCTTGCGCCGTTATCGCATGATCGATCGCTTCTCCTAGCAGTCCTCGGGAAGCGAAGCTTTGCCCTGCCCGCCGATGGGCTTCAAGCCAAGCTTCCGGATCCGTGCGCCTTAGCCACGAACGAAGAAATTGAGAGAACAGGTGATGAAACCGAACCCACTCGCCTTGCTCGTCCAGCGGAACCACGAACAGATTTTGCGCTTTCAGCTTGGCAAGCATGAGATGACTGTCCGTACGCTCGGCCACGGCGTCGCCGATCTCCGCATCCAGCCTGTCCGCGACGGAAACTTTCAGCAGAAATTGCTGGACGTCGACGGGTAGCTTCTCGAATACCTCTTCGAACAAAAACTCGGACACGCGCTCGTTATACCCTTTGAACTCGTCGATGAACCGTTCGGGATTCGGCTTCAGGCGCATGGAGATGAACGCCATCTGAAGCCCCGTCACCCAGCCTTCCGTCCGCTCCAGCAGCTTGATCTGATGACGACGGGATAACGAATGGTCCAACGCGCCGGCAGAGTAAACTTCCAGCTCGTCCAACGTGAACTGAAGCTCGCTGGCGGACACCTCCGTCAGCTCTTCCCGCGCCATCCATTTGCTCGTCGGAAAAGGAAGCTCGGTACGGCTCGTGATCGCGACATGAGCATGGGGCGGCAAGTAATCGATGAAATACGCGAGACTCTGATGAATGCGATCGTCGGTTATGGCGTGATAATCGTCCAGCACAAGCACGATCGGCGCCTCCGAGGCATACAGCTCGTTGCTCAGCGTATCGAGAAAAGCATGAATCGATACGTTCGGCAGCGCCTTCGCGAGCGGCAGGCTGCGCCGTAACGCTTCCGCGGGAAGCGCCTCCGCCAGCGCGGTCGCGGTATAACGCCAGAACTTCACCGGATCGTTGTCCAGCTCGTCGAGCGAAACCCAAGCGGTCGCATGGGTGCTCTCTCGCACCGATTGGCCCAGCAACGTCGTCTTTCCGTATCCGGCCGGCGCGCAGACGGCGGTTAAGCGACCTTTCAAGCCCGTCGCTATTTTCCTTAGCAAGCGAGTCCGATTAACCAGTCCGTCTTTGACGGCGGGTGCGTTAATTTTCGTTCTTAGCAGCGTATGATCGATTAATGTGCTCATAATTCCTCCGGACGGTTTGTCTTCTCTTTATAATTCGGAACATCGACGATAAAAGTTAACTTTCGTTAATCGTCGACCTTTTTTTCCCGTGCTAGAATGGGGGGTGTTTAATAGAGATGGTTTAAAAGTGGAGGCTGTGCGCATGATCTGGATTCGGAATAAACGGAAAATAGCCACCCTGATGGCTTGTCTTATGATTGTGTCGTGTTTTCCTGTATTATCGCGTGTTTACGCGGCTTCGAACGAGCCTCCGGTCATATCCGTAATGGATGACCAGACACTGCGGTTAAACGGCACGGACGCTTCCGTAGTCGTCCAAGGCGTGCCGACCGGGATTACCTTCACGGCCGAGATTTGGGCAAGATCGGAGACGGATACTTGGAACGAAGACGGTATTTTGCTATCTTCGCGGGATGACAGCGGGTTTATTCTGCATCCGAATAAGGGGACGAAAGACGTTGACGTCTATTTAGTCTCTTCCGCTCCCGCCACATTTCCGGTAAAAGTCGCCGCCAGCTTCCATGTGGACGATATCACGGAATGGCATCATTATGCGTTCGTATACGACCTCTACAATTATTCCGAAACTTGCAAGCTTTACCTAGACGGCGTTCTGGTCGGTACCGCCGTTCATCCGTACGTATCCAGGTACGTAAACAAGACCGTGAACGTCTCCGTGGGCAATGATTTTACCAATCGTTACGGCAACATAGAAGTCGATGAGGTACGATTCTGGAACACGGCCCGCTCGGCCGCAGACATTAGTAAAAATATGAACCGTGCATTAGCCGGCAATGAACCGGGGCTTGTCCGTTATTTGAATTTCGATTCCATACCCGCTACCGCCGTCGGAGGTTATACCGTAGGGACGCGGCCGGCTAAGCCGTTCGTCGCCGAAGAAGACGGTCCGGTGCTGCTGCCGAAGATTACGTTCACCGACGGAGACGCGATCTCCGATACGGATTTGTACTCGGTTGCCCTGTCGGTCTATAAGGGTGCTTTGAATCTCGAGAGACTTCCTTCGATCGTCGGCCTGACTTTGACCGACGGCAGCAATGATAGTCCGTCCATGACGTTATCCGGTACAAGGGACATGCTGACGGATGCGCTGCAAAAAATCTTTTATCGCCCGAACCTGGTCGCATCCGGGTCGGATACGTTAAATGTTACCGTGACCGATTCCGGCTCCGCTGACGACCGGGCGGCCGCGAGCGCGGTATTTACGCTGCCTATTCCGATATTCAACGTGAATGATGCTCCAACTTTCAACCTCGGAACGAATTTGTCGGTCAAGGAAGGCTCCGAACGGCAGACGGTTGCCGGCTTTGCGACCGCGATGTCTACCGGATCGCCGGATGAAGCCCAAAGCCTGACTTTTATAACGACCAACAGTAAACCGGCTCTGTTCCTAGAACAACCGGCCGTGGACAGCTCCGGTACGTTAACCTATCGCCCGCAGCCCAATGTCCATGGAACGGCGACGGTCAGCGTCAGCCTGAAGGACGATGGCGGAACGGCGTACGGAGGCGTCGATACGGCGACCCATACCTTCACGATTACCGTCGACCAATATAACCATTCGCCGATGATCGGCACAACCCATGCGTTACGGTTCAATGGTACCGACAGCTACGCCTTAGCTTCGAACGTCTGGGTCGAATCGTATATTACGTTGGAATTTTGGGCACGCTCCCCTACGCCGACCTGGAACGAGAACGGATTCCTTCTCTCTTCGCGCGGACGGGAAGGCATTATTTTTCATCCGAACAAAGGCGGCACCTCGGTCAACGTATATATGCTGAATCGTCAACGGACGAATGACTTAACCGTAGTCAATGCTTTTCAACCCGTTGATATTACCCAATGGCATCATTACGCTTTCGTTTATTCGCTTGAACCTGGGGCTAGCATTGCCTATTACAAGGTTTATCTAGACGGGGAACTCGTTCGACAGGGATTTGATTCCAGTCCGCAACGAGACGGAGACTACGGCAGATATAACAACTTCTATGTCGGTATGGATGACCCTTCGGGTTCGGGAACCGCTGGCCGGTACGGCGCTGCCGACATCGATGAAGTCCGCATCTGGAATCGGGCTTTAAGCGGCGAGGAGATCAGCGACAATCTGATGTGGAAGCCAACCGGCACCGAGCCTGGATTGGCGTTGTACCTCGATATGGAGAATAGAAGCGGCAATAGCGTGCCCGACTTAGCAGGTGGCGATCAGAACGGCGTTCTTTCCGGCAACGCCACGCAAGCTTTGAATCCATACGTCGCAGACCCGTCGCTGAATGTAGGCTTTGCGACCGTTGAGGATCAGTCGGCCGCGTTCGCGCCCGTGGAAATTGAGGATAGGGATGCAGCCGACGGCATTCTGACGGCCGAACTAGTCGCGGAACACGGCACGTTGACGGTTCCATCGGAGATCGACGGTCTAACGCTCGAAGCAGGGGCAATCGGGAGTTCTTCGCTCGTCTATTCCGGCGCCGAAGCGGATTTGAATGCCATGCTGGACGTGCTTGCTTATACGCCTGACGACGATTTCTACGGAACGGATACGGTTACGCTAACCGTCACGGATATTGGAAACGGCCAACCCAACGACGTAAAATCGACCACGCAAGTTTATACGGTGGATGTGCAGGCGGTGAACGATGCACCGTCGTTCACCCCGGGAGCCGATCAACAAGTCGAGACGGACGCAGGGGTACAGACGGTATCCGGATGGGCAACGAACGTTTCCGCCGGACCGGCGGAGGATGACGATCAGCAAGTCACGTTCCTCGTCAGCAACGACAATACCGGATTGTTCGTGCAACAACCCGCGATAGATCGTAACGGTACGCTGAGTTATAAGGCGACGCCCGGAGCAGTCGGTGAAGCCGAAGTAACGGTAGCGCTAACCGATGACGGCGGCACGGGAGCAGGAGGTGTCGACACGTCGGCGAGCATCACGTTTACGATCACAGTCGTGCCGAAAGCTCCAACGCTTACGGTCGGTAGCGCGATTATCGCGGAAGCCGCCGCGAATGACGGCACGATAACCGCCAAGCAAGTGATTACTCTCGCCAACGGTACATTCGTGGCGGATGTAACCGGCGGCATGACGGTGAACCGCCTGCCCGCGGGGCTTGGCGTCAGCGTGACGCGGGATAGCGATACGCAGTTGACGGTTGCATTCACCGGGCAAGCTGCCCATCACGAGAACGTAGACGATGTCGGCAACGCGAGCGTTACCGTTGCACAAGCCTTCATTGTCGGAGCTACCGGTCAGGTGACGTCGAATGCGTTCGCCTTCGACTTTGCGAATGCGGTTCAGGCGCCTGAGCCACCGGACACGGATGAGCCGGAGACTCCGCCGACCACACCGGTTGATCCGGGATCGCCTCCAACCAATCCTTCCGACACGACCGCGTCCTTCAACGTGTACTTGGATCAAGATTCGGATTGGACGCTGTCGAATAAGGTAAAAGTAGTCGTGCCGGCAGGCGCCGTCAAACAAGATGGTACCATGCATGTCACCGTCGTACCGCCGAACGAGATCCCGTCGCTTCCATCCCTACCGGCACTAAGCGAGGTGTTCGAATTCTCAAGTTCGACCAACCGTACTTTCCTAAAACCGATCGAAATCACTTTCTTTATTGACTCGCATCCGTCAACCGACAGCCACGGCCCGGCGGTTTACTATTACAACGAACGGCTGAAACGGTGGATCTACGTAGGCGGAATCTTGAACGCGGATGGCACCTTAACGGTATACGTCAATCACTTCACGAAATTCGCCGTATTCGATGACCAAGTCGCCTTGTTCCCGGACTTGTCGAAGCATTGGGCAGCCCCTTATGCGGCCCGCTTGATCGGGATGAAAGCAATCAACGGTTATTCGGACGGTCTATTCCATCCGGAGGACAACGTAACCCGCGCGGAATTTGCTAAAATGCTAGCCGAAGCGCTATCGCTCCATGGCGAGTACGACCTTACCGAGTTTAAGGACAACCCAAGTATTCCGGCTTGGGCAAGAGCGTCCGTAGCCGCCGTAATGCAGACCGGTCTGATGAACGGATACGAGGCGAACGGAGCTCGGCTGTTTAAACCCGATCAGCTCATTAGCCGTGCCGAAATGTCCGTCGTTCTAGCCAACGCGCTTAAGACGTTCAGCAGTCCTTCCGGGCACAACGCTTCGATTACGTTCACGGATGCTGGCCTAATCCCGACCTGGGCACGAGCTTCCATTGAAGCCGTCAGCGCCTCCAACCTCATGCAAGGCAACGATACCGGGGCATTCCGCCCGTTCCGTTCGGCCACGCGCGCGGAAGCCGCCGCTACGATCTATAGGCTGCTAGAAGCTTTGTACATCTAAAACCGCCAGACTTCTAGTAGATCAAAGGCCATGAACGCTACCCTCGCAGTAGTCGTTCATGGCCTTTTCTATGCCGCTTCCTTACCCGACTAAAACCTTCTTAACCATTTTTCGGACGCCGTACTCACCTCACCCGACTTAGATTCATGATATTCGCTCATCAATACGAGAACCTGCGTCGACGCAGTTAGCTTGGCAACAATTTATTCTCGCGTCTTCGTCTCGTTAACTTCTCTCCAATAATTATCCGCATGGGCTTCTCTCCGAACTGGACGAAGGCTCTGGCCTCATTCGTCAAATAGTCGGAAGCCACGACCAACTCGATCCCGAGTTGCTTGAATGCGATCTGACGTTGCTCCGCGACGCTTTCGTTTTTGAAGCTTTGATTCAGTGCGCTCAGGAAAATAAAGACGCCCGCAAACAATGCGCCGAATACAACTAGCATGATTTTCAGCCATGTCGAAATTCTCATGCCGTTTATCCCCTTTGACCGAAACCCACGAAATTATTTCTCTCTGTAATAGAACTTATTGCTTAATTATATAGCAATCGTTGTCGACCAAATAGGCGAGAACACGCATGTGCAACTATGTAATTATTGATCTTTTCTATCCATACTTGGTCATTTTGCAGTCCGCACGGACAAATTCGGCCATAAAAAAAGGCGCCGAATTGGCGCCCTCTGCCGTTTTTATTGCCCTTCAACGCCGTTATTTGTTTTACATAAACTTGCGGAATACTGCAACTCGATCAGTTGCTTCAGCTGTTCAATGTCCTGCTTCGTCGCTGGAGCTTTATGCGGTTTGAGCTGAACGGTCAGGTGACCGTTAGCTTCAATCGTGGCGAATTCAACGTCAGCTCGATCGAACGCCCCTGCTATGCGCAGCTGCGCATCGAGCTCCTCGTCGGTAAGCTTAAGCGATTCCATTGCGCCCCGCTCCAACTTTCCGCCCGCGATGATGGGTATGGATTTCCCGATCCAAACGGTACGGATAGACGTAAATCGCGCAAGCAAACGATAATTTCCCTATGGAAGTTCGGCCCGTAAGCCGAAGAAGGAGCGAACCGACCGTAATAATGAGAATGGCTTTCCATATCCAATCGAAATGCATGGAATACCCCCTTAAGGTGTTAGCCTATCCTCTTCGCGGCGAAATATCTAAGGGTTTTAGTATGAACGCCAATCCGGCAGCTCCTATCTTTCCTTTACGGATGACCCGCCTTAGAAACCTTGCTGCTCGGTGCGAACCACCCTAGCAGGGCAATCGCAACCAAAACGACATAGAAGACGATCGTCCAGCCCGTGCTATGAGGGAAATGGTGACCCAAGACCCCGATATCCTCATGGGCAAGCGTAATGACGGCAAGCTTCACCCCGACCCAGGCAACGATCGCGTAAGCCGTCGTCTCCAGTGCCGGGCGCTGCCCTAGCAGCTTTACAAACCACGTCGCCGCGTATTTGATTAAGATTAACCCCGCGACTCCGCCAAGAACCACGACAATGAATTGGCCTCCGTCCATGCCGCCGAACTCGCCAAGCGGCGAATCCGAAAGTCCAAGCGCAAGCGCTACGGCGGCGAGAATGGAATCGATCGCGAAAGCGAGATCCGCAAGCGCAATCTTGCCTACGGTAGGCCAGAAGCCTTTGCCCGCGGCTGCTTGTTTATCGTCCTTATGGGCATCTTCATTTTTCTTGCCGAATTTCGCTTGGATGATGTGCTTTAAACCTAGGTAAAGAAGATAGGCCGCGCCGATCGCTTGCACTTGCCACACGTTCGCAATGAATGATATCGCGAAGAGAGCAGCAAACCGAAAAACAAATGCCATAATGATTCCGTAATTGATTGCTTTATTCTTCTGCTCGTCAGGTAAATGCTTGGCGATTACCGCAAGCACGAGCGCATTGTCGGCCGACAATAAGCCCTCCAACCCAATAAGAATAAGTAATGCCCACGCATACTCCAACCAAATGGATCCCAACTTGAATCCCCCTTCTCTAATCGTGGTAAGGTTTAGCAGTCAGTAGACGCTTGTGTAAATAATGCTAGCTGCCCCTTAGGTGCTTATACGTAATACATTGCGGTTGGAATTCAATTTTATACAGCTAACGGCACCTGCTAGAGGTGCCGTTCTTGATCCTTGCGTATTCTATTACCCGATCATGCAAGCCGAATGTCCCAGCGTGCCCTCTACGTCGTTCCCTTCCTTGCGCCAGTACTCTATGCCGCCGAGCATTTCCTTCACACGGAAGCCGAGGGCGGATAAGCGTGCCGCTCCTTTGGTTCCGCCGTTGCACGCCGGTCCCCAGCAATAGACGACGATAACTTGCTCTTTGGAAAATGCGGCGGTCGTCTCCGCGTTGATTTGGTTGGACGGGAGGCTGATCGCGCCCGGCACATGGCATTCTGCGTATGCTTGAGAGCTGCGTACGTCGATGAGCAGGAAGTCGGCGACGCCGTTCTTCAGGTCGTAGCAGACGTCCGAAACGTCCGTTTCCACGGAAAGCTTGTTCATATAGTGGCGATGCGTATGCTCCGGAGAAGCGGCGGGAGTTTCAAGTACAAGCGAGCGGATCGTAGTCATTAGGATTACCTCCAATAGCGTTGTCGTTTGCTTGACATCACTATAGCACGGCCCCTAATGATGGAGTTATCGATAGTATTCTATGGATATTATCAATAATTTTGATGATTCTCAATGCGCTTGCAAATAGTCGCGAAGAACTCGCACCACTAAATCATGATCTTCTTTTTGCGGGAGCCCGGATACCGTTATCGTTCCGATGACTCCCGCTCCCTTCATACGTAACGGAAACGCTCCGCCATGCGCGGCGAATTCTACCGTCGATATCGCGTATTTCTCCTCCATCGTCGTGCCTTGGCTTCGCAGACGGGTTCCCACATAGTACGAGCTCCGGTAAAAGCGATTCACTACGTTATTTTTACGGCGAATCCACTCCGCGTTATCTTTAGAAGTCCCCTCCATCTCATAATGGAAGAGGCATTGTCCGTTCCTCGAAATATCGATCGTTACCGCACTTCCCGATTTTTTGGCCTCCGCGTATAGGAGCATACCGATTTCGAGCGCCATCTCGTTCGTGAATCGGGAAAATTGCAATTGTTCTTCCTGTTGAACAATTTCGGCCAACTGTTTGTCCAGGTTCGGCAAACTCATTTCGCCCCCTCCTGCGACGGGATTTGTATCGTGCGTTGCTCTCGGTGACTTTGAAGAGCGTATTCGATGATTCGAATCGTGTCGCGCGCTTGTTCCGCCTGTACGGGTACGGGTGCGCCTGATTGAATGGCTGCGGCCATCCCTTGATAAAAGGCTTCATAGCTGCCCGGAATTGTCGATATTATGGCTTCCATCGACAGTCCGCCGACTACGGTACTGAGCTTTCCATACAGCTCGGGGCGATCCTCGCCCCAACCCGAATCGCCGGGATGCATGCCCAGTTTAAGTTGATCTTCCTGAGGGTCTAATCCGTATTTGACGAAGCTTCCTCTGTCGCCATGCAACACGAACCGCGGCCCCGCCAGCTTCACGAGAGATCCGGAGTGCAGAATAACCCTTAGGTTCGGGTAACCGAGTATAAGGTGGAAGTAATCGTCCGTCTGGCCTCCGTCCCTCTCCGACCTGATATCGGCCCATAGGGTTTGAGGCATGCCGAACAAATTTAGCGCCTGATCGATCAAATGCGAACCCAAGTCATACAAAATTCCCGAGCCGGGAAGGTTCTTTTCGCGCCAGCGGTCCCTTATTACTGGTCTAAATCGGTCAAAGTGGGCTTCATAAGTCGATAATTTACCTAACATGCCCGTTTCCAACAAAGCCTTAATCGTTAAGAAATCATTGTCCCATCTGCGATTTTGATAAACCGACAGATTCACGCCTTGAGCTTTAGCCAGTGAGATTAGTTCTTCCGCTTCGCTAGCATCCACGGTGAACGGCTTTTCAACCACCACGTGCTTCCCGGCCAAAATAGCTTTCTTCGCAAACTCATAATGCGTCGTGTTCGGCGTACAGATGACGACCAAGTCGATCTCGCCCCGCAGCAGCATCGAGTCGACATCGTCAAAAACTTCAACGTCCGGATAGTCCCGATTCACCTTTTCGGCATTCGATGAAACAATGGCTTTAAGGCGCATTCCCTCTATTCTTTGAATGATCGGCCCGTGAAATACCGAAGCGGATAGCCCGTATCCGACTAAGCCCACATTAATTGTCATGTTCGTGTTCTCCTTCGTTCGCGATGATGATTTCAATCCGATGTTTAGCAAGCAGCTCTTTCACCATTGCGGGCGGCTCGGCATCCGTAATTAGCACATGGATGTTCTCTACCCCGCACACATGATGAAGAAACGATTTTTGAAATTTCCCTTGATCCGCAAGGACGATTACCCGATCCGCTCTTGCCACCATCTCACGCTTTACATACGCCTCTTCCACTAGCGGACTGGACAACCCATCCGAAGTAATGGCGCAAGCTCCTAATAACAAGGTCTGCACCCGATAATCGCGGATCATCGCTAGCGTCTGAGGTCCGGTTACATTCCTATGCCACGGATTGTATTCGCCGCCCAGGAGATGAACTTTTCCGTTTTGCTTTTTGCCCAGTAAAGTGGCCGCATCTATCGAGTTAGTGACCGTGGTTATATCCTTTGCCGAGAACGCTTCTACTGCGGCTTGCACAGTCGTCGACGCATCCACGAACAGCGTCTCTCCGTCTTGAACGAGACAGGCCGCCGCCCGGCCGATGCGTTGCTTAGCATCTACATTATGAATGCGTTCCTCATAGGGTATTGTAGCTATGCCCAGTGAAGGAAGAATCGCGCCCCCATGGGTACGGGCGATCAGACGTGCTTCTTCTAATCTCACCAGGTCGCGTCTGGCGCTATCTCGAGATACCTGGTACATTTCGCAGATTTGCTCAAGTCGGATTTTTCCGTGTTCCTTCATGTGCTCGAGAATTCCCTTTAACCGCTCATCTTGCGTCAGCTTACTCACCCTTAATGAAATAATATATAAACACTTAAGTGTTATTAAGTATATTACTTATATAGTCCGATGTAAATCATAAGTCACATAGTTTGTGTCACGTACAAAGTCGATGTTTATTGTGATGCAATGTGAGGTGAATAATGTAATTCAACATAACCGTCATGCCGCTTATTCGCGGGCCGATGAGTTCGGAGTGAACCCATTGAACGACGACCCTTTTACGATTAAAGACGACCACTCGACCGTGGATAGCTTGGTGCAACTGTCCTTTCTGATCCAAAGCATACTAGGTCAAGTCGGAGCCGCCCATAATCTATCGATCATTCAAATTCGCCTTCTAGGCATTCTACGGGACCGCGAACCCAGCATGCTGCAACTCGCCCAATATCTCCAACTCGACAAATCCAGCATCACGGGCCTCATCAATCGAGCCGAGAGCCGCGGTCTCGTCGAACGTACGGTTTCCCAGCACGACAAGCGCGGGTTCAATGTCCGGGTAACTTCTGCCGGATGGGAGCTCATTCCCATTGTCGCCCAAGAGATCGAACGGGCCATACACGCTGCAACGGAAGTCATTACTGAAGCTGAGCGCTCGCTACTTGCCGGCCTTACTACTAAGATCTTGAGGCAATCCGTCGGTCAGACTAAATGAACAAAGGGGATATCCCATAGTCATTAAAAAATGACCTCTGGGACATCCCCTTTCATTACGACACGCCGGGTCTACACCGGAAGCTCTTCATAAGCTAATTTCCTGATGACTTCGCTATGCTGAGGATATTGCGCCAGCAGCTCTTGCTGCGTAAATAATTCGAAATCCTGAAAATCAAAACCAGGTGCGACCATGCACCCGACAAGCGAATACGTATCTTTATCCCTAACGGAAGAACCGAAAATCGCACGTTTCGGAACTAGATATTGCAGCCTTTCGCCCCTTTCTAAGTCAGCCCCTAATTGGACTTCCTCATAGCTGCCATCCTCGTGAATGACATGAACGGTCAAGGAGCTCCCTGCATGAAAGTACCACAGTTCATCCGATTTCAAACTATGGAGCCGGGAAAAATCCTGTGATTGCAATAAAAAATAGATGCTGGAATAAAGCAACCGTTGACCCTTGAACTTAACGGATAACTCCTGATCGGAAATCTTTTCTTCCGCTTCATACGTGATTTTATAGTGCCCGCCTTCGGGATGAGCAGTCAATTCAAGCTTAGAAATCCAATATTCCGGACTTTGTTGCATCATGTGAGCTGAGCACCTCCGATTCCTAATGGGTCTGCCTCGTACAAAGAACTATCCAACTCTTGAATGAATCGCGTCCACTCTTCCGTCGCATATAGATGAAGCCGGTGCATCGCGCGCGTGCATGCCGTATAAAAGAGTTTGCGCTCGCTTTCCCGATGATATGCCCGCGATGAAGCATCATAGATCAGAACGGCGTCGAATTCAACACCTTTCGCGAGATAGGCGGGAATGACCATCGTTCCTTTCTCGAAAGTAAGCGTCTTTTGCGTAACCAGCCGCAACGAAGGGCATCCCTGCGCGGTCAAGCGGTCGTAAGCCTCGCCGCTTTCGGCGGCCGTCTTCGTAATGATGGCGATGGAATCGAAGCCCTCCGCATGAAGTGCCGCGAGATCCTCAATCATTCGTGCCGCCAACTGCTCACCACTACCGGCCACAGTGAGGCGCGGCTTATTTCCGGTTCTGTCGAAGGGCACGATGTCCTCTCCGCCCGGCAGCAACGCCTTCGTGAACTCCACGATTTCGCGGGTTGACCGATAACTGCGAACAAGGCGAATCAGGTTAGTGTCGGCTTCGCCGTAAAGCCGAATTAGCGGCGAAGCTGCCCCGTACAGTTCCGTTGCCTGAGTGAAGATGGCTTGCCCGAAATCGCCGAGTACCGTCATGCGAGCTCGGGGGAACAGCTTTTTGAGATATTCATATTGAAACATCGAATAATCCTGACCCTCATCGACGAAAATATGCCGTACTTCCGTGTTCGTCCGAACGCCCTCCACAAGCTCTTTTAAATATAAGTACGGTGTCGCGTCCTCATAGAACAGCTCCAGTCGTCCAAGCTTCTCCTTAGTTTGCTCGCACATTTCCGACCAATGTCCCGGAACCTCGGCCTCGTTCGTCATCGTCTTATAAGCATCTTCATCACCGAACAACTGGGCGTACAGGCCAACCATGTCTATGAACAACATCCGCTTCACGCTTCGCCGCAGCGGCTTAAAATGCTCCTTCACGATCATGTCGCGCAGCAGCTCTTCCTCCCGCTCGGCATAGTCGAAGTCGGCCTCGTCTCGCCGGCGCTTGTTCTGCAGAAACTCTTGAATTTCTTCATATTGTTCGGCGAAATCAAAGACACCCCGCTCTTTGTGCAGCTCGCTATGCACGGCGGCGTATTGCTCCTTGTCGAGGTAATTGAACTCCTCTTGCACCCACGGCTCCTCCCGCTCCTTGCGTTCCAGCAAGGTCAGCTCCTGAAGCAGCCACTCTTGTAGCATGGCAATGCGATTAGCCAAGCGGATGGACGGATCATACCCGTAAAACTTGGTTTCCATTTGTTCTATCGTAATCAGATCGCCGTCCCGAAAACGGATACCGTTGAATCGCATACCCTCCCGACCTAGCCACCCCGCATAACTCTGAAGAGCTTGAAGGAACGCAACGGACGCCTTATATTCGATTCCCTTCAACCGCGCCTCGTATTCTCGCGTAGCCTGTTCCGTGAGCACGTATTCGATCTGATCAAACGGACCTTCTAGGCGCAATTCCGTTCCAAGCCCATGCTCAAGGTATTCTTGGAAGGTCGTCTGCTGCATATTTTCCTCGCCGAGCTCGGGAAGAACGGTCGATACATAGCTGTTAAATATCGGATTCGGCGAGAAAAGAACGATCTGATCCGCCTTCAGCTTCTCCCGGTGCGTGTACAGCAAATACGCCACCCGCTGCAGCGCCGCAGAGGTTTTCCCGCTTCCCGCCGCTCCCTGCACGATAAGCATCCGGCTTTTGTCATCGCGAATAATGGCATTTTGCTCTCTCTGGATCGTTGCCACGATGCTCTTCATCTGAGAGTCCGCACTCTTGCCGAGCACCTGCTGCAGCAATTCGTCCCCGATCGTTAAGCTCGTGTCGATCACGTTCTGAAGCCGGCCCTCTCGGATCTGGTACTGCCGCTTCAGCTCCATCGTCCCCGTAATTCGCCCACCCGGCGTGTCATAGGCGGCTTCGCCAGGGGAATAGTCGTAGTACATGCTCGCAATAGGCGTACGCCAGTCATAGACCAGAAAACTGAGGCCGTCCGAATCGACGAAGGACGATACGCCGATATACACCTGCTCGCTGAAGCCCAGGCCATCCTCATTGAAATCGATGCGCCCGAAGTACGGAGACTGCAGCAGCTTGTTCATGCCTTTCCATTGCTGCACGCGCAGCTTGTAGCTACGCTCCCGTTCCGACAACAATGCCTCTTGCTGCTTTATACTGTAGAAGGTTTCCTCGAAATCCTCGTTGTTACTTGTGTTGACCGTCACTTCTTCCCAGAATCGTTTGCGGATTTCCCCCGCCTGACTCCGTAGTCCGGCTACTTCCGGCTCCAGCTCGGCGATTCTCTTGCGCAGCTTCTCCGTTACTTGATCCAGCCGCTCCTGTTCTTGCTCCCAATCGTTTATCATTTCCCGAACACGCTCCCCCTCGTTATAGCTGAAGAAAAAGGACGCTTGACAACCCGAAATGCCGCGTGGTAAGATTATATTGTAGATAAGATGCACTAACTATGACCTATGAACAAAAAAAGACCGGTGGTTTTCTAATAATACCACAGTGGTGCTTTGCGCGCAATTTAATATAACCAGTTCAACCCGGCAGATTTTGCCGGGTTTTTGTTTTATACTCAAACACCGTTCATCGAAATGGAACGTTTAAACGTCACCTGTAATCAACCGCCCTCGGCAGGATACTATTCCTATCGGCACCCACTAATTTTCGCCGTTTTGGACATGATGCCGCGGTCCGCGGTCGTCCTGCCGTCCAGCCAGCTTAGTTAGAGTCATAATGAAAAAAGAACGTCCATCCGCACGAAAGTCATAACGGTTAGACGCTCTTTTTCCTGGAACATTCATTTCGAAGCCTTAACCGCCTGCTCGCCCAGGTAGATCGAGGCGGCTAAGACTTGTGGCAACTAAGCAACGATTTACAATCAATCGAATTTACCCTTAAAGAGATTTGACCATTCCTTTTTCCAGGAATCGTACAGGACGGCAGATAAACTATCGGCCGAGGAATCCACGTGGTCGATTCCTTGTTGGCAAAACGATTAGCCAACGGTCGAAGGAGATCAGAAAGCGAGAATCGTTCGGGCACTGGGAACTAGATACTGTTGTCTCAAGGCGGGGGAATAGCCGCGCCTGTGCTGCGACATTCATCGAGCGTAAGACGAGGATGTATCTGGCCGTAAAAATGCCTGACCGTACCGCTCATTCGATGGAGGTCGCATTTGGCGTTGTAGCAAGCCAATACCCTCAAGGGACATTCCAAACAGCTACAGCGGATCGAGGGCAAAGAGTTTGCTTGTTACAAGGCCTTAGAGACTTTTCACGGGCTCGATGTCTACTTCGCAGACCCTTACTCATCTTGGCAACGAGGCTCCAACGAAAACGGTAACGGACTCCTTTGAGAGTTCTATCCTAAGGGGCATGAGAGGTTACCGATGCAGATCTTGCCCATACCCTCCAGCTCATCAACAACCGTCCAAGGAAATGTTTGGTTTGGAAGTCAGCTCACCAATCGTTCATGAGCGAGTTGTCGAACTTAGCTTGACAATCCGTCGTTATCAACTTCGATACCTGACGCAAGTAAGCTTTTTAACGAAAATCGTCCATTCCTCATGCTATAATGATGATAATCGAAGCCTAAGGAGACCTCATGGACATAACCCCTTTACAAGTGCGCCGCAAACGCTGACGCTCAACGCCTGGATGATTCCCGTCGTAGCCGTAGGTGCGTTCATCGGTTTCAACTGTAGTAGCGGCTAATAAGAACACTTCTAACGACACAATTCGGTTTGCAAGAAGGGAAGTTTATCGTTCTGAATAAGAGGAGTTTCGACAACCCGTACCTATTGATGACCGTTTTGCTTTTTCTTTGGGGCTCTTTCGCCGCAGCCAGCAAAATCGCGTTGGAATCGCTCGATAACTATCAAATTCAGTTTTATATGTTCGGCTCCGCTACGCTGATCAACACCGCTATCATCGCCTACACCGGTCGTATGAAGGCTGTGCTGTCTCTTTCTCTGAAGGATATAAGCAAGTTGCTTCTGATTGGCTTGCCCTATTACTTCTACTTTCTGTTATATATATTGTCTCTTAACAAAATACCGGTCGTCGAAGCTTCGATGTTGAACTACCTGTTCCCCCTGTTCATTGTACTGCTCTCGGCGTTCATGTTCGGCGAACGGCTCACGCCGTCCAAAACCGCATCCATCTTGCTTGGTTTAGTTGGGATGATCATCATCGTAACGGACGGGAACATGTCCGCGATACGCCTAACGGATCTGGGAGGGGACCTTCTCGCCATCTCGGGCGCACTCTGTTGGGCGCTTTTTTCGGTGTTCGGCAAAAAAAGCCGAACGGATCAGGACTTGGGCATTTATCTCTTTACGATAACATCCTTCGTCCTGTCCTCATTCGGATTGTTCTTCTTTTCCAACCTGACGGCGCCGGACATGAAAGGGATCGGAACGACAATATGGCTGGCAGTCAGCAATATCGTGCTCGGAAACATCCTTTGGTTTCGCGGGCTCCGATCACCCTCCTCGACCCTGATCGCGAATTTGTCTTATTTGACGCCGTTCGTAACTTTGCTATTCATTGTCATTCTATTAGGCGAGCAATTAAAGACTGCGCAGATAGGCGGTTTTATAGTCATCTTGTCCGGAATCGCCCTGCAAGTCGCAACGGATAAAATACGAAAACCCGGCATTAGGACCGAATCGCGGTCGAAAGCCGGGTCTAAAGAGCAATCAAGTTCTTTGAAGTAACGGGTGCAATTCGTCCCACCAGCCGTACATTTCCAAATAAATCGCATCGAACAGCATGACCCCATGGGTTCTTTCCCGACACATGTGAACCGCTTTGGCGAACTGCTCGGGATTTCGGTTGTAATCGTGCAAATAAAGACTTGCGATTACCGGAATTTTGTTATTGATCGCTTCCAAGCTCATGTTGATTGCGCCTTCAACGCTGTACCATGATGCGGGTCTCTCGTTCAATGCGGCTTCCTCTACGGTAACCTCCGGGTAATAGCAGCCGGTCATTATGAACTCGAGTTCGTCCGCGTAAGCGCTGCGATGATAGTCCGCGGACGCCCAAGGCAAATCGGTACGGTAAGACTCGCTTGCCCAATTCACTCCTTCTTGATAGTAGAGCGGGTACCATGAACCGACATAGATACCGAACAAACAGTCCTCGCGAGCCGTCTTTACGACCGTTCTGGCTTGCTGCACGAACTTCTTGATATTGAGCGCCCGCCATTCCGTCCATTTTGGAAACCATTTTCCCCACTTGATCTCATCTCTTCTGCCTCCCGGACCAGGCTCGAGAATATCGGCAGGCCACTGTTCGACTTGTTGTCCGATATAAGCTTCGAACCCCGATCTGCTAAGCTCGCTGAAATCGGCGTGTACGTTAGGATATCGGCAGCGATCTAATACGATCCCGTCAATGTCGTAACCGGAAACGATTTCTTCCAAGATAGAGAGCTGATGGTTGACGACTTCGGGGTGAATCGGGTTTACAAAAATAGTGTCATCGTCATGATCCTCCGCATAAGCGGACAGTTTGGACGATTCCGGATTTATATAGGCAACCTGCCACTCTTTTTTCTCAAAAGCCAGTCCGTCCCTCGTTTTCTTCGTGCCCTCCGCAAACACGTCGACATTCGCGAATATTTTCAAGTCTGCCCCGCGCGCTTCGCGGATAATTTCTCTTAAAAAGTCCTTGCCCCGCCACTCTTGAAAACGATTGTCTGACCAGTCGCCCACATGGAGAGCGTAACGGCTTGGATAAGTCGTATGTCCGTAGGGGATTTTAGCATCCACCACCAGATGCGTGACTCCCGACTCCTTTGCTTTGCGTACCATTTCTTTGCGGTATTCGGAATTCGCAAGACGCGCTCCGTTCGCCAGAAAATCCACCCACAGCACGTTAAGACCTTTCGGTAAAAGCTCGTTTATCGACATGATCCCACCATCCTAAACTTCCATCTTATGAAATGATTCATGAATGGATTTAACGAATTTTTTCGTGATTTCCTGAGGACGAGTAATCGCCGTACCTACGACTGCGGCGTGAGCACCGGCTTCCAGACATGCTACGCACTCTTCCGGAGTCCAGATACGCCCCTCAGCCAATACCGGCGTTCTGCCAAGCGCGGACAATCGGGCAACCAAGGCAATATCCGGCTGCTCCTGTTGCAAGCTGTGCGGGGTGTAACCCGACATCGTGGTCGACACGAGATCGACCCCTAGATCCATGGCGGCGACTCCTTCTTCGAATGTCGAGACATCCGCCACGATAAGCGTGCCCGGGAAATTCGCCCGTAAGGAACGTACGAAATCGCCCAACAACTCCCCATTGGGACGAGCTAGCGCCGTCGCGTCGATCGCCACGAAGTCTGCCCCCGCCTCAACGATTTCTTTTACTTCAACTATAGTAGGAGTGATGTATACATCCGAATCGGGATAATGTTTTTTATACAATCCGATAACCGGTAAAGAACATTTACTTTTGATGGCGGCGATATCTCGAGGGGTATTCGCCCGAATGCCGACCGCTCCGCCCTCTTGAGCGGCCATTGCCATCGAAAGCATCACCTCGGAGCCATACAAGGGCTCTTGCTCAAGTGCCTGGCAAGAGACAATCAAACCGTGCTTGAGGTTGGAAATCAGATTGTTGTCCAAGAACTCACCTATTTCCCAGTTGGTATATTTGTTCATTTCAATCATATCAGGTGAATCTCACCTCCAATCTTTGCTGTTAATCATTATAGCAATAACAGTATCATTATTAAAGATTAAATATTTATTTTCGGGTGTAAATTTGGATATTTCGTTCATATGCATGCTATAATGGGGGAAAATATTTCAGGAGGTCCTTATGTCTACTATTATTTATGTTCCTCTAGATGAAAGACCGTGCAATGCGAAGTTTCCGATGCAAATCTCCCAAGCTTCCGATCTTGACTTGATCTCCCCCCCGATCTCGATGCTTGGGGCTAAGAAGCAGCCTGCAAATACTGCCGCATTAGCTCTGTGGCTACTGGAACAGTCAGCCGAGGCGGATGTGATCATCGTTTCGTTGGACATGCTCGTTTATGGAGGCATCGTGCCCTCCAGATTGCATTACCTTACCGAAGAAGAGTGCCGGATCGGATTAAACGTCATTGCCGAGTGCAAAAAAAGAAACCCTAATCTCCGGATTTACGCTTTTAATCTGATCATGAGAGCGCCGGCCTACAGCAGCAGCGACGAGGAGCCCGATTACTACGCGGAGTACGGCGCCGAATTATCCCGTAACGGATGGCTTCAGGATAAACAAGCCAGGGAAGGCTTAAACGACGCCGAGCGACTGGAGCTTGAAGCGCTCTTATCCCGGTTGCCTCAGAACGTTCTCCAAGATTTCATCGGGCGTCGGCATACGAATACGGCGGTGAATCATATGGCCGTCGAGATGGTACGAGAGGGCTTCATCGACTTTCTGATTATTCCTTTGGACGATAACGCAACGTACGGCTATACCTCTGCCGAGCAACGCCGACTTCTGTATGCCGTCGAGGAGCATAACCTCCTAGACCGCGTACATATTTATCCGGGTGCCGACGAAATCGGATGCACCTTGTTCGCCAGAGTATTCTGCGAGATCAAAAACTATCGACCGGAAGTATTCGTTCGATTCTCTTCCACGGCCGGCCCCCATGCAATTCCGAAATACGAAGACCGCAGCTTGGGCGAGAGCCTGAAATGCCAGATTACGGCTGCCGGCGGATTTATCGGCGATAGCTCCCGAGAAGCCGACTTCGTGCTGATGGTGAATTCGCCGCCCGTCGGGCAGTATCAAATGGCGGAAACGACCCAGTTATTCCGCGAGCGGCATCCCGCTTACTTCTCGGAAACCAATTTGCGTGAATTCGCGCAAGCGATTCGTCGATACTCCGAGAAAGGATTCATGGTCTCGCTCGCGGACGTCGCAGTCTGTAACGGCTCGGACGAGCCACTTCTTAAGTTGCTGTCGGGCTCGGGCCTGTTGCCCAAGCTGTCTGCCTACGCAGGCTGGAACACTTCAGGCAACACCCTTGGAACCGTCATTGCTCATTCGATCGTAGAATCCTATTACAGACAAAATGAAGTTATTCCCGCACCCGAACGCTCCCTTCAAAGCGAGGCTTTCTATTTATCCCGGCTTCTGGAGGATTGGGGATATCAGGCGATCATTCGTGCAGATATCGCCGCTAATCACTTGGGACCGTTAGGCGGGGACTACTTCGATATCTCTTCCGTCAACGATCAAGTAACGGAATTAATCCACTCTAAGATGGAAGCGTTTATTAGCCGTTATTTACAAGACTTCGGAACGGATCGGCTAAAGCTGCAAAATGTAGTTCTTCCTTGGAAGCGAATGTTCGAAGTCGGGTTCGACCTCAAGGTGACGGCGGAATAAACTAACTCCTAAACACCTTCAAATATCCCGTTATCAGGCTGTCCCCTTAGATGCCAACGGCATCTGGGACAGCCTATTCGCGTGGTCTAAACCCAAAATTCGGTGCGCAAAACGGCCGGTTACTCTCAGCAGCGTGCCGGTCGTTTGCGCGATCGTTCATCGATCGTATGAGTTGTTAATTAACCGACAAGGCCCGCTCTCTCGACGCTTTCCACGAAATACCTTTGCGCGTATAAGTAGAGGAGGAATATGGGCGCAATGCCTAGCAGCGCTCCGGTATTGATCAACATTGAAGAGTAGGCAAATCCGCCAACATACTCCGGCCTTGCCAAGGAGGTCAACATTCCCAGTTGCCGCGACAACGAAACGGAGTTCGCCATGAAGATGTTGACGAAGTAATCGTCGTTCCACTGCCACACAAAGGAAAACAATAGCACAGTGGAAATGGCCGGAATCGAGTTCGGGAGCATGACTTTGGCGAACGTTTTGAGTACCCCTGCACCGTCAACGTAGGAGGCTTCCTCCAATTCCTTCGGAAGACCGCGGAAAAACTGCCGGAAAATGAAAATATATAGTCCGTTTTTCATGCCCATTCCCAGCGCCGCCGAAATGAAAGTCGGCCAATAGCTCTCCAACAAATTAAACCCGGGCTTACCCGTAAATAAGTGGTAAATGCCGAATACGTCGAAGAAGCGAAAATGCAAATACGTGGGCGCCATAATCGTCTGCGGTGGAATCACGATCGTAAAAATCACGAGCATGAATAGGATCGCGCTGCCTCGGAATGGCAACCGCGCGAATCCATAACCCGCCAGAGCGCACGAGATCAACTGTAAAATAGAAGCTCCCGCGCTTAAAGTAAACGTGGCGGTGATAGCCTTCCAGTAATCCAGCCTATCGATCATGAGTTTAATATTGTCCAGCGTGAAATGTCTCGGAATCCACACGACCGACGAATCGAAAATATCAACCGGGTCCTTAAAAGCAATCGATATTTTCAGCAATACGGGGTACAGGATAATGAAACAAATCCCGAAGATGAGCACGGTTCGAACGAGCACCCAAAGCCAGTATTTCGTCTTTTCGACCGGATTGGTCTCGTAAAGCCATTTACTTAATTCAAAGGCCCGACTGTTCACCGTATTTTTTACCGTTTGCAAGTCTGTTTTCAAGAAGTTTTCCTCCCTTCCGTCAGTTTTGGTAGAACACCCGTTTGGATAGCGCGTAAGTCGAAATCGCCAGAATCACGGTAATCACGATAAAATAGATCCAAGCCATAGCAGCGCTCAAACCGAAATTCAATTGCTGGAACGTAATGTTCTGCATATAACTCGTCACGCCGTTGTTGTAGAAGGAATCGATAATCGAATATACCGTATTCGTTAATATAAGCGGAGTCATCATCGGAAGGGTTATTTTCCAGAACGATTCGTACCCCGTCGCCCCCTCCATCTTGGCCGCTTCATAGAGGGAAGGCGGAATCGATTGGAGGCCGGCCAGGAAGATCATGATTTGCACGCCCGAAGAACTGATAATTTGATAGATTCGGTCGACCGCACCGGTTAAATAGCCTACAATTCCTCGATCCAGTCCCGATTCTAATAACAACGGTCTCAGATCCACGCTCTTGAACCCGGAGAAATTCCCTTCCAAATTGCTGCTTGCGCCGCCCATGAATTGTCCCAGCAAGTTACCAGAGTCCAAACCGGCAATGACTCCCGACGCAAGGACGACCGGCAGGAAGAAGACCGCCCTGGCGAACGCCCTGCCTCTGAATTTCTGCGAAAGCAAAGTCGCGGCAAACAAACTGAAGAAAATGATGAGCGGCACGTTCAGAACCATTTTGGAAATCGCTTCGGTTAGAATACGGTTGAACCAAGGATCGGACTGAAGCGCCGTTTTGTAATTATCAAGTCCGACATTTTGGCTGACGAAACCCGAAGCTTCAATGGTGATTTTACTGTAACTAAAACTTATCGATTGGTAAAGCGGAAGAACCATCAATAGCAGAAAACCAAACAGCCATGGGGAGACGAACAAAAATCCGAATAGTTCTTTTTTCCGTTCCAAGCTGAGCGTCCGCTTTTTTTTCATCGACTTCACCCCACGACCTTATAATTCTCGGCTTCAACCGTCGTACCGTCTACGTCGGCCATTTGGCTTCCATAGTTGACGATTATCGATTTCCCGTTTTCGAAAGTCGTCTTGTAGACGCCTTCCGCAACTTTCAGGTGAGACACGATCGTCTGCCCCCTCACCTGCTTCAACACTTGGTTGACCTCTCCATACGCCGCAATGGCCTCTTGCAGCCAAGCTTCGTATCCATTGGAGAACATTGCATCGTATCCGTAACTATTTTTGATCATATCCTCATTGGAGAGAACTAAGCTGTAGTACACGTTGGAGCCCGTCTCGAGCGACTTCAGCACATTCTTGCGTACATCCTGATCGTCCTGAAGGTTAAAGGCCTTGCCTGCATACTCCACGTAACCGTGAAGAACCATCTGATAGAATGGAACAGATTCGTTGGACAAAATAAACTGATTGCTGTTCAACGGCACATTCAAGACGTGATTGGCGTAGGGGAGAACATATTCGTTACCGCCGTTTACCATTACGCTGGGAGATTGAGCTTTGAGCTCTTTCAATTGCTCCGTAATGATATGTTTGGCATCCTCCCTAGTAACTTCCCTGTTGTGACGGAAATCGGAATCGACTTCGTCTCCCAGATCGCGCAGCGAGATCGCTCCCGGATTGTACTTCTTATAGCCATCTAAGAAGTCTGACACCACGGTCCCGAGAACGCTCGGAGATAAAATGTAATGCGAGAATTTGCTGTAATCCTTCCAATAAGTCGGAGCATCGAATTGATAAACGTCCCGGATTTTCCGCGAAAGAAGCTGAACCGCATCTTTAGAAGGATTGATATTGCCGCCGTAAGCGTGAAGAAAAGCGACATCGGGATACAACTGGCCATTCGTTCCCTTTAATTGTTCAGCCAGCTGTTGCCATTCTTTTTTGCTTCCAAGCGCCGAATCCAGCTTCACTCGCGTAGGCAAGCTATGATTCAGCCCATCATTGAACCAGCCCTTGTATATCAACTGAATATTACGGATTTGTTTGTCGTTGAGCTGACTAATCAGCTCCCGGGCTTTATCGAACGGACTTAACGGCACCAAGGAATGATAGTCGAACCCAAGGAAGTTTTTGCTTTTCGGAATCCCTCCGGTAAGCTCCAGATAGAAGGGTTCGTCGCCTTCGGCCGAAATCTTCTTTAATCCGTATCTATGGGTCAAATAATTGCGGTACGCGGTAGCCATACCCGAGTAGTTAGCCTGATCTCCGTACAAGAAGGAATACCTGACTTGCAATTTACCCCGATAGCTATTATCTGGCATCTTGATCGTCGTCTCGTCATTGGCCAATCTGACGTTATCGCTTGGCAGAATCGTGAACCTGCTGCTGATCGTATTATAGGCATTTACTCTTCCACTCACGTCCGCCGTTATCGTCGCAAGCGCGTCCCCTTCTTCGATGATGCCGAACAAGGCCTCTTCATTTTTCATTATTCCGAATACCGGCAGCCGCGCCGGATAGTAATCGGAATATTTCAACCGCTTATCCAAGGCTCCATCCTCGCCATATAAGGAAACGATGATCGGTTGAGCGTTAATCGTATTGCGTCCGTTGTTTAGATTGATCAGCGATCCGGAACCGTCGGGCACGAGCATGTAACCTTCGTCGCTCTCGTTTCCTGCGCCGAAATTTTCCAGAAGCGCGATCGACTGGATCCGATAAGGCGGAGTCTCCTGAATCGTCGAAGTATCGACCGATGCGATGAGTTGGTCTCCGTCAAGCGCGTACTGTAGCGCCACGGTAAATTTCGCGTCTCCCGATCCTCCGCCATCGACCTTGTTCTCTTGGTTGTCGAGAGTCAAGTCCGCTTCCGTGTAGCCCGCTTGTTTAAACAGATCGATAAGCGTTTGGACAGCCGCTTTAGGAATCTCCCGCCGCTCATAGACATTCGTGGTTTCATCGAGACTAAACCGGGAATCGACTTCGTCTTTTCCGTCTTGGTCCAGCTTGGCCATTACCATCTCTTCTAATCTTGCCTTGCTGATTTTGGTTGGAACCACCTCGTCAAGACCTTTGATCGGACTCCCGAAAAGATAAGTAGCCGTCACGCGATCGGCTTCCTGCTTCACTTCTACTTGTTCGTATTGAACGCTGTCGTTATAACTATCGAACTCTTTCGTGTGGCCGTTACTCGTCAAATACACGAGCGACATCTGCGAAGCAAGTTTCCCCAGATTCGCTCCGGACGCGACCGAATCGTAGTCGCGATCCAACGGATTCGAGCTCCACACCTTCTCGGTTCTCTTATCGAAGATGCCGAATTCGGCTGTTTGCTTATTCATGAGGAACACAAGCGAATCGTTCTCCATCATGGCTTCCATATCCGGTAGATCCGGGTGGGTTTCGATGGTGAAATCGGCGGTTTTCACTTGCGTACCGGACAGGCTGATGTTCGTTGCCGAGTACGCCGGAACCCCCTCCGCCTTCAATCCTCTGTTGCCCAAGTAGATATATCCGGCAACGATAACGACAATGATCAGGAATGATACTATTTTGGTGCGTATTTTCATAGAATCATCCCTCTCCAATCCTAAACATGATCTCTTTGTATACAGTCGATCCGAATGAAAGCATTTCTTGTAACAGTGCGGTAAACAAGAGCCCAATGAAGAGGAAGATGCCGATGACGACCATCGTAAGCCCCATTGTCACGATTGTTTTCTTGATCGTATACTGATGAACTGTTTGCATGCCGACAAAGATCAGCCACAGAAACCAGATTGAAGCGAAATTCTGCATCAACGTATAGAAAGACGCTTCTTTCACCGTAAGGACGTTAGACATTAAAATGAGCGGAATTTGGACGAGTACCAAAGGAATCAGCGCATATCCGGTTACCGTAACGATTTCTTTGAATTTCCCTTCCCCGTTCATCAAAGTCGTCAGCGACCAGTTGGCGATACACCACAGGAAAAACGGCATAATGACAAACTTGACCGCATCCATCGTTTTGGCGTCATAGACCATCACGTCCAAATTAAAAATAAAGCCGGAATATTGCTGCTTCAGGATCATGAGGATGGCGAGAATCAAGAGAAGAACGAGCGCAAGCCATACCCTTCCCTTCTTCTCGTATTTGGCATCCCAAAAGCCCCGAAACGGATGAAAAACGGCCAGCCATGCGGTTCCAACCACCCCTGGCTCTCCGGTTGTCGGCTTGCGGAGACGAAACGCTACGATAATCGCTGCAATACTCCCGAGAATAATGGCCGCTATTGTTCCAAAATGATTCCACATGTAATCTTTACGGTATCGTTCGAAGGCTCGCGAATAATAATCTCGTGATGTCCCGAGCTTAAAATTCCCCATAGCTTCCAGGTTTTTGCCTTCGCGTAATTCCGTTTTCCCAATTCCAAGGTAGGCGAATTCCAAATTGTTATTTAATTTCCTGACCTCTTCCCATGCCGCGGTCGCCTTTATCTCTTCCCCTAAGTCGGTATAGATGGCCGCTTCTTTGATGACCTTGCCGTAACGGGTCGGCTTAAAGACGGTTAATTGGGCGAAGCCTTTGTCCAGAACGATCAGTTGGTCGCCCATCGTGTCGATCTCAACCGGATTACTGAAATTTCCGAATTGTTCTCCGAGAGATCCGAACTGATACAGCAGCTTTCCGTCCCGATCATAGGTAAATATACGGCCGCGAGTACTATCGAGTGCACTGTAGATCCCGTTCGGTTCCACGGCAGCGCTGATGAACTTAGAAGGCCCCATTCGCGAACCGTTAAATCCGACGTGAGCATCACCCGCAATCGGGATATATCCGGAACGTCGAAGCACATCGACCCCGGAAGGATTGAGACGTCGCATCGGCGTACCGAACTCTTCGGCGGAAGTTGCGTAGATAAACCCGTCTTGGTCGATATCGACATTGCTGAACTCGGAAGGAATGAACAGTTCCATTTTACTCCGCTGTTCTTTAGTCGAAATTCGTTTCCAGAACAAATCCATCGGGTCGAACTTTACTTCGCTTAATCCGATGAAACCGGTGAAATTACCGCTCGAACTGAACTGTACGATTCCGTCGTATCCGCCTCTGCTGATGACGTAAACCCGATTGGCCGAATCGACGACCACTTTAACGGGCATGTAGACGAATCCCTCGCGCAGCACATCCGATTTCGGAGCGTCTACTTCCTGAACAAACTGTCCATCAAGCGTCAACACGATAATCCGCTTGCTTCCGGTGTCGGCGATATACATTTCCTGATTATTGTTAATGAAAATACCGCTAGGCTGGTTGAACACTTCCTCCTTGTCTCCGTTCTGGAACGTTTCGATCTCCCGAATCACATTCCAGTCGGAGTCCATGGCAACAATCCGATTGTTTCCCGTATCTACGACATAAATCTCGTTATCTTTCGTGACCGTAAAATCTTCGGGATCCTTGAAGGGGCCGATGTTTAATTGATTTCCATCCACTAGACGATCCGGCAGAAACGGCAGCGGCGCCGCCATCGTATCTCCCCAGAAGGAATAGTTGTATCCTTCGTACGGAGCAGCCAATGTCGTACCTACAGGACCGACCGAGAAGACCAGGAAGAGGAAAAGCATCATTATTTTTTTCATTTTACCCAAGGCAAGCTTCCCCTTTCCTATCAGTCTTTCATACCTGAGGAGGACATCGTTTGAATGATATTGCTTTGCGCGAAAACAAAGATGAGAATCGGAACGGAGATCAACATCAACGTCGCCGCCATAGACGGGCCGATGCGGATAATGCCGCCCGCTAGAATTTGATGCAAAGCGAAGTCGACCGTCTTCAATTGTTCGCTGTAAATATACATGGAGCCGACGGTGCTTCCTGCACCCCAAAGGGATTGGAAGGAAAAAATAATGAGCGTTAACCACGCAGGCTTGACGACGGGCATCACGATATTCCAGAAGATGCGAAACTCGCTGCAGCCATCGATTTGTGCCGCCTCAAGCAAAGCGTCCGGAATGTTCTCCATGAATTGTTTCATGAGATAAAATCCGAGGGACGAGCCGATTGCCGGAATGATGATCGCCCAATACGTATCGATCATGCCAAGCCATGACATTGTCATGTAATTGGTGACCTGAGTAACCGTAGCGGAGAACATGAGCGATAGCACAACGACGGTAAACAGGAAAGTCCTGCCCGGAAACTTCCGTTTGGCTACGGGATACGCAGCCATGGAGGCAATGATCACATGGGCTCCCGTACCTACGATAGCAATAAAGAAGGTGTTAAATACATATCGGGAGAACGGGACCCATGAACCCGACAGCAGATTGTACAAATCGGAAAAGTTGCTCAGAGTCGGCCGCTGCACGAAAAATTTAGGTGGATACGTCAGAATTTCGTCAAGCGGCTTGAATGCGCTGCTGACGACGAATACGAGCGGAAGCGCCATAAAATAACCGAGTGCAGCCAAGAGCAGTACGTTCAATATATTTCCGTACCAAGACCGGTTGACTTTTCTTTTCCCCCAACGGAGCGATTGTAACGCAAGCTTCATCGGTTATTCACCGACTTTCTGCAGCATTTTATTTACCACTAGGTTCGTGCCAAGCATGATTGCGAAGAGAATAGTGGCAATTGCCGAAGCATAACCCATCTCATAGCGGATCGTGCCATAGTCCATCAAATGGGTGACGATGGTGTGGCCGGCATAGTTAACACTCGGGAAACCGGCCATCGTTACCGCCACCTCTGATACCGCGAACGATGCGCTTATTTGCATGACGGCGCCGAACAATAGCATCGGCCTCATCCCTGGCAAGGTAATGAACCACAATTCCTGCCAGCGATTTCGGATGCCGTCGATCGCTCCCGCTTCATACAGCGTCTTGTCCAAGCTTTGCAGTCCCGCAATAAAGGCGAGGAAGCTGGTTCCCAGACTCAGCCAGAGCTGGACAATGATGATAATCAGCATAATATATCGAGGATCTTTCAGCCAGATGATCGGTTCTAAAATAATTCTCCATTTTATCAGGAAAGCATTGATATATCCGTAGGAGTCTCCTCCGAACATCAAGGTCCATACGATGTACGCATTGCCCGATAAGGCAGGAGCATAGAAGACCAAGGTGGCGACCGATCTCATTTTGGGTCCCAAATCGTTGATGACCCAAGCGAGCACAAAACAAATGATATAGCTGGCCGGTCCGGTGATCGCCGCGAAAATGAGCGTATTCTTCAGCGCGATCAGGAATACATCATCCCGTACGAACAGCCGGGCATAGTTTTGCCAGCCAAGCCATGAAGGGAACTCAAGCATATTGAAGTTCGTGAAGCTGACCACAACCGATAAAATAACGGGAACGATCGTAAATAGGAAAAAAATAAGAAAATAAGGTGCGATGAGTAAATATAGCGCCTTTTTCTCCTTCATTTCCTTAAGCTTTAGCTTAAGCGACAGGATAGGAAACCCTCCCTTCTATTGAGTCGGCAGATGGAATTCTTTGCGTTTAATCGTAATCTCTTCATTAATCGTGCGAACATAGTTTTCAAGCGTTTCGCGAGGATCGGAACCTTGATAGAGCACTTCGTAAAATGCGTTCTGCAGATGTCTGGTCAGAGAATACCCGCCGGGTACTGCCGGATATCCTTTTACCCACTTCAATTGCTCTACGAGTTGGTTATAATCATTGGACGACCAGGGCAGCTGTTTTAACGCTTCAAGATTCGCCGCTTCATATCGGCCAGACTCGCCGAGAATCGCTTCGATTTCCCGGCCGAACGATACTTGAGCCTCCGTATCGGTCCACCAATCGATAAACTTCCATGCGGCTTCCTTGTTTTTGGCGTCTTTCAACATGACCGTCCCCGTCGCCGTAGACAATTCTTCCCGATGGATGATGCCATCCTCACCAAGCGTTCCGGGTACGGGCACAAATGCCCATTGGCCCCTGATTTCCGGAGCAAAGATTGTCAGGAAGTTGAAACTCGGATACGAATTGATCCCGATAGGCATCTCTCCGGTTCGGAATCGGTTGATAAAGTTGAATTCGATAGGAAGCTTATAGCTCGTGTATAGCTCAGTCCACTTCCGGAAAGTCTCGATGCCGGACTTCGAATCCAAATCGGTTGCTATGCCGTCCCCTTTGTAGTACTGGCCTCCGCTTTGATATAACATCATTTCAAATGCGGGATAGGTGGGCATTCCGAATTCCATATTGTGCTTCTGCAATTCGGGGATGAGGTGATAGACATCTTCCCACGTTTCCGGAACTTTAAGATTCAATAGTTTAAATACATCCTTACGGTAAAACATCATATCGAACGTTTGTTTTTCCGGAATCGCATAGATACCGTTCTTGAACTTGAATTCTGAGAACGCGCTATCCATGAAACGGTTTTTCACCTGATCGAAATTCGGCATTTGCGAAAGATCCTCAAGCGCATTCCGCATGGCGAAGTTAATGACATCCAACGTCTCGATGGCTACATCCGGTCCCTTACCAGCCAGAACGGCCGGTAAAACCGCTTTCCCGTCCACAAGCTTCAAATCGATCGGGATGCCGGTCTTCGGCGTAAAAGAGGAATCGATCAACGACCGCAGAAGCTGCGCCTGATCCCTACCGCCCGACATCCAGACGGTTACCGGTTCTTGTCCGTTGCCTCCCGTACCTACGCTATTATAATTTTCCGAGAAGGAATTCCAGAAAGAACCCATTTCATGCCCGAGGTTATCGAGGAATCCGGCACCGGCTTTAGGCGTTTTTACATCAGACGACTTCAAAAACAAATAATCGACTTCGAGGGGCTGCTGATTGACAAGCAACATCCAGGTACCTAGAGCGCTAACGTTATCTTTGAACTGCTTTAACCGGTCGGTTAACGTTTCCGGGTTGCTGCTGATGTCGTTCAGTTGATACGCGGTTGTGCGGAGGACCGTGGCATTCTCGCTTTTGCCATTAATCATGCGGTCCATTTCATCGGCAGCATGACTCAGCATTTTGCCTTGCGTGTGCAGCACGCTCACAAGCTCAGGGATTTGCTGTTCTAGCTGATAATCGCGGAACTGATCGGGAGTTGCGCTCGTAATCATAATGACTTTCAAATACAAGGCATTCAGCTGCTGGATACTCGCGCGGACTTTGCGGATGGCATCCGCCAGCTCGCCCATCGAAACCTCCAGTTTGATCGTGTGTTTGCCTTTGGTTAAATAGTAGGAATAGGGCTCATCACCGCCGATCAACTTGACTTGCCATTTCCCTCCGAATTCAAAAGGTACCGTCTCCGCCTCTTTAAAGGGGATTTTATCGTCGATGTAAAGCTTTCTCGTAACATTAACGCCTCTGGCCAAGCTTTGCTTATACCGAAGGCCCAATTGATACAAACCGTCTTCCGGGACATCGATATCCCAGGATATCCATTGGCCGGGAATTTTCCAATTGGCGCCCCCGATCGTGTTCATTCTGATCTTAGATACATGATAAGGTTCCGTAGCTGGACTAGATCGGTCATTTAACGGATACAAGGAAGGATTAGATTTGGCGGAAGCATTCTCGCCCTGAACTTTAATGAAGAGTTCTTTCGTATCTTTTAATCCGAGCTTATCGTTTTGTATCTTCAAATCCGCGTAGGAGGGAATTTGCTCAGCTTGAAATAACTGTATCGTATCGATTACCATCGGTTCCCGGAGGGACAAGAGAGAAATTCGATGTTGACCTTTAGTCATATAGAAAGAGAGCGGCTCGTTGTGATAACCTTCCGGGTCTTTGATCACATCTTGCTGCCACACCGGTTTTTCGATTTGTCTGGGTCGCAGGTCGTTTCCGTTGCCATCTTGTTTAACGCTGGACAGTTCATTGCCCCATACCCGCGAGAAAGAAAGTCTCTTCGCTTCATCGAAAGGGGCGACCCCATCGATCTGCAATTCTCTTTCTATCGGGGAACTGTTGCCTGCAATAGGGAAATACCGGATTCCGATTTGGTACAATCCCTCTTCTTGCACGTCAACGTCCCAGTGGATCGATCCCGATTCTTCGGTTTGTATCACCGGGCCGGATGCGCCTTTGAAGTTATCCAATACGGTCGCGTTCATGTCGTCCGTGCCGGAGAACGATTTCGCATCGATGACCACATTTTCGATTGGACGGGGCGCGTTCGAATATCGGGCAATATACTGTTCATATCGAGGCATTAAGTCTGCTGCTTCAGCTGTTGTCTCCGCAAGATTGTCCGTATTGTCGGCCGATTCCTGGCTTTGCTCCGTTTGGTCCGTATTGCCCGATGCATGATTTCCCGGGGAAAATGCCGCTTTAAACGAGAAAACCAACAAGGCCAAGATGACAATGGCAAGCAATCCTTTATATCGTTTATTTCGCACGCAAACCTCCCCAATCCCTGCTTCTTATAATTTCATAAAAAACGAGGCCCCGATATTCATTGGGCGGGGCCTCGTGTGAAACTGTCAGGCTTGATTTACTTTTTGTTCAAAGTCGTTTCGATATCGGCTATCGCCGTTTGCTTAACTTTCGCTAGCGCCGTTTCCGGTGCAGTTCCCTTCATGGCGATCTCTTTTTGCACCGCGCCGTACCAAGCTGCGCCGGCCATACCCGGAACGAAGAGCGGTCTCCCCAATTCGGTTGCTTTGATCATGTTTTGTACATCTTGCGGGGACGCTACGCCTTGATCTTCGAACAATGCTTTTTTGTTTTTGTCTACGCGATCCCAAAGAATGAGTTCTTCCCAGATCTTCGCGGATTCTTTCGGAGTCTTGACGTTTGTAGGCATATAGTACATCGTAAAATTCTCAACTGCGTTGAAGTAGGTAGCAGATGTAGAGCTCGGACCTTTAGGGAACGGCACGAAGCCTTGATCGTCCGTCATTTCCTTGCGCTCTTTCGCTTCCCAGAGATCGCCAGCTATCATAGCTGCTTTACCCGCGCTGAAGAGTTTTTGCGATCCGGTCCAATCATCGGTACCTTTATTCGGTGCCGCAACTTTGCTCTTGTTGAACAGATCGTTCAAGTAGTTAAGTGCTTCCATCGCTTTTTTGTCGTCGCCGGTATACACATATTTGCCGTTCTTCTGTGTAAGAATATTACCGCCGTTGGAGGAAACGAGAAGACGGGCCAGGATACCTGCATCATTGGTTATGCCCCATTGATCGATTTGTCCGTCGCCGTTCGTATCTTTCGTCGCTTTTATGGCGATATCCTTAAACGCTTTCCAGTCCCATTTGCCTGACTGATACAATTGGTTCGGATCCGGCAAACCGAGTTTCTTAAACATGGTCTTGTTATAATACATTCCCGCGCCTACGTTGATATAGTCCTTAAAGCCGTATGTTTTGCCGTAGATTTTCCCGTAGGTCGTCATGTCTTTCGGCCATTTCTTATCCTTGAAATCGAACAAGTCGTCGACTGGGCGAAGCAATCCTTGCTTAATGGCCGCAGGCGAGAAGTACAAGTCTAATAACATGATGTCGGCTACCGGTTCACCGGCAAGGCCGGCATTCGTTAGCATCTCGATGCTCTTGCCCCAAGGAACGACTTGCCACTTGACCTTTACGTTATACTTCTTCTCGACTTCTTTTTGGCGTGCGAGTCGAAGCGCGCCTTCCTTCGTTTTGTTAGAAGGAACGTCTTCTTTCACCCAAGTCAAGATCGTAAACGTTTTACCTTTCATGTCGATTTTCTTCTCGGCCGCGCTACCGCTGGTGACTACAACCGAAAACATGAGCGCCATAACCAACGCAAACAATGTAAGTGCTTTCATTATTCTCATTAAAGTTAACCCCCCCGATTTGTAAGTGCCTTGCGATAAAAGTAAATCGAGCTTAAAGGATATTCAAACGATTTCTTCTCTAAATTTTTGGCGGAAGCCCTTACTTATATGTAGCCGCAAACCCTACGAACTACAGCACCTCCTTTAACGTTCCTGAAGAGCAGCCTTGCGATCGTTATTATTAATTCGTTTTCATACCATCCGATTAGATAGTATTAATGTTCATAATATATTATAGGCATGCCATTTTAGTCAATGCTTTTGGATAAATAATTCTTTTTTAAATTAATATAAAGAGGATATATTTATTGTAATTAAAGTAGGAATCTCAATAAATGGCTCCTAAAAACCATTTTTCCAGCTCTGCTATTGTTTTTAAATATTACAGACCCCCCTTATATAATGGATACTATTTTCAAAACTTGAAAATAGAATAAATATTTCTTTTCCCGCTGTTGCACAGCGCAAACGAAAAGAAGCGCCTCAACCAATGGTTGGGCGCTCCCCCTAAAGCCGTATCCCTATCTAGCCTGATTGGTAAAATAAATGTTCTGGGGTCAAACGTAGGCCAGACCTGCCGTGTAAGGGAAAGGAACCGGGAACAACGTCTTCAGTCGGATCGGCACTTCCGGCTCTTTAACTTCGGCGCTGGAGCAATCGAAGACGAACTTAATCAGTTCATCCGCCGTTAGACGGATGCGTTGATCGCCTGCTTGTAGTTGCCATGCACCATCTTCCAGCCGAACGATGTTGAGCGCGGACGAAGCCTCGGAATCCCGGGATTCCAACCAAGGACGAAGCTGTTCCATGAGCGCGTTTCCGTCTACGATGTTGATCGTACCCAAATGGTCTTCTTCCGAGTAGGGTAATCCCGCAAGCGCCAACTGATCTTGCAGCTCCGTCTCATACCACGGAACGGGAAAATCCACCCCGGCCACGGGAAAGCTTCTAATTGCTTGTCCGACCAGTCGCATAACCTTATCCGGATCGCCACCGTACTCCAACACGACGCCTCTGCGGCTGAAATCGGCGGCCACTCCGAACACCGCGAACGCCTTCACGATGCCCTCTTCTTCGAAAACCATAATCCGATGCTTCACCTTCATGCAACTGGCGAGCGCTTCGGCTTTCAGAAGGGTGGCCAACTCGTTGACTCCCAGATCATAGCGGACGCAGCGTGCCGATGCGATCTCGTAAAGCGCAAACAGATCGGCATGCTCCATCTCCCTCATCCGTGAGCTTGGCCCTCCTTCCACGCTTAATACCCGGTTGGCCGCCTCTTCATCCCAAGCATATCTCCGGACACGCCCAAAAGGCGCGCACCCGCTTCGGGTGTATAGCTTGCGATAGCCTGACACCAATAGCAGCGAAGCTCCCGCCCGCCGAATATAATCGTATACCGCTCTTAGCACTTCGGTTGCCGTCCCCCGGCCTCTAGCATCGGGATGCGTGCATACCGAGCCCAGCGAGAACACCCGCAAACGAGCATCCCCAATCCGCACGATCCAAGGAACAAGCCCCATGAAAGAAACCAGTTGACCGTTCTCAAAAGCCGCAAACGAAACTTGCATGGAACAATCCGAGAATATAAACGGGAATGCCCCCGCCATCGAAGGCTGTTCCGCATCCCGAAACGTAGCGTCCGCAAGACTGATGGCTTCCTTCATTTCGCTTTTTGTCAACATACGTACATCAGCCATCGGTTTACTCTCCTCATCGTTAAAAACGCTCTATTTTCTTCCTTCCGGCAGATGAGCGGATTGCTCCATTGTTTCGCCGTTGTCGAGCCGCAACCATGTCCGGAAACCGCGTACTCCTTCCTCCAACACGATTACTCTCGCACCTTTCGCTAAGTCCTCTCTCATATAATTGTTGTAACCGGTCTTTCTTCCATAGCCAAGCGAAATCCCAAACATTTCGCCATAGAAATCGCTGTCGTGATCGTGACCCGCGAAGGTTGCGTAAACATTGCCCGCTTGTACCATGGTGGCGAACATTCCCGTATTGATCAGAGGACAACAGACCTGTTCCCGCTTGTGGCCGTAACAGAGATGAAAATCCCACGCGTCATTGTACTCCGGAAGCGGAATATGAAAAAAGGCCATTGCCGGAACCGGAACGCCGCCGTTTTCCCCCGCCAACGACTCAGACTCCCGTGCAAACCAATTGATTTGATCCCTTTGAAAGCCGGCATAACCGCCGATCCTCGCTTCCGCGTAGTCACCGGAATCCATAAAAAATAGCGCGTTAACTAGGTTTCCATCCCGTCCGTTCAACCGAATGATGTAGTTGCCTATTCCCGTTATGGAGTACGGCCCCCTTTCCGTCAGGCTATGTTGAACGCCTGCCAATGAAGCCAACAAGTGCTCGCGGGATATTCGCGCCTCCGAATCATGGTTTCCGAACACGAGGGCCCAAGGCGTCCCGCTTTTTTCCATCGGCCCCACCGCTTCCCGAATCGACTGGCTGGGATCCGTGCAGCATCCATCCTCGATCACATCTCCGGTTACGACAACTAAATCCGGTTGCTCTTCGGCTATTACGCGCTCCATCAGCTCGAGGGTTTTCCGGTTATTGTCACCCCCGTCTGCCCAATGAAGATCCGTAAACTGAACGATTTTAAACTGTCCGTTCGAATTAAAAGTTAAAGAAGCAGCCATCTTACTCTCCCCCCGTTCACCACAGCGATGGACCGGTGCGCCAACTTTTCGATCGACTGCGTGCCTTCTCCAGCAATGTAACTTTCAATCCGGTCATGGAGCGGACGAATCCACTTGTCCGGCAATGCCCCCGCCCCGTTCAGCCATGCGCCTTGAATCCGATCTAAGAGAATGCCGCTATCGGCAACGAATTCTCCGGGAGCTCGGAACCGAGATTCCCTCTCTATTGCCGTCAAGTCAGAAGGCTCAATATACGGGTATCCATCCCTGATCTGGAATTGCGCTTGACCTTGATAAAGCTCGCGGCACTTTGCGGCCAGTTCTTCCGGGGATCCGGTTATGTCGCGCAAATGGCTGGGAATCGAGCTAAGATCCACTCCCTGCTCCTCTAATTGAATAAGCTCATACCCCAAAGTTTCAGACCAATCGATCATATTCATGCCGATAGCCCCTTCTCGCTATTTAATCAAATCTATAAAGTTCTGCAAGGCCGATAGTATTTATTTCGCGATTATCGTAACATATAACCACGCTATAATATCCACCATTTATAAGTTTTTAGAAGGATTTATCCGCTTTTGTATTTATATGTTTGCCTTAGTTAGGTATGATGAAGATGAACTTTGATCATTAGTACGAAGCGGAAAATCATAACCCGGAAAGGATAATAACGATGCTATGGGAAAATTTATCGACCAAACAATTCGAGGAAGCCGTCTTATCTACTAACCGCGTTTGCGTGCTCCCGATCGGTTGCCTTGAAAAGCACGGGGACCATTTACCGCTCGGCACGGATATGATGATTGCTAGAGAGGTTACGGAACAAGCGGCGGAACTTGAGCCTTTCGTCATTTTCCCCTACTATTTATTCGGTCAAGTATCGGAAGTCCGGCATTGGGCGGGCACGGTGGCGATCAGCAGCAAGATGCAGATGATGCTGTTGGGTGAAGTCGTGAAAGAAATCCGGCGTAACGGGTTCGACAAAATCGTCCTCGCGAACGCGCACGGCGGCAATAACTACTGGCTAAGATACTTCGCGCAGACGATGCTGGACGAAAAAAGGGATTATATCGTCTTTACCTACGACTTGTGGGAACTGACGCAAGATCAGTTTCAACACCTCGAAAGCAGCTTCGATACGCCCGGAGATTACGGACACGCGGATCACATGGAAACGTCGCAAATCATGCACATCGATCCCTCTTTGGTGCAGATGGACAAATTGAATCCGGGCGAATGGGATCCGATGGGCAGGGGGGGCTGGATGTCGGAGGAGAAACTATCGGCCGGCATTCACTGGTACACGGAGTACCCGAACCAAATTGCCGGAAATCCCTCTCTCTCTACGGCTGAATACGGCAAGAAGTACATCGAATTCTGCGCGGCCAATTTTGCCAAGGCGGTCAAACGGCTCAAACAGGACGACACCGCGCTGAAGCTTCAGAAAGAGTTCTTCGACAAATGCGACCAAGTATCGAGGATTCATCGAACCGAGTAATACCTACCGATCATGTCAAAGGGAGCGTGTCCATCACCGCGACGGTGAAGACAAACTCCCTTTTTCGTGCAGTCCCTAAGCTTTATTCCGGAAGATCGACCCACTGGTATGGGGTCTCTGCCGCTAGCTTGCCGTATTCGATAATCGTAATGATGGCGATTGTTTCCGACTCGTTTACCGCCGGTATGCCGGATTCGAAAAACGCAACCATCCCTTTAATGAAGGCAGCGAAGAAATCGGATTCCGGTTTGACGGATTTGGCGTTGCCCGACGCATAATTGATGACCAAGCCGAAAGGGCATTCCCAACCAAAATGGCGAATTTCCGCTTGCTGCCCGTCCGCGAACTGAATGAGCAATGCCGGAGAATTGTCCGTCCCGATCCACATGAGACGCCGAGGAGCGCTCCCCATCAAGTAAACGACAGGATCGATCTGGTGGATCGCATAATTCTCAAACCGGCCTGGTCCGATGCTCGCGATCGTTGCGATTCCTTGCCGATCGGTTTCCGTGTATTCCGTCGCGAACCGCAGCGCGGAGCAGGAATACATAGGCGTTCCATGCTTATGCGCGAGGTCGAACAACGACAAGGCTGTTTTTCTGTCGGGCGCAAAGGTTTTATCAATATAAGTCGGCTTACCGGATCGAAGAGGGAGCTGGGAAAGCTCCTCGTGAAATTCCGAATGGTCGGGGGATAAGACGATCAAATAATCGCTTTTCTCGACGACTTCTTCGATCGATCCAAGCAGCTCAATGCCTTTTTTCGCACACCAGTCGGCATTGGAGAGGCCTTCCGGAGAATCGATCTTACCATAAGCGTAGACGACCTTATATTGACCGCCAGACGCTTCTTCAATCCATTCCGGAAATTTCTCCGCATGCCATTCATCTAGAAAATAATCGATAAAACCTACTTTTTTCATCTCGTTTTCCCCAATCCGCTCAAAATTTGATTTCTGAATCGCTTTCGGAAGAATCGTAAATCGCCTGCATGATTTGGGAAGATAAAATGACCGTATCGATGTGAGACGGAAGTTTCTCTCCTGTCCCGATGCACTGCAAAAAGGCATCAACCTCGTTCTGGAACATGTCCTTCGCGTTGAATTTCGGCGTTGTTTCCAGCAAAGCGCCGTTCTGGGCACTGTATAGTTTGAAATCGGAACCATACTGGAGACGGATACCCGCTTTATCGCCCAAGAAATCGATATACATTTCATCGACGCCGATATTCTGAGCCCAAGCGCCGTTCAAGGTGATCGAGGGGCCTTCCGTGCGGATCATAGCGGTGACGAAGTCGTCCACGTCATAGGTCCCTTCGAAGTTGGGTGGTCCCGCCCACATGTTCAAATAGGAATAGTTTTTCATATCGCGTCCCAATTTGCTGTAGGCTTTCCCGGTTACCGTCTTCGGACGCGGGTCGCCCGTGCAGTACATAACGATGTCGAGGAAGTGAACGCCCCAATCGATCAGTGCTCCGCCGCCCGAGATTTCTTTCGTGGTGAACGCTCCGCCAAGACCCGGGATCGAACGCTGGGACCGGAAGCTCGCGTATACATGATAGATCTCGCCCAATTCGCCGTTTTCAATCATGTTCTTGATGATGTTTACTCCGGTATTGAAACGGTTTACGACGCCAATATTAAGCACTTTGCCGGTTTCGTGCTGAACCTTCTGCATTTCCAGCGCGTCGGCGTATGTTCTGGCGGCCGGTTTCTCGCAGAGAACGTTTTTGCCTGCGCGCAGACAGTCGATGGCGATAGAGGAATGAACATTGTTCGGCGTGCAAATCGATACGGCCTCGATTTCCGGATCCGACAGAAGCTCGCTATAATCCGCGATTGCCGTTCCGCAACCGTAATCCTTGACGGCCTTCTCGGCCTTCTCCAGGTTAATATCGCAGAAATATTTAATCTCCGCTTCGTTATTCTTTAGGTAAGCCGGGATATGCGCGGAATTTGCAATCGTACCGCAGCCGATGATAGCGACTTTGATCTTGGACATAGTTCGTACCTCCACGTTTTGTATTCGCTATTAGGGTAACACCAAAGGGATTTATTTTCCACATTTTTTATTTAATTTGGATATTATATTTTTTTAAATGGATATAACCATGCCATCATAGGCGACGATGATATACTCCGGGTTGAATATCGCCGTCAGATCATCATGAAGCAAGCCGATGTTATGAGAAAAATGGGTTACGACCGTTTGTCCCCCGTTCCGGAGAATCCCCGCGTCATTCAGCCGATTTCGAATAGCGAGTACCGCTTCGATATTCAGATGGCTTCCGGTAAACGGAAGATTCCCGTTCGTGCAGTCGAGGATCGCCAAGTCCAGCTTCCGGCTCGCCAGCCAGCTCCAGGTCTCTTCCGGAAGAAGGCCGGTATCATGCCCGTAAAAGATGCTCTTACCGTCTTTCTCAATATAATAGAGCAGGCAAGTTTCGTCCGGATCATGATTAGCGGGCAACGCCGTTACGAGTGTCGTCCCCGTATCCACGGTCTCGAACGGCAAAATCCGCCGGATCGAAATGTGCTCGGCGCCGGGTCTTCCGACCGCTTCCCGACATTTACGGACAACGGCGTCATGTCCGTAAACGCGCAGCGGATGATCCAGTCCATGCGCGTAGACAGGCAGTCTCATTTCCAAATCTTCCGCTCTCAGATGATCCGAATGGGTGTGGGTCACAAACAAGTCCTTCACCAATCCGAGATCGATCCGGTCGCGCAGAACGTGATGCAGCGTATCCGGAGGGAAGTCGATTTTCAGCGTATCGTCGATAATGGCGGAGCTTCGCGTGCGGATGTTCTTGCCGCCTAGTTCCCTAGCCTTGGCGCAATGCGGACAGCGACAGAACAAGGCTGGCCATCCTTCCGCTGCTGAGGTGCCCAGAAAATGTATCTTCATGCTTGTTTCCGGTATTGCCGGATGAACTGCACGGCCTTCCGGATATCCTCTTCCGGGCTGGTCCCGACCTCGCGCTCGATCGTTAGATAGCCGTTATACCCGATATCTTGAAGAGCCTGGAAGTACTCATCGAACTTCACGCCCCCTTCTCCGAGCGGAACCTCCTTGAAAGCTTCGCCGGATGCGACCATCTCGGCGATCTTCCCGTGGTCCATCGGTTCGAAGCCAAGAGCCCCGTATACTTCGCGCGGATCGACTTCCTTGAAACGGACCCCGTCTTTGACATGCGTATGTACGATATAATCTTTTAACAATTTAACTCCTTGCACGGGGTCGTCTCCGGTTACCATGACCATATTCGCGGGATCGAAATTGACGGATACGCCTTTGGTACTTAACGTATCGAGGAACGCCTTGAGATGCGCCGCGCGCTCCGGTCCGGTCTCGATCGCGAAGTACGCTCCCATGCCGGTCGCATAGCGGCTCAGTTCCTCGCATGCTGACTGCATGGACTCATACACGGCATTATGTTCGCTCGGGACGATGCCGATGTGGGTCGTCACGACGTTCGTGCCCAACTCTACGGCCAGATCCAGAATGCGCTTTGACTTCTCCACTTTCAACGCGTTGGCGGCGCCGTCCTGAAACCCGTGTCCTCCCAGATCGCCGCAGAGCGCGGAAATGTCGAGACCGAGAGACTCGATATACTTCTTCAACTCTTTACGTGCCGGTCCGGATAAGCTCTCGGGATCCATCTCTCCGCTCACCGCATAAATCTGGACTCCTTCGGCACCGACTTCTTTGGCTTTGAGCAGCGCTTCTCGCACCGGCAAACGAAAGCTGTCCGCGATGACTCCGATTTTGTTCGTCAATTTCAACGTAATTCCTCCCTGCTATTTTCATTAAAAATCGCCATGGTACCATATTTGAGCGGCGGCCCCGATCACACCCGCATCCGCGCCGACATAAGCGGGAAGAAGCTTGCATGCTTTATACATGGCAGTCGAAGTTCGAGCTTGTACCGCCTGATCCAGTCTTTCGAAAAAGACGCGCCCCGTTTCCGACACGCCCCCTCCGATGATAACCGCTTCGGGATTAAACATATGAATGAACCCTGCGATAGCTGCTCCAAGTGCCCGGATGACCTGATCCATCACCTCGGCGGCAAGAGGTTCGCCTTGTAGCCATGCTTGAATGATGCTCCTGGAATTCGCTTCCCAGCCGTGCTCAGCCGAGCTTCCTTCGAGCGCAATGCTGCCTAATCTGGCAATTCCCGTACCCGATGCATACAACTCGATGCAGCCATTATTGCCACAGCTGCCGCAACGCGGACCATTGAAATCGACCGATACGTGCCCCAATTCTCCGGCTCCGCCGAAATATCCGCGCACGAGTTGACCGGCTTCCACGATAGCTCCTCCGAGGCCGGTTCCCAAAGCCAAGCAGACAAAACTGTTATAATTTCGGCCTGCGCCGAAGACCTTCTCCGCAACCGCGATTACATTCACGTCATTATCGACGTACACCGGCTTGCGGAAACGTTGCTCCACGTCTCTCCTGATTTCCGTTCCGGTCCACCCCGGCATCGTATCTCCGGCGAATTCGACCGCCCCCGTCCGGAAATTGATTTGGCCTGCGCTACCGATGCCAATCCCCTCTATCTCGTTCAAAGAAGGGTATAAAGACGCCAGCGCGTCAATGCCGATCATCACTTTGTCCATGACCTGCTTCGGCCCAAGGTGCGCTTCGGTCGGAATCAAGTGCCTATGCACGATCCGCCCTTCCGGATCGACCGTCGCAAACTGAATTTTCGTTCCCCCGATATCTACCCCTATTGAATGTTTCATTGCTGCCGACACTCCTTTACGACATGTTCATTCCTGCTTCGCGACTTCATCCGGCCAGTGGGTTTGAATTCCTTCCCGATCCAACAGCTCCAAGAACGAGCTCAGATGGTCGCTATCGGCACGCACCTCATGCGGCGTAATTCCATTCTTAATCGCATAAGCGGCTAGGTACCCCGCGGATTCGCCGATATTCCACTCCGTCGGATGAAGGCGGTAACATCCGTTGGCGATCTGGGTCGTCCCAATGTTCTTGCAAGCCGGGAGCACATTTTTGACCCGAATCGGCAGCAATGCGCCCAGCGGAATTTCATAAGGATAACTGGGAATGTAGCACATCCGGTTGGTCCGGGTCGTCGGATGAAGGTCCAGATGATAACTGCCTACCCCGACGCTGTCCTCGTACCTGCGAATTCCCCGATCTCCGCGCACCTCCCGGCTGACGTCGTTTTCCGTAACGGTCTGTACGGCTTTGATCCGCCTTGACTCCCTAATATACGGATACTTGGCCAATCCGTCTTCCGTCCCTAGAACATCCTTACGAAGCCTTATGCCGGGATAACCCTTGCCTCCGTCGGGACGGGGCGCTTCCGTCTGCAGCCAGTATACGAGCGAGAGGCTAAGTTGCCTCGCTCCTAACAAATTCACAAGTCTCTCTTCCTCCGAAACCTCATAAACGGGGCCGAGGAAATAATCGTTTTGGCTCCAGTTCACCAAAGTGATATCGCTTTCGTAGAAAGCAGCCTCATATAAGGAAGCGTCTATAATTCTCCGATATGTCCATAAAGGCATCGGTTCGATTCCATCCGGCATAAAGACGATTTCTCTCATCTCATCCGTTGCGCTCACATCCGGGATGACCCAACTTAGCAACGGATGACGGGAGAAGCCTGGCACGAACGTCCGCCAGAAATCGTACTGCTCCGGTTTTCCGATCGTGTGGTCTTCGCCTTCCGCGTAGTCGAGAGCGAACACGTGCGTAATCGATTGAATATCGAGCGGATCCGCGATATCCGGCGCATGGGGTTCCCCGGTCTCGCTACGCGCCTCGGCTCCCGTAACATATTCGATGCCTGCAAGTGGAAGTAAATCACCGCACTCCGTGGCATCCAAGAAGCTCGCTGCCGTAAGCGTCACCCGTGAGCCCGTAGACTCATTAAAGACCGTTACCGAGTTTACGAAGTCTCCGTTCGCATCGGCCTTTACCGGTCGGAATCCTAGGTACAAGAGGATACGCCCGTTACTCGTGTAGGGCGCAAGCATATCTTCAATTACCCGCAGCGAGACCTTCGGTTCATGACAAAGCCGGCTGACCCACCCGTTGCCTGGATTCAGTCTTTCGTTAAGGGACGGCTCTTCCTTCAGAGGATAATTATCCTTATAATAACGCCGGACCCGTTCGCGGAATTCCCGATAAGTACGCGTACAACCGAAGCTCTCGATCCATCGATGCTCATCCGGCGGAACAGCCTGGCTGGTCAATTGACCTCCGAGCCAGTCCGTCTCCTCCGTGAGAATGACGTGAAGACCGCTTTTTGCGGCAGCCAATGCGGCCATGCAGCCGCCTAACCCTCCACCCAACACTACGATATCTGCCGATGTTTTCATATGCGTCCCTTTCAATTGCAGAGATTATTATGCTATTATCGTATCACGTAATAAATAATTACTCCACTATTTATTTTGTAATAGAACAAAAAATCCACCATTGAAAGGAGTTAATTTCCAGCAAAAAAGAAGGAAAGATCCTAAGACCTTTCCCTTGCCAAATTCGTATTTTAGTAAAGCTTGTCCGCCACTGAGATCGCCGTCTTTTCCAACGAATCCTTCGCTGTTTCCCTTTTCATGGTGAGCAAGGTAGTCAAAATATTGAGCAAATGAATTTGCGCGTATTTCGTGGACAATGCCCCGCCCTCCATGGGCATTTCCCTGGAAGGCATCAGCAGCACCGTATCGGCGTGAGCGGCAATCGGGGAACGAAGATGACTCGTTAGGCAGATCACGTCCGCTCCGTTCTTTTTGGCTTGACGGATCGGATCCACCAAGTCCCGCGTACTCCCAGACGTCGATATGCCGAATACTAGGTCGCCCTTCTTCACCAATGCGGCGGACATCGCAATGATATGCGCGTCCCTGTGGGCTTCTACGTTCATCCCGATCCGCATCAGTCGGTAATGGAGATCCAACGCCGTAATGCCGGAGGAGCCTACTCCGTAGACGTATATCTTATTGGCGGCGAGAATTTTATTCACCGCCGCTTGAAGATTGTCCGCGTTCACGAGATCCAGCGTGTTTTTCAGCAACATCTCGTGTTTAATCGTCACTTTGCGGGCTACGGTCATTAAATCGTCATCATCTTCGATATCGGTGTTCGACACGGAGTGCGGCCGGTCCACCAAATCCTGAGCGACCGACAATTTGAACTCATGGAACCCGCGGAAGCCTAATTTCCTCGAGAAACGGATGACCGAAGTTTCGCCTACGCCGGCTTGTTCGGATAAATCCGTGACTGTGGCCAGTACCGCTTCCTCCGGGTTATTCCGAACGACGTCCGCTACTTTCTTCTCCGCTTTCGTGAGGGAAGAATAAATGCTCGATATCATAAGAAGCGTATTCGATTGATTTAGCTTTGTCCCTAATCTAGACATCTTCTACCACCGCTTTTCATCGATTTTCATAGTTAAAGGATAGTTGATTACGCAGGGATTGACAAGTCGTTAACAACAGAGCAATTATTTACTTCATGAAATATAAAGGAAAACTCCACTATTTAACGAACTGAACTAACATAAGGAGACATTCATTATCCTAGGAGGAATTCGCCTGAAAACCCAGATATACACTTTCAATGACGCCTGGACCGAATGGCTTCAAGGCAGCAAGTTTCCGGTGGCGTTCTTCGGAGACAGTACGATCGACGGCGTCAACACCACGGACTGGCAAGCCAATACGGTTGGAATGGACAGCATCTCGCCTAATTCCTTCTCCAAGAAACTGGAGGGAATTCTAAGGAAAGCGACCGGAAATGAAGCGTTGCGCATCTATAACGCGGGATTCAGCGGTCAAATCGCCAGTTGGGCAAGTGCTAATCTGGAACCGTTATTTGGTCCGACCTCCGCCTATGCGGACGTAAAGATGATCGGGATCGGCTTCGGAATCAATGACCGGCTGATGTATCCGAACGAGAAAGCATACAGGGACGGTTTCGAGGGGCATATTCGGGACATCATCGAATGGTGTTATTCGAAACGTATTCAACCCTTTCTTCTGACTACCCAAGCGATTCTGCAGCCGGGAGTCATGACGATCTACGCCGATGAATATCCCATGAGAACGAACGGACATATCGATTCCGTGGCCAACGAAGTGAAGCGGGAGCTCGCGGAGGAATACCGTTTGCCTTTAATCGATATGAGCCGGTTGACCGAGAGATTTCTATTGTATTCTTCATATAGTTCTCAAAGCATCATTTCGGACCGTCTTCATTTCGGAGATGTCGGACATCAATACGAGGCGGAGTTGCTGTTTGCCCGTCTCTGTCCCATGACTCTCGCGATCGAAGGGTATGCCAAAATCGACTACTCCACCCAAAGGATTTCGAATTGCGTTCCGGAAGATTGGTTGACGATGCCTGAAGAGCCGAAGGATCCCTTCAAGGTATACGTCGATTATTCGAAGGCTGAAAACTCGGACACGAAGATCATGACGGCATGGGTGTTCGTAGACTCCACGAGAGCGTTGACCTTAAAAGCGTTCAAAGGAACGCCTTCTTCGAGCACTTATTTGAAAATAAACGGAGTGACCTTGGCACTGAAGGAAACGGAAACTAACGCAGGCGTTTTGGATCTGGGCCTTCATCGCCTGGAGGTGTTCTCCGGAGTATCCACTCATCTCGATTTCAAAGGATTCATTATCGAGTAGAAACAAGTAAGAAGCCGGTGCAGCGATTGCACCGGCTTCTTACTTGTTTCAAGATGTGGGTTCCAAAAACCGAATACTATCCCAGAAACCTGCCAAATCAGGTTTTCAAATACATGTCACCTCTCCTCTTCTGGAAATGGATCGGCGTCGTCAAACGGTTTTCTCCAAGACTATCCCAAAGTACGTCCGCAAAGCCTCATCGTATTCCCTCTTGCTCTGCGGAGTAAATACGCGGACACCGTTGGATGTAAAGATGCGGAACTCCTCGCCGGCAATGGTATTGCGCCCCTCTTGCGTCCGTACGGCGAGCATGCTGTCGCGGATGAAAATGGAGTCGGGAGCGTTCTCGCACCAAAAGGTGGCCATTTCGAAGTCTTTCGGCAGCTGCGGTTCCTCGGTGAAGGAGTACAGCCATTCCCATTGCTCGTGCTTATACTCACATAATACCCAACCAAAGTAGGGATCCCGTTTCAGAACATACCGCTCGTCTTCCTGATCGTGCTTAAGACCTTCAATTATTTGGATTGGCCTGCGCGGCACGATCCCTCCTACGCCCACATCGCAAAGATAAGAATCATCCCCAACGTCAACCTTCAGGACATGATGACGCCTTTTTGGAGGCGTATTCGGTTCATCCCGCCAGAACCGCGCCATGAAATCCGTCACCGGGTATCCTAACTCCCGCAAAAGCCACCCAAACAGGGCATTAAGTTCAAAACAATACCCGCCGCGGCGGCGAACAACGATTTTGTCGAAAAGCTTTGGGATTCCCAGCGATAACGGAATCCGATGCACAATATCCAGATTCTCGTATGGGACCGCATGCAGATGACGTTCCTGCAGCATAGCAAGAGTTTCCGCGCTCCCATCCAGCGGACCCGTAAAACCGATCCGATCGAGGTAAGATTGAACTTTCGGCTTCAAGCCATCCTTCCGCTCAGTCATGGATCATTCAACTCCTTTGATTCTAGTCTATTTGTAATTTTCGCGCTTCGAAACTTCCGTCAGGTCTCCAACCGGAATAATCGATAGCGGCAGAACCATTTAGCTTATCGACGAGTCCCAGTGTCGCTATTCCGTTCTCTATCTCCGGTAAACCGGATCGGTTTAACACTGGCTTCATGCATATGCCATTTTACCGTACCGACAGAGATGTCGAGAGCTTGGGCGATTTCGCCTTGTTTAAAGCCATCATAGTAATACATGACAACAATTCGGCGATGAATGCTAGATAGGAAGGTGATTCCCGGCGCAATGTCCGGTAGGCTTCGATTTCAAGCAGATGGTCAAGAGGAATCGGATCCGGATCGGCTAGCCAATCGGACACCCCGTTGATTTCGATGGACTTGGGAGCGTGCGCACGCTTTTTCACCCAATGGACCCAAGTATATCGGGCGACCGTCCAAATATAAGCCTCCAAGCTTTGAATCTGCGTTCCCGAGAGGATAGATTTGAACAAGGTTGGGCGATTCCAAAGGAAACTTTATAGATAGGTTCTCAACACAGGTTCCAGATGATCGGCCATACGCCAGAAGCCGAGATCCGTCGGATGAACGCCGTCCACGGTGCATTCTGCGAAATCGCTGCCTAGCAGAGACTCTCCGTCATAGAAAAAGAGATGGTTATCGCCTTGTTCACGGAATTCGCGGACGGTATCAATCTGAATTTTTCTCCGTGTCAATCGCATGTCGAGCTGTGCGCGCTCCAAGAGCTCTTGCCCGAAACGGATTTGCGATAGTACAAGAATCGGCACCTCGGGATGCATGCTGCGATAAATTCTGATAAATTCGGGCAGTGTTGTTGCGAACAGCTCCGGACTCACGCAATTGGCTTCATAATCGAGAACAAAAAGCGCCGGGTCTGGAATCTCTCCGATAACCCGGGCTACCTCCGCTTCGCCCTTTCCACTTCCTGAGAACCCTAAATTAATAAATTCCCAGTTGATCTTGCGGCTCAAAATGTTCGGATAAGCCATTCCCGAACGCGAAGCGCAGCCTCCCTGCGTGATCGAAGTGCCGTAAATCACGATCCGTTTGTTACTGTCATACGGAGGAGGCGATACGAGCGCCGCTCCCTGATCCAGACCGATCAGAATCTCCTTCACCCCTCTATAGAGGGGAAAATACAGCGTTATGTTCCGGAGTCCCCCATCATAGCGTTCGAACAGATCAACCTCGTATTCTTCCTTCGAATGATCGTATTTGGCAGTGCTATAAAAAGTCTGCTCGCCCGGCATTCCGATATAACAGTCGTAGCCGCATTGTCCCGTAGCAGGCATATGGTTCATATCTGCCTTTCCATCCAATTTTACTTTTATGGACAATTTGCTCGAATCCGTTTGAAAACGAATCTGCCCGCCAGCCGTGTTATTGGCCAGATAATCAACAGCCTCCGGAAGAGCGTGCGACGGATTTTGCGGAAGTCTCCGATAGATCCGATCTTGTTCGAACCAAGCAAAACCTGCGACATGAAACGGCTGATCATGCGGAGTATGCCACTTCAATTCCATTCCGATCTCCCCTTCTTCTTTTACATAGCATCGTCGCTCCTGTGAATGATCTTCAAAAACAAAAGCCTTCTTTCCGCCCGCCAAAGGCTAGCAAGAAAGAAGGCTATCGCTAATTCGTTATTTCTTCAATCCCGCGAACAACGCGGCAACTTGATCTTTATTCAGCGCTTTGGAATAGACCTTGACGAAACCGACTTTGCCGGTCATGTTGCTTCTGGCCGTGTCGTTCGGTTCCGGATCTACGCCGATCGTCAAATCAACGATATCTCCGCCAGTGCTAATCTTCCCCTTCATCGGCTTGCTATCGACTTTCGCACCATTCAAATACATGACCAGCTCATTGCCGTCGTAAGTTACGACAACGGTATACACCGTTTTGGCTTTTAGTTCAGGTGTCGTGGTGATCACGTATTTCGCTTCCGTATCGCCTTTCACGTAGAACCATGCTTCCAGCTTCTGAGTTGCGGGGTTAAATTCCAAGCCGTAATCGGACGACTGGTTTTTAGCCACGGGATCCTGAACGCTATCCAGCTTATCTAGAGAAAACTGAGCGGCGAGCGTTAACTTATCAGGACGGAGCGCAGCATTGTCTTTGATTCGAACATAAGACTTGCCGTCCAGAACGAGTACCTTTTTCCCGAACGCCTCATCGAATTGAACCGTAGGATTGCCGACCGCAATTCCGTTGTTCTTGGCCGGGGAACTATCCTCGATCGCCGAAACGTCAAACCGATAGTCAACGAGGTCGGCGGTTACTTGATTTTTCAGTTGTTGCTGCAAGCAGCCGACTTGCTCTTTGCTCAATGCTTTTCCGTACACTTGAACGAGGCCGATTTTACCCGCGGCGTAGCTTCTTACGGCGTCATCCGGCTCAGGGTCTACCCCGATCGCCAAATCGACGATGACCCCGGAATTGCTGATCTTGCCTTTGAAAGCTTGAGCGTCCACTTTAACTCCGTCCTGATACATAACCAACTCTTTACCGTCATAGGTAGCCACTGTAGTGTACACCGTGTTTGCCTTTATCGGAGGTGTTTTTGCTATGAGATATTTCGATTCCGTATCTCCTTTGATATAGAACCAGGCTTCAACTTGCTTGGTGTCCGGATTGAATTCAAATCCGTAATCGGAGCCTTGATTTTTCGCTACGATATCCTGGACGCCTTCCAACGAATTCAAGGAATATTGCGCTGTCAACGTCAGCGCATCCGGACGAAGACCCGCGTTATCCTTGATTCTGACATAGGACTTACCGTCCAATACGAGGACGTTCTTTCCGAATGCCGGATCATATTGAACCGTTGGCGTTCCTGCCTCGATGCCGTTGTTTTTGCTCGCGGAGCTGTCTTCCGTTGCCGATTTCTCGAAGCGGTAATCGATCAGATCGGCTTTTACCGGCTCGGCGCAAGACAAGGCTTCCGGTTCCTTCGGTTGATTCGGGTTCTTCTTCCCCTTATACGGGAAGTTGATCGTATATACTTGCTTGTACCATTTGTGTTGGTTGAAGTCGCGCGCCTTGATAACGACTTTGTTCTTGTATGCCTGAACGTATAGGCCGTCGCTTTGCGCCCCGCCCAGCGGCTGGTCCTTGTCGTTATACGGATCGCGTACGCTTCCGGAGTTCGCCATCGTGAACTCATATTGAACGGTTTGGTTCGGCAGGCCGAGCGACCAGTGCGTATGGCCTGAGAAATTAATGACCTGCGGATATTTCGCCAGAATTTCCGTCAATTGCTTGTACTGAATGACTGCGCGGGCATTTTCCGGTGCCGACATGTCCGTACCCGCCACGGTGAATCCGATCGGCTGATGCAGGAACAAGAAAATCGGCTTGTTGGCGGATGCCTTTTCTTTTAATTTCGTTTTTAGCCAGTCCAACTGCGTTTGGGAGAGGAAGGCATCTTCTCCATTAGTCGGATCGGACTGCCGGTATTTCTCCGAACCAAGGAAGATGAAATGATAATCGTTAATCCATTGATCGTAATACAGCTTCTTCGTACCGGTCTTCTTCAAATACCGGTCGATCGACATCTTTTCCGTTTCCCCGTTCGGGAAACCGTCCGGATTGTTGATTCCCGTCTTCGGATCGAACCACGCCTTATAGAATTCGTGGTTTCCGATCGTATAAAACACGTTTTTCGGATGGGGAGCGGCTTTCAGAACCTTGTTCATCAAATCATAATCTTCGTTTCGTCCCGTAATCGTCAAATCGCCGTTAAGAATGAGCGCGTCGGATTTCGGATTGATTTTGTTAAGATCATTTAATGCATTAGTGAATTTCTGCTCGGAGACGTAATCGTTTTGCAACATATGAATGTCGCTGAGCACCGGAAAGCTTACGAGCGGCTTTTCCGCCGCATTCGCCGTGTTGCTTTGATTCCATTGAAAGCTTGAGGGCAGCAGCAATGAACAACCCAGAACTGCAAGTAATGAAATCTTTGATAGTTTTCTCATGTTATTCCCCTGTCTATGGTTTTTGTGGATTCTGGTATTCAATAACTATATTCCAGCCCTTTTTCCGAATTCCTTTCAATAAAAAATATTTTTTTCTTTTTATTATAAAATAATAAATAATTCCTCTATATAATGCGGGTGATAAACCAATAAAGTCCGACAACTCCGGTCATTAAAGAGGCATAACGTTGCGAAGCCGCACCCCATGACTGCTTTCTGGCATACAAGAGCAGCGGAGTTACGCAAGCTACGACGGCCAGTTGGCCGATTTCTACTCCGACGTTAAATGTGAGCAGCGCCACGAGTTCATGCCCTTTCGGCAAACCGATCTCCCTCAAGACGCTGGAAAAACCGAACCCATGGATTAATCCAAAGGCAAACGCCAGAATGATACGATATTGCATAGCTCGTTGCACCACTACATTTTCAACGGCCACATATACGATCGACAAAGCGATTAAGGCTTCCACCCATCTCGACACAGGCGTAACCACACCGGTCGCCGCTAAGATCAACGTAATGCTGTGAGCGACGGTAAATGAACTGATCAGCAGCAGAATTCGCTGCCACTTGGATGCCACCAACAATAAAGCCAGGAGAAATATCAAATGATCGTATCCCGTCAAAATATGGTGCACTCCAAGCGAAACGAAGTCCTTTATCGTTGCCCATGAGCTCGGAGCCGGATCGGAAAAGCGATAAGACCAGACTTTGTCCGATGCATTCAGAATAAACTCTTGCGTACTTCCGTCGGCCAGGCGGAAGGTGCCGATATTATTGTGGGAAGGAGCTCTGTGAAAAAAAAGATCATAGTGAATCTCCATCTTGTCGATAGGTTCATCCGCCGAATACTTGAGTTCAAGCCTCACGATATTCGGATTAGGCATCGAGCTATTTACCATTTCCATCGACAGCTTCGTTCCGTTGTTCTTGACCGTAAATCCCTGCTCCAGATACGGACGAATAACCGTCGTGAGCGCCGCCTCCAACTCCTCCTCATCTAGCTTGCCGTCCAGCTTCATATCGATGTCCCCGGGTATTTCAAGCGCCGTGAGCGTGTCGAATCGAAGCGTAACGTATAGATCTTGATCCTTAGAGGAAACCTCCGTAAATACGAACGTACCGGAATGAGCCTCGGCTGATGGCAACAAATAAAATGACATCCCAATGCAAAGGAATAGCGTACTCGCAATCAGTCTGAGCATGATGTTTTTCATAGGAGCCTCCGTCAAGATGGAAAATGTAGATGCTGGCCTTTCTAGTAGCTTTTCTGCAATCTACTTCGTTTTGCCTCTCGTTTTCGAGAGATAAATATCCATGATTTTGATCGCGCGATGCATATCGTCGATCATGCGATTTTTCACTTCCGCGTCAATGGACGGATGATTCCTGACCTTCGAACCTAATTGCATGACATACTCCTTCAAAGGCAGGACAATTTCGCGATTCATCTTATTCTGCGTTTTATATTTGCTCAATTCGTCCAGAAGCCCTTGGGAGATTTCATCTGCATCGTTTTGATTCATCCCGTTTAACGGCACGTAAACCTCGTTCGTTTTACGAGCGATCTCTTCAAGAATCGTATACAGCGGTTTGGTTGTCGCATAATCCGGCATGATTGCTTCGTTACGGTAAATACCGATTCGCAAATCATGATCATAACCGTTTTCGAATAGGGACTCGCACTCGAATAAAGACGCTCCGGACGCTCCGAACCGATAAGCCGCATCCACCTGTTCGACGATCGAGGACTTGGTGAAATTCAAATTGGTGGCAATGCCGCTAGTAACGAAGCCATTGTAGTTCATCAAATTCAGAGAATTGTTCACATCGGCTTCAAGCAAGGCCGCATCCGGCACATAGGACATCTGGAAAATATTGTCCATATATTTCTTGTTCGTCCAGTTTTTCGTCTCCTGCAGCACGTTCTGCGGGGAACTCTCGTAATCTGGCCATACGGCCGCCGTGAGCTTCATGCCGGGACGGAGGGGAACGATTTCCGTAGCAACCTTGTCTACGAAACTATTAATAATATCGATCCGGAACCGGTTCCATTTCTCCCATAAGTCATCGCCCGGAAATAAATCAATCGGATCTACCTTGTATTTCTTCTTGAACAAGTCTCGGGTGTAAGGATCGTAAGAGAAGTCGTTCGTATAATCTCCGGATTCCGGATAACGGACGAAGTCCAAATGTAACCCTGCCAGATCGTACTTCTTGACCAGTTCTTTATACACCGATAGAACGAATTCTCTGGCTTCCGGCAAAGCCGGGTTAAAGAAGTAATGTCTGAACCGATCGCTACCCATGCTATAGTGTCTTCCACTTCTACTGAGCATCGTCCATTCCGGATGGTCGTCGTAAACCGGGCTCGTATGCCCTTGTCCGACATAGAAGTTCTGCACCCAGGCGTGAATTTCGATGCCACGCTTCTTCCCTTCCACGATATAGGCCTTCATTACGTCAAAGCCTTCATAAATCGGATTCAATTCCGTATCCTTCGATTGGGAAGGGTAGATCGTAAACCCGTCCCACCAGGTTTCCAAATAAATAGAGTTGATATGAAGACCCGCGATCTTGTCCAGAGTCTCTTTGACCTGCTCGAGACTTGTTTCCGTCGGTCTTCTCCATACTCCCCGCGTCTCTACTTTTCGCGACTCGTAGTTCATGAACAGCGTATCTTCCGCCTTCTGGTCCAACTCCCCCAGCAAAGAGATGAGCCCTGAATAATCGCCGCTATCCACTTTGGATCGAGCCTGCTCTAGCAAGCTTCGGGCCGATGCGATCTCACTCTCTATTTGCGAATAAGGGACGTCCAGATAACGTTGTTTGGAAACTTGGAGTCCCGCCTTCGCGTTCTCCAGCATGATTTCGGCCTTATTCAAATACGATTCCGGAGTATACACGACCGTAATCTGTTTGCGCGTTTGGTCTATCCGCACGGTAGCCCCAACCTTGGCATTAACGGACAGCCAAGCGGCCGTTGTTCCGACTCCCGAAATGACATGCCCTCCTTCGGGAATATCGCTATTGTTGCCCCCGTTTCGGATGACAACTCCTCTGGCGTCAACCGTCACCTCGTTCCCCCAAGAATTGGTGTCGGTTTTCTTTCCGAATGAACTGTCGTACACGACCATTTTGTCCAAATCCCGGATCGGCGAATTAAGTTCGTCATAACCGGTCTGGATGACTTTGTAGGTTACTCCCTCTTCCTGTTGGCTTAATACGAGTTTCGCAGAGTCGCCTACTTTTAACTTGCCGTCCAGTCGAGCGAAATACGGACTAGAAGTATGAATGGAGATCACATACCCTTGTGCGGGAATCAGGGAATCATTATCGACGAGGGTGCTGTTCGCAGCCTGGTCCGACACGGAAACCACATGCGTGACCTGATCATTTACTATGGTGAACTCTAACCCCCAAGGATTCGTATGGGTACTGGAACCATAGCTCGGCTGGAACAAAACCACTTCGCTTTCACCCCGAATATCGTTAAATCTATCGATTCCAACCGAGAGACCGCCGATTTGAATATAGTTTGGCGGAAGGGTCACTTCCTCCATATTGGCGGGCGTCAGCTTTTGTCCGATTTCGATCTTACCGAAAGGCCCCGCCGCAGGTACCGATACCACGAACCCTTTCGTCGGGATGTTGGTCCCATTTAAGCCCTTCGTGTTGATCACGACGACGGTATTGCCGGAAACGATGTATTCGACCGTAGCGGAATCAAAAGGTTTGGTTTTCTCTCCGTATTTGCGCGTATAGACGGCAATGCGATCCTGCGTCCTGTCTTGGTTAATTAAATCGACCATCTGGGTTGTACCGTCATCCAAAAGCAGGGACGGCCCCGCCGAAATCGGCTCGGAATGCGCTTTCATTTGGCCGGCAGGCAATATAAAGCCCGCCAATACGAATAAAATGACGAATGCGGAAAATGGTTTGCGAAGCAGGTTCATAGATAGTTACCCCCATATGTAATTGCTAAAAGTATTGCAGCGAAGATCTACTCCTACTAGCAACTACCACGTAGTGAGTCGGATGGGCGGAACGTACGACACCGGGACGCTTCCGGAATAGCTCTGGCAAGAGCCCTACGCATACCGGCGAACCATCCACGGAAAATCTAGGGTTGTCCGCGTTAATATAGGACCAGGTATGCGTCGGCAGGACGAGCAGTCCATCTTTCATATAATCCGATAGAGCATCTAGAACCGTATCCGCCCCTCCGTCTACTTCTCCTATTTTTTGCATGCATGGAAGGAATGCCCCCCCTCGAATTCAATAGTCAGATTCCATTATTCAAATCATAAAGTAGGTCACGAAAATGATCAATAGATATTTCCTCTAAATTTACATTTAATAATGGATATAACCTTCAAAAATAGTCAGTCGCACGACAAAAACCATGATACCGTCCCTTTTTCAAGGAGGTATGCCAAATGATATTTAGCTAATTCGTCTATTCAAAACACGCAAATGACCCATGGATAGATTGCTAGATTAAGAAATATCCATTGAACAAATGTAACAAATACCCCCACTCGATCTAATAGACCATGCTGTGCTCCACTATTGAACAGTATATATTCTAATGGGATCAACCCAACTGCAAGAAAAACCAACACACTGTTCACACGACTCCACCTAGGTCTAGATTCTCTACCATACATTTTTCTAAAATAAAGTATCCATACTGAGGTTATTAAAAAGAACATGGCATCAAAGGGTAAAATAACCCACAGATACGGAAGCTCGATATGAAGTGTTTCAGCACAAACCTAGTGTGATAACCGCTAGGATGACCCAATAATCTCCCGTCATTCCTGTGCCACCTATACCCATATAATTCCAAGTGAAATTCGGCTCCAGCAATCCTCTGATAAGCAATCTCCAAAAAGGCTCATAGAAGCTTAAGGCAATATACGATAATATGATAATCCGCAGCACCTTAGGTTTCCAACTCATATATCAAACGCGAGCTGAAGACGCTAGACTCCCAGAAGCAGAGGTACTTTGCTCTCTACGAAAGCGACGCGATCGACAACGACATGCTGGTCGAGCGCATCAACGAGCTGAAGTCGAAGTACGACGTACTTGCAAACCGGAAATCCGAAGCGGAACGCCAGCTTGACGAAAACCAAGCGGAACCCATTCCGCTCCACCTTGTACGCAAGGCGCTCAGCGACTTCAACGGGCTTCTTCAGACCTCTCCAGTCGAAACGCAGAAGACCTTAATACAGACCATAGTGAAGCAGATATCCGTACAGCAAGGCCAAAAGCTTCGAGGCATTGAACTGGAATTCGACGAGACGCTACGACAATGTCTCGTCGTCGCAGCCCCCTCCACCGACAAGGTGGACGGGGCTTTTTCTTTGTCCAGACGCAAGCCCCCTCGCCCTTTACGATCGTGATCTAGAGACCCTCCCTTTCTGCAAAGCTAAAGTACCGTCAGAAGCGCGTTCGCTGCCAGCATTGACACTTCTGACACTTTTCTTTCCTAGCCTCGGGGAGCCTCCTCCGTTCACGAAGCCCCCTTCCTTCCTTGGGATGTGACGAGGATGGTCCAATTAAAATACGATTGCCCTATGTACCTTTTCAGCATTACCGTAGCCCGAAAACTACACACATATATACAAATCCATGCCCCGCAAGGAACTCCGCAAAAAAACTTGCCCTTATTTATGATACGGTTCACCTTATCATCTATACAGCGAAACGGAAAAGCATCAGCAAATGGGTTCACACCTTTGTCTTCGAAAAAAGGGTTACCCCTCAAACGGCCAATTGCAACCGTCTGCCGGGTAACCCTCTCGCATTCATTTAAGCCAACTATCCTTACTCTTTCACTCCGCCAAGCGCCACGCCCGCGATAATATACCTCGACAACAGGAAGTAGATTACGAACAGCGGCAACACCGTAAGCGCCAGCCCCATGTAAATCGAACCGAACTCCGTCTTGTAAATATCGCCTTTAAGCAAGCTTACCATGACCGGCAACGTATATTTATCCTTCTGGGTAAGCAAGATCAATGGCATGAACAAGTTGTTCCAGCTGGCCACGAAGGCAAAGATGGCCTGCGTTGCGATAGCCGGCATCATAACCGGGATGACGATTCGGTTGAAGGTGTATAATTCGCCCGCTCCGTCAATACGCGATGCCTCCACCATCTCGATCGATAGCGTGGAGAGCAAGTATTGCCGCATGAAGAACACGATCGCCGGCGCAGCAATGGCAGGTAGAATCAGCGGCAGGAAGTTGTTCGTCCAATGCAATTGATACATGAATTTATAAAATCCGATAGCGCTTGCCTGTGCTGGAATCATCATGACTAACATGATGAAGGTAAAGAACGCTTGGCGCCCTTTCCAGTTGTATACGACCAGCGCGTACGCGGTCAGCGACGAGAAATAAACCGCGCAAAGCGTTGAGGTACCCGATATGATGAGCGAGTTGAAAAATCCCTTAAGAGGATCGAAGCTCTTGCTCAGCAACACGTCCAGGTTCGTCATCATGTGCGTAGACGGCAACAAGGAAAGCCCGCTTTGAATTTCCGGGGTCGAGCGCGTAGCGTTGACGAACATAATCCAGAACGGCAAGATACTGAGCAGCGACAAGGCGATACCTACAACGTAGATTATCGTCCTATTAATGTTACGGGAGACTGTAGCATCCTTTTGAATTTTTTGCATGTCTTACAGCCCCCTTGCCTTCGCTTGCGTAGCTAGCTTCTTTTGTGTTTTCTTAAGTTTTGCCGCATCGCGGTCGCGCATCAAGTAGAACAACAGTCCCGACAAGATCGCCGCAATTACGAACATGACCATGCTCGCCGCCGCCGCGCGATTGAACATATAACTTCCCTTGAACGCTTGACCGTATATGAACACGGACGTAGTTTGCGTTGCGCCATCCGGACCGCCGCCTAGGAACAACTGCGGGATATCGAACAACTGCAAACCGCCGATCGTCGACGTAATCAACGTGTAGAGCATTATCGTCTTAAGACTTGGCAACGTTATGCGGAAGAAAGTTTGGAACCCGTTGGCGCCGTCGATTGCAGCAGCCTCGAATAACGCGGGATTGATGCCCATAACGCCTGCAATCAGTATAATCATCGTATTTCCGTACCACATCCAGAATTGGATGAACGCCACAATTCCCCGTGCAGTCGTCTTGTCCTGCAGGAAATTGACCGGATTATCAATCCAACCTAGCGACTCGAACAAAGTGTTAATGGGACCCATCGGGTACGAGAACAAAGAGTTAAAAAGCACGGCAATCGTACTCGCCGTGATAATATTCGGCATGTAGAGTAAAACTTTGAATACGCCTTGCCCCCTCACTTTGAGGCGCTGGTTCGTGAACCAAGCGGTGAGCAAGAGCGCGAGCACGATCTGAGGTATAAAGTTGGCAATCCAGATAATAAACGTGTTGGTAAACGACTCTCTGAACGAGACATTGTCAAAGATGAGATCCTTGAAATTTTGGAACGGGTTATCAAGAATGTGAATCGGCTTAGGGATTACGCCCTTCATGTCCGTAAACCCGATGACCGCGGTGTACAGTACGGGATATAACGAGAAAACTAGAAACGCGAGAACAAATGGAAAACTGAAAATATAACCAAATTTTGAATAGCTTACACCCTTGCGGCGCATGGCTCTCACCCCATATCTAGTAATATAAAGGGGCGGGAAAGCCCCGCCCCTTCGGCGCCGAATTACTCGCTTTCGATTCCGAGATCGTCCTTAACTTTTTGCTTGAAGTCCGCGATCGTTTGCTCGCGGGTTTTGTTGCCTGCGGTGTACTCACGTACTTGATCGCGCCAGATGAGGTTGATGGACTCGTCGAATTGAGTAAGGTTTTTGCCTGTAGCGTTAGCATTGGCCGGAACGAATACGTCGAACATATTTTGTCCGCCAAGCAATGCAACTTCGCCGTTGGATTTGGACATAACGACGGAGGAAGCTACGCTATCCTTCGTACCTTGCTCGCCATCCTTCATCGTGCCGTTAGCCCAGTAGTATTGAAGACCCGTCTCGGAAGTATCAAGCGTTACCCACTTGATGAAATCAGCAACGGCTGCTTTCTTAGCATCGTCCTTAGCAGCTTCCTTGTTCGCGAGAAGCCACGTGCCGCCCCAGAAGAAGCCAGTTGGCGGTTCAGTTGCTGCCCAGTCGCCGTTCGTGTCTTTAACTTGGCCGTTCATTACGTAGTTAATGAGCCAAGCTGGTCCGAAGAATCCGAAGATCGGTTGTTTGCCGGTACCGGACATATCCGCGTACCAGGATTCCGTCCAGTCTTTCGTATCGTTAGAGTAGTTTTTGTCTTTCAGTTGCTTAGCGAGATCAAGGAACTGTTCGCGCTTAGGATCGATATGAAGCTTGCCGTCTACGATCCAGCCCTTGTCGGAGCTGTTCTCGATCGGGTGCCACAGATCGCCGTCGCCGGAAACGATACCATAACCTTTAGCTTTCAGCTTAGCAGCGGCATCGAAGAACTTATCCCAGCCAGGACCGATTGCGTCTTTGACAGTTGCAGGATCGTCCGATCCGAATACGTCTTTAGCAAGCGACCGGCGATAGATGAAAGCGCCGCCTGTAGCTTGATAAGCAAGACCTTTCAGACTGCCGTCTTTGCTACCGATGTCGACCGAGTATTGAGCGATGCCGGCATCTTTAACCATTTGGTCGCTAAGACCCAGGTCAGCATAATTCGCAGCATAGTCGGATGCGTCGCCTTGCGTGTACTTGAGGACGAAAGCAGCTTCGGCTGCATAGATATCAGGAGCATCCTTACCGCCGCTTGCGAGCGCTTGGTCAAGAGCAGGCTGGTAAGCGCCATCCGTCGTCGCGATAATCGTGGTTTTGAACTCCACGTTCGCGTCTGGATGCGTTGCGATATACTTGGTCGTCATGTTCGGGATTTCGTCCGTGAAGCTCCAAAGATTGATCGTGACTTTCTCCGTGGGTTTGTCGCTCGCCGGAGCGGCACTGCTAGCCGCAGGCGCGGAACTGCTACCCGCCGGGCTTGCATTGTTGTTCGAGTTTCCGCCGCCGCACGCGGTGAGAACGGAAGTCAACATGAGAATGGCAGTGCTCGTAGTAAGAATACGTTTCATATCTTTATATCCTCCCTTTTCTACGCTTAACAGTTACTTTGTAACCGCTATCAAAATTATAGTGTTTGTACCGTAAGCGCATAAGGAACTACCATTGGGTAAAGTTCCACTTTTATTGGATAGATCGTCACCCCGCACTTTTGCCTGATCGCGAGATCTTTTCCATTGATCATCCTCCATTGGAAAGAAGTAGCACAAACCCCTTTAATTTCACTTCGCAAGCGGTTTTCATGCATGAAGGGCCTTAAAACAAGAAAAGCCGCCACTCGGTCGTTAAGACCGAAGGACAGCTTTGTCGGCAATCTGCTTTATTCAATATTCTCCCTTAATTACGAAGAACGAGCCCCGAATCGTTCCGGCCAGCTTAGACTTCTGCCTAGCAAACTTAAACTTCTCCGCTAGCTCCTTGGGGATCTCCATTCCCTCAGAGAGCTTAAAGCCAACGGCCCGCTTCTTAGGGTCATCCACCGTATACATGACATTGAGCGCAAGCCCGTCTTCATAAAAGACGTACGTAAATTGGATATTTTCCACTTGAAAACGCGACGTTTCTAAAGGTTTCGCCGCAAACTCGATATTGCGTTCTTTCAAAATCCGATTCACATAATCAAGGGCATCCTGACTTTCGCTAGCCGGTACAACCGTAAATTCATGCTCGTATTTGTTCATGAAATAACGGGCTTCATTAGCGCGTAAACCAGCAAGCGCGTCTACTACGGGCGAAGACTCTAAACCAACCGTGGATACGTTTTTAAAATCAACGATATACGACATTATTTCACCCCTCGTTTTCTCTCATTTTTCCATATTAACGGTTCTTATCTACCCCTTATTATACCAAAAATGATGCATGTTAATCGTTCGCGTTTTATTCCGCTATTCTCTCGGCGCGTGCTTGCGGATTAACGAGATTTGACCGGCGTGCAAGCCTGTGTGGTAGAGCGTGCGCCTAACGCTTCGCGAGGCGTCGACGGACCTATCGGGGAATCTACGGCAATATCCCCACGCTTCCTCCGGTAACTCGCGCATGGCATTCGTGAGATGGACGTCCGAAGCAGCGCTGAACGCGATCAGCTTCTCGAGCGTAAGACTATTATTCGTGTTGCTCTCTTTATGAGTTAACTCTACTTGATCTTCATACATGGATGCGGCTATATGGATAGTTTGGTGCAGTAAGATAATGAGATATAGCGCAAAAAGGCAGGATACGGGCGCTCCCCCGATCCTGCCTTCTTGCACGTTATTTATGGAACTGCATTTAGATCTCTGAAGCGCGTAAGCTAGGCTTCCACTGCCGCTCGTTTCGAGCGATTGGCCGACAAGATAGGCTGCAACAGGATCAGGACAACGAACAACGCCATGCAACCCGCGGAAAACCGGTACATGACAGCGTAGTTCGAGGCTGAAGAAATGGCGCCCAGAAGGATTGCACCCAATGCAACGCCAAAATCCGTCGAGTTATAAAACATACTGTTCGCGGTGCCGTACTGCTCGGGTGTCGAAGACCGTAGCATCCAAGCTTGAATCGTCGGCTGAATGGCACCGAAACCTAAGCCGTACAGCAGCGCCGACAAAATGAGCATCGGCATGGCATGCGTGTTCGACAACAGCGTCATGCTTGCCGTTACGAACAAGCTGGCCGGAATGAGGACGGCTGCGTGCCCCCTTCGGTCAAACAGACGTCCGGAGAACGGACGGATCAGAATGATCGTAATGGCGTTGAACAGGAAGAACAGACCCACCTGTTCGATATGCACATAATCGCCGAACAGCGCAAGAAAGCCAAGCAGACCGCTATAAGTAATGGATAGCATGATGTTCAGCAGTACCGGAAACAGTAACTTACGATTGACGCCGGGTTTTGCGGCCGTTTTCCGTTTTGCTTGCCGCGGGTGCGACTCCTCTTCCTTCGACGTCCCGGTCCCCTTCGAACGAGATAACCACAGTACGGGGAAGATGAGCACCGATGCCAAAAGTCCGAGCAGCGTAAGCGTTGTGAAGCCTGCATGCTTCATGACATTCAGCCCGATCGAAGGGCCGATGGACATAGCCAGGCTCGTTGATAAGCCGAAATAGCCAATCCCTTCGCCCATTCGGCGAACCGGGATGATACGGGAGACGAGCGTCGGCAATATCGTGCTTGCCATGCCGAAGCCGATCCCGAAGCCGATTCGCAGCACAAGCAGCATGTTAAAGGAACTAGCCGCCGTATATAAGCCCGTCGTCGCCGCTGCGATCAACAGCCCGACGATTAGCAGAGCCATGCGGGAAACCCGCCGCATCAGCGCGACCGTCGCGAACCGCGACACGATCGCCGCGAGCGCGAATACAGATGTGACTAGACTGACTTGCATGTTTCCCGCATGGAATTCCTCTTTCACATAAGCCGGGAAGGAAGACAACAGCATTTGCAATCCAAGGAATAAAAGAAAAAAACAAGCAGTCAATGCGATAAACGGCCTTGTCCATAATGCTGTCTGTTGTTCTGGTTGCATAAATCACCGCTCCGCTATTCTTGTAAGTATCGTTATTTTTCCTCTTGCTCTGAACCATCCAGCTTACTGGCCACATGATGCTGGATGCGCAGCAGCAGATTCATCAGCGTGTCGTACTCCGTCTCCGAAATGCACATCTTCACATCCGCTGTCACGCTGTCCTCGATCGGCGTTGTTTCACGGATGACCGCTTTCCCCGCTTCCGTGCTGAAGACAAGGAACGACCTGCGATCTCGCTCGCCGAGCTTCTTATAGATAAGACCTTTCTTCTCCAACAGGTCCAATATCCGGGTTGTCGTCGGCTTGTCCTTGCCCGTCCTGTCGGCGATTTCCTTCTGAATCAGTCCTTGCGCGCGGTCGATCTGGTTCAACGCCGACCACTGCTCAGGCGTAATCCCGTAAGGAGCAAGGCGGTACTGGAACAAAGCCGATAGCTTCCGGTGCGTGATGCCCATTGCGAAACCGATCGGTAGATGTCTCGTGTTGTTAAGGTCATCGGTTGATATGCGAATCATCCCCGCTAAAATAATAGTTGCTAAGACAACTATATGCCTAGCAACCTTTTATGTCAATGTATATGGGGCAAGACGGAACAAAAACGAAAGGCCCCCCGCGGGGTGCCTTCGATTATGAATTGAAATGGAAACAGATTGGTTGCCTACATCGGGAATTCGGCAATATTATTCCCAGATCCGATCGTTTCGAGCAAGTCTTCGGTTCGGACGTTGTGCACCTGAACCTTTATAATAGTATCTGCGTCTAGGCTCGCCAGGCTTTCAACCTCTAGCGTAACCTCGTTCTTATGACCATCGCCGCCCCGAGTCGCCGAAAAAACAGACCCTTGGTACATGGACAAGAAATCGCCGATCCACAGCATATAATTATAATCATGTTCTGCTGATGTTTCGTCCACGTCCTTGCTGAACGTTAACTTCAGAAGACTGTGGGATGGATTGGACGCTACGCCGATATACGCCAAGCTGTTTGCAGCCAAGACCGGCGTGGGAACGAGCGTGGTTTGATGTGTCATTATGCTACTATTGGCCATGCCGTTTTTCACTGCGATCGCTTTGACCGTAGTGCTGCTCGGGACAAGGAAGGGTCCGTTGTACGTCATGGTATACAGGTCGTTCTGCGGGTTAGTCGACGGATCATGAATCCCGTCCGTCGTGTAGTAGATCGTCGCATCGGACGGCGTTGTGTTTAGCGTAACCAGGACCATGCCACTCGAGTCAGCCTCGAGAGCCGTAGGGGTTGCGACTTGCGCTACTGTAATCGTGTACGACGCTGTCATCACATCGCTGTTCGTCATACCCCTTTTTGCTGCAATTGCCTTGATTGTCACCGCATTCCCGATCACAATCGGGCTACTGCTGTACACCGTGCTGCTGACGCTTGGCGTGCTACCATCCGTCGTGTAGTAGATCGTTGCACCCTGAGTCGTGTCGAACAGCGATACGCTCGTGCCTGCCGTTACAGCAGTTCCGCTCGGTATGCTAGCCGTCGGTGTCGCGGCTTTCAAGGTGTAGCTTGCGGTCATTACGCCGCTGTTCGTCATACCGCTTTTTACTGCGATCGCCTTGATCGTCATTGCATCCGTGATCGTGATTGGACTGCTACTGTACACCGTGCCGTTCGAAGTGCTTGGCTCGCTGTTATCCGTCGTGTAATAGATCGTTGCCCCTTGCGCCGCGCTCAACGATACGCTCGTGCCTACCGTCACTGCAGTTCCGCTCGGTACACTAGCGGTCGGTGTCGCAACCACGCTCGGCGTACTGACTACCGGCGCAACAACCTCAGAAGCTCCAACCGTAAAGATTTTAGTAGCTGAAACTCCGGCGCTCCCCGAAGACACGGTAATGGAAATTCGATCATCTTTCAACTTTGACGAGGTATCTGCTATGACAGCCGAGCTTACAAGATTAATAGCAGCAGGAACCGTAGCGTTTACTACGAATTTGGAGAGGTCCTGCATCGTCTCGCCAAACTGATTGATAGCCTTAAACGGAATAGTGACCGCTTTCGAGCCGGCAACCGTGTCCGAGGTAGAAGTAAATTCAATCTTAGTGGCCTGCTCGGCGGTTACGGTCAAGGTGGCGGTGGTCTTGTCCACTCCCGCGGCATCAAGGCCGGATAAGGTAATGGTGTAATCTCCCTCAACCAAATTTTTCGGGAAGGTCAAGGTAGCACCCTTTTTATCTGCAGCCCATTCGATTTGTGCGCCTTCGCCCTTCGAGATGGATAGACTAGCCTGCGCCGAGTCAACAGGCTTATTGTAGGATACGTTGATCTTCTTCACGCCCACCTGCGACGCTCCCGTGACACTCACTTTTCCGGGAGAGACGTACTGAGCTTTGGCTTCGTATGCACCCGCAAGGAGCAAGTCGCGCGTTGCGTTGGCTTGGCCGCCGAACTTTCCGTCCGCGCCATTCGGCAATAATTTTAGCGCCAATGCCTCGGTGACATAGCCCTGCGCCCAGTTGGATACCGTAGTATCGGTGCCCGTCTTCGCTTTTGCGTCCGCGTCCTTGCCTAGCACTCGGACCAAGAACGTGGCTAACTGCTCTTTGGTTACTTTACCGGCCGGATTGTATGTACCTTCGCCATAGCCGTCCGTAATGCCGGCCGTTTTGAGTGCTTCAATGTAAGGCAGCGCATAACCGTTGGCAGCATCATTCGCTTTGACGTCGCTGAAGCTGGACGTCTTCAGATCTTTATTGACTTCAAGACCCGTAATCAATGCCGCGACCTTTACGAACTGGGCACGGTTCATCTCATCTTTCAACCCGAAGGTCGTATCGCTAACGCCATCGAATACCCCTGCGCTAATCAGGGCGTCGAACTTGGCTTTCGTTGCCGCGTCCAGATCCTTCAGGTCTGTAAAGTCGGCGGAAGTCTTCGTTGCTATTGGTGCCGCCTCTGCCGCGTTAGTGGAAAAGCTGAAGGCAGCGTTTAATCGAATGCTTGAAACCAAATAAGAAGGTTTACTAGGTGGCACATGAATCATAATAAACTTCATAATTTTGAGAGCCACCTATGATTGATATATGGACCTTAAATGTGATTGATAGTTTTACGGCAGGAGTAGAGGTCCCCTGCTTGATTGATGAGAAAGGTGCTGATGTGATGAGAGTATATGAGGATAAAATTGGAGCAATCCAAGGACATGTGATGCGGACCGCCGCCACATGTCCTTTTCATTTTGTCGCGGCATTCCGGCGACTCTGGACCATCCTGCTGTGCGCACAACTACAATGCGCGCGAGGTGTCCAATGGAAGTCGAAAAGGTATTCCGTAACACAAGGATTTATGATCTTAACGGTGATTATGAAGCAATTCTTTGTAGGACAGGCTGGAAGATTAACAACCCAAAAAAGGAGTTTCCACAAACCAAGCGTGGAGAATCCAAAGATTACGAGCAAAACCGTGCAAAAACATTGCAGAAGGCAAGGTCGAAAATCCGAAGACTCATCAAGTTTTATAAACTTGATCGTTTTGTAACACTGACATTTGCAGAAAACGAGGATGATTTAAAGGCAGCTGATCGGGAGTTTCGGAAATTTATGAAACGTCTGCTGCGTAAATATCCCGATTTCAAGTATGTCGGTGTTAGAGAATTCCAACAAAGAGGTGCTATACATTATCACTTAGCCGTAAACACCTTTATCCCACATGCAGAGATATCGGAGATATGGGGAAAAGGATTTGTCTGGGTTGAACGTAAAACAGGAAGAATCGATTAATTGGCACAGTATCTCGGAAAATACATTACAAAGCATGCTGATGATGAACGGCTAAAAGGTTTGCATCGGTATCTATGCTCCCATGGCCTAATGCTAATTAAGGAGGATCGGTATCTAAATTCAGTCGATGAGTTATTAGAGTTACTTAACGCCCGAGGGAAAGACTTTGACAATCAACAAGTGATTGATTTTGGGGACGTTGTTTGGGTCAAATAAGGATTACTCGTGCTGGCAGAACCCGCGCAAATTCGGGAACACTCCGTGTTCAAGAAGCACGCGCGGTAGATCTACACAAGAAAAGACCTTTGAAGATCAAAACAAAGCCCGTCAAGGCATTCACTTTGCCTTGACGGGCGTATTGCTTCTCCCACGCTCAAGTGTGTCCCAGCCATTCGGCTGGGGCTGGCTCACGCCGAGTGTGGGGTGCAGGGGGCTAGTCCCCTGCGTTCCCCCGCAGGGGGACGGAAGGGGGAGGTCTTTCGCACTTCCTTTACTTGAATAATGGTAGTAATTTGACCGAATTAATTTATATCGAGATACGCATGAAACGCATTATGAATTTTAAATCTTTGAACCTTTGTTTGACTTTGATGAACCGTCTTCTCTGCGAGTCGAAATACAATTTTCTTGCTTCGATGTTCACTAATGAACTCAAATACATTTGGATTCGTCTCAAGACCAAGAAAAGTTAACTCACAAAGAATATCAATTACCTCAGCGGTATTGGTTATTCCTTTACCTTTAAGAATATTCTCAACTTCATCCATGGAAATTATTTCGGTCGCACCCGCAAACTCATATAAAATAGACTCTAAATCGTCCAATCTATTTCCTATTTCCGGCAACAAGGATTCGAGTGCATATTGGGAGTATTTCAATTCAGCACTAAGAAAATCCTCTTCTTCTACCTTCGTATGTCCACGATTTACTGCTTCATGAATAGCTCCTCTGAAAAGGAAAATAATATCCCTTGGTCGAGGCAGTATAAGAGATGAAACGTATGCCTTTAACGGCTTCCCAACTATATGTGAACAAAAATAATTTTCCCAAAGTTCTTGTGGACTAGTAATGCCTTCCACTGAAAATTCAATTCTGTTTTCAATTATTCTAAACAATTGCTCGGCATCTTGCCATACCAATTTGCTATGCTGGATTTTATCTCTTTCATTTGCAAAAGCTAGTATTTGATTAAAAATATCACTTCTCAAAAATGCAATTAATGATAAATTCACCTTCTTATAACGATAGTCAGCTTTAGTAAATTCATCTGTAATTTTCTTTAAAACATTTAATAGTCCGAATAATAATAAACATAATTCATTTAAATCGTTTCGTGGGTTCCATGACGCGTCCAGATTGTCTATCAATATACATACTTTATTCTTATTCTCTAAAATCTGCCCCAATTTCCCTCTGAGCTGATTAATCATGTTATCATGCAATATTTCACTGACTCTGATTCTGTGGGACTCTATAGACTTATACTCTGTCAAATTGTATAAATGAGTCACTGCATTCTCAAGACGCAAAGTAAAATCAGCGTTAATCATTTTTTCATTCTTTTTAACAAATGACACAAAATCGTTCTCGTCTGCTGTCGACATAATATGACTAGGCCTGCTTTTTATACTTGCATACACAGACTTGGCTAATTCAGTATATATCAGATACTTCCATATACTTTCTACTAAGTATCCTTTTTCGGAATTTGGCAGACCCTGTTTCAACATGTTTAAAACGCCTTCTATTTCATGGCCGACTGGTTGAATTACACACACGTAATTACGTTTATCTTGGGATAACTCATCCGCAATCTTATAAAAATTAGCTGTTTTCCCTGTTCCTTTTCTTCCAACAAACAGTGTTTGTTGAGAATTTAATGCTTCGCTATATTCTCTTGTCTCAAAAAAGTAATCGGTTAAGCTATCGGATTCATGTTCGGCAATTGGCTCACCGATAAATAGACTTTGTAAATCTGTTAGTGCTTTTTTATTCTTAAGATGAGTATCGTATTTTGTTTGTTTTTGTCGAAAGGATTCGTTTAGCGGTTCTATCCAGTTGATTAAGTGTTCTAAACATTGCTTAGAGGTAGAATGAATCTTTAATGTATCCCTGTAATCGATGGGAGAATTAAATGGTTCATGCGCTAACATTATAAGTGGCTTATTCATTGCACGGGATAATCCACTAATTAATGAATACTTTGCATTGATAATAGAACTCTCAGTATGTTTATCGCTTGCAAAGTGCACTATTACACCAAAAGCATCAGTTAAATATCTGATATACCAAGAAAGCGGTTGCGTAGAAATTTCCTTTGGATCATCAATCACTAAACCAATAGGGGATTCCTTTAGCCTAACTGACAAAGCTAAAGATGCATCAGAATCAATAGGACTTTTTAAAAAAAGTAGCTTCCCGCCTTCAATGCTGCCAGAGTTGGTCTGCGATAAAATTGTTTTTGAAAGGTTTTCATACGGTTGATCTTTATAAAATTGATCATGTAACGTTTGATAGTTAGAATAGGGAGAATACCCAATGGTAGTTAATATCCGAAGCTTTTCATAATCTCTCTTAGCAATATCTATATTAGGGTCAAGGGTAATCCATACTTTTTTATTCTTTGCTATAGCAAAACCAAGTTCAAATAATACGTTGTTATTAAGATACGTTAAGTCACAAATAAATAAATCCGCTGAATCAATTGCTTCTAAAATATTATCGATGATAAACGTACCATTAATCTGTAAGTCCTTCCAACTTGTTATCTTAACAATTCCTGATGAGTTTACTTTTTCAATAAAAGTTTTTACGGTTTCGTTTAAGTCAGATGGATGTGATGGATATGCATAAAAACCAGTTACTACAGTCATTGTCACCCACCCTTTAGTGATATTTTACCAATTATCCCTTATTTCACGACAGAAGTCTAGGCATCAATACATCTGCAGCTTGGTGTGCATCTTTTGGTAATTTTATATATTAAAATCATCTCTTACATCGTTGAGGTGAGAAAAATGTAATAACAGCAGCAATCTGAGATGCTCATTTCTTTGAGCATCTTATTTTTATTGTGTGCCTTAACATTTGAATAAGCCCTGTTTTAGTGCAAACTATATGTCTACGTTCTCCGCGCTATCTGGAACAGCAAGTTTAAGAGCCATCCCACAAAGGGATGGCCCTTTCTTTGATCTTTATAGGTTCGATTATCGTTCCTCGTTAGCTTAGATTATTAATCAGGAAAGGACAGCTAACGCGACTTTCCATTTGCGTCGCATCCGTGCCAGGACACTTTCATTGCCTTCGAGTTGGTCCGATAGCTCCGATAATGCTCGCTTGACCTGTGGTGCAAAACTGCGAAAATCACGATCTGGATTTAGCTCGGCTCCTTCACGGATAATGGCATCCGATAACCTCAGCGCAAGAGATGTCGGAACAATGCGCATCCTCAGCCGAACCGCGACCCTCCTCAGTTGCTTAGCACAACGGCCGCCCCCATGACCGCCATAGGTCACAATCATGACAGGCTTGTCTCTCCACTCATGGTAAAGATGATCAATAGCGTTCTTGAGGACCGCCGGATAACCCCAGTTATATTGAGGCGTGACGAAAACCACACCGCTCGCGCTCTTGATATTCTCGCTCCACGCGTTCGTGTGCGGCTGACTGTAGCTCACCAATGCGGGAATCCCCGGTTCATCGACTCGACCCATGCCGTTCTGCCTGCTCGTATGCTCCCCATGACCAAGAGGACTGTCTTCTGCTGATCCATTGTTGCATCTTCTCCTGAAGATGAAATATTAGTACGTAATACAAACAATATGGTTTGTGTCACGTACTATGTCAATGGATTTTAGGACAAATAAAAACGAAAACGATGTTTCAAGCCGCAGACTGACAAACCTATTTAAAAATGCTAGCATGTTAACTAATAATGTCCGACAGATTACTATGCGTGCATGGAGGAATTGGGACGATGATTGAGAATCGCCTTGAAGTCATAATGGAAGTGCAGCAGCAGATGCTGTTATCTAACTTTGATTTGAAGCTGTTTATGAAGACGATTTGCGATCGGATGTGCCTATTAACCGATGCCGACGGTTCTACTATAGAGATGCTGGCTGGCGATGAAATGGTTTATGCCGCCGTCAGCGGCACCTTGCAACCTCATGTCGGAATTCGAATCAATAAGAACGACAGTTTGTCGGGCTTGTGCGTGACGGTGAAAGATATCTTGTATTCGCCGGATACGCAACAAGACGATCGCGTCAACAAGGAAGCGACTATGAAAGTCGGCGCGCGGAGCATGGTCTGCGTTCCCCTGTTCGAATCTAGCAACGCCGTCGGCGTGTTGAAAGTCATTTCCGGCCGTATCAATGCTTTCTCCAGCCGCGATATCGAGACGTTGCAGTTGTTATCGCTCGCTCTGGGCTCGGAGCTAGGCAAGCAAATCAACTACGACGACAAAACTCGGATTCTGAACGATTACGAGCAATTACTAATTCAATTAAGAGCGGAAATTGAAAGACGCGAAAAATTAGAGAGCGAGCTTATTCAGCTGACGGAGCGCGACATTTTGACGGGAGTGCTGAACCGCAGAGGCTTTAGCTCTCAAATCCAAGGCTGGATTAATCGAGCCAGTCGAGAAGAAGGCATATTCGGGGTGTTCTACCTTGATTTGAATAAATTCAAGCAATGCAACGATACTTACGGACATGAAGTCGGCGATATCGTGCTTGTAGAATTCGCGAATCGCATCAAGAAAGCGATTCGCGAATCCGATCTTCTCGCGCGCGTAGGCGGCGATGAGTTCGTGGTGGCGGCATGGTTGCAGAACGACTACGACGGCTTGATGCAGGTTGCCAAGCGTTTGACCGAGCAACTCGAGTCACCGATGCGGATTAAGGAGCTTAGTCTTCCGATGACCACCAGTGTCGGCTGTACGCTATGGGCAGAGGGCAAGACGGAGCTTGATCTCATTCGCGCGGCGGACCAAGCTATGTATCTCGCCAAGTCCAACGGCACCAACCGGATTGCGGTTAATGAGGAGCTCGTCGGGTAAGTTCGCCGCGTGGTTCGAAATGGCAGCCTTTTTCTACAAGGTGCCGCCGGTCGAGTTCCATCGAAGTTCTCTGTAGAGTTGGGATTGAATTAATTATTTACATTTAATCTTATTTCAGGAGGACGACGGCATGGTTTATAGAACAAACATGATAGGCGGTGGTGAAGTTGGTGCCATCTCGGTCGGCATGGATAAACGTAGTATTCATGAAACAAACAGCTTCTATTGGGATACAAAAGGAAATGACTTTTTAGGAGCAATTGTGCTTCCTGATTATGAAGCATTAATTTCAGAAGAAAAATTCCATCTTTTTGGTGATGTCTCAGGAAAAAAGATGTTAGAGATAGGCTGTGGAAACGGTCAATCCTTGCAGTATCATGGGGGGCGCAAACCATCTGAATTATGGGGTATGGATATATCAGAAAAACAAATCGAAAGGGCAACACAACATTTGACGTCTTGCGGTCTTTCAGCAAAATTGATTTGTTCTCCTATGGAAGAAGAATGTGGAATTCCAGACAATTATTTTGATTTTGTTTATTCGATTTATGCCATAGGCTGGACCACCGATCTTGAGGGTACTTTTCGCCGGATCGCTTCTTATCTAAAAAAAGACGGCGCATTTTACCTTATCGGATCGTAAATTATCAACCTATGTGAATGCTTTGGCAAAAGCGGGATTTACCATCGAGCAAATGATTGAGCAACCTGATGATGACAGTATGCAATCGTTGGAAGGTAACAGCAGCGACTTTGCAAAAAAAGCAAAGATGCTTCCTAGAACTTTCGTAATCAAGGCAAGAAAACTTTAAATTGGATATATAGATGTTGAATAACGCGTTCCGCGTGATATTCAGATTGAAAAAATGACCGGATCAGCAATAGCTTTCGCTTTACCACTATTTGTGATACGGTTCACCGTAACGGGGCCATCGGCGAAAAATGCGAAAGGAGCTGGTGATGGCCAGCTCCCTATGAGGGATAGCTCCCTTCGTTTAAGATTATTATGAAAAGGTAGGAGCAGGGAATTCATCAATTCTCATACGAAGTAAACTATATGGTTTTTCCCGCAGGTCTCTTCCATAATGAAATCTCGCTTGCCGATGTAATTGATTCACAATGACATATAAGTATTGATCGGGGCCAATCGAAAAAGTATCCGGCCATAAAATTCTCGGGTCATGTGCGATGGTTTCCATTGCGCCATTCGGCAATATCTTCCGGATACTGTTGTTTTCATAGTCTCCCGCATAAACGGTTCCTTTTGCGCCGGTGATCATTCCATCAGACGCACCTTTTTCCCCCCAATACTGCACATATTGTGATAAATTCATGTCCTGTATCCTTCTGTCTCTTAGGGCTTCTGTTGAGATCGAGAACAGCTGACGGCTTGTTAGCGGAGCATAAAATAAAACCTTTCCATCAGGAGAAATCGCTAAACTATCGGAAGCCAATCTAAATGGGGAAGTCGAGCCGTCCGGGTTTCGATTCATCAAAATTATACCTTCTACTTTCGGTAAAATATAGGGATCAGGTGAAGTTGACATTGCCCCATTTAACCGCCTAAACGCGTTCCCATTTTCTAAATCTACGACGATAATAGCCCCTGGCCCCCTGGTAGAAGAATCTGTTATATATGCATAGCCTGCTCTTCCAACCCGGAAATCCAAACGGACATCATTCAGATAAGTTGTAGGCAAGACAACATCTTCTGTAAAGGTATATACTCTCCTTATTGTATTCGTGCTTAAATCAACAGCAACTAATTTTGCTCCCCCTTGAATAGGTTCAGAAAAATTTGGTGCCCCTGTATCTAGTATCCAAAGTGTTCCTCTTCCATCTGCAACGATACTTTGGACACTGACGAAAGACATCGTAATATTCGCAGTATTAACCAAATTGGTTTCTAAACTGGGATAAGGCTGCAATTCACCCTCAACAATTTCCGCTACAGTAAATTGAACGTCGTCTCCCCATTTCGGAAAGCAAACAAAAATACGACCGGTTTCGGAAACGCTGACACCTGTAGGCATAGCCCCATAAAAAGCATGCACCAGTTCAAACTGCCCAAAATATTTTTCCATAGGTAACATAGGCTGCATGATATCCTCCTCATCAAATCCGAACGGTTATCACCTATATATGATGAAAATTTTTTGTAGTGCCTAGTTCTTGATAAATTTCCTACAACTCAATTGCTAAATGATGACTTAGATTCCATTCCGTTATATTTGTCTCACTTGAAAAAGCGAAGAATCATATCTCTATAGCATCTTCCTCCAATACTCCTACGGGTTTCCCCCCCCCTTCTTGACAACCTATCGAGCGCGATGATGCGGGCAGGCGCTTATTTTCAGAACGTCAAGTGGGGCTTCTTCAAGCCGTCGTCTGCTTCAAAAACACCCATATGCCCATAAAAGCCATCAAGAAGTATATGAATTGGATTGTAGAAGGGTTGCCCCCCTTGAGTGTCGACTTGACATTAAATACCCTATTGATTACTGGTGGAGGCACTGGAATAGGACTTGCTTTGGCAGAACGATTCATTAAAAAAGGCAATACAGTGATTATATGCGGCAGGCGTGAACATGTCCTTCAAGATGCGAAAGAGAAGATTCCCGGTCTTATCACTCAAATAACGACCAATCTTGAAGCCCCCTTCCACTTGACCATGCTGTTCGCTCCTTATTTTGCGGCCAAGGAATCGGCGGCAATCATTAATGTCACATCCAGTCTGGCTTTTACACCGTTTGCAAATGCCCCTATGTATTCGGCGACCAAGGCGGCGCTTCATTCGTTCACCGTAAGCTTAAGACACCAGCTTTCCGAAACGTCTGTCGAAGTTATTGAAGTTGCTCCTCCGGCGGTAGTCACGGATTTGGGGGGGAGTAGGACTACATCCGCAAGGAGAACCGTTGGGTGCCTTTGCGGATGCCATTTTCAACGAATTGGCTGGGGACGGCAAAGAAATCGGTTATGGTAGTTCTGTAGCTTGCTTGCGCATGTCTCGAGACGACATCGACGTGTATACCGAAAAGATGTATCTGTCAACGAAAAACTTGATCTAAGACGAAAATTGTAGCTGTAACGGCAAGTTTTAGAGCCATCCTCATCGCCATTATTAATAATTTGATCGATATGGCCTTGTTGTTCTAAAATTAAATCATGAATTCAAACATGTAAGTGCGGGGCGTTTCTGTTGCGCTTCATTAATTGTGTAGTCGGAATGTGGAATGTGCCCTTGCTTTCCCCTCTGCCATGCCATTATCCCTATAAAGAAGATCGGCCCGTACCATGAACGGGTAAGGAGGATACACATGATCCATCTTGATCAGCATACCTATCAGGCTGCGTATGCAGGGGAAAGCATTCAACTCTTGCCCAAGGAATTTGCCCTGTTTCGTTTTCTCTACGAGAATGCGGGGCGTTCGTTCTCACGTGACGAGTTATTGGAGGCCGTCTGGCCGCTAGAGGCGCCCAGCGATCGGACTGTAGACGATCATATTTACCGTGTACGCAAAAAACTGGCCAAATGGTCGCATCTGCTCCACGTGGAGACAATTCGGGGACAAGGCTACAAACTATCTCGCCATGCTAAGAAACAGCAAGAAAGTCTGCTCCTGCAGGATGAACAATTTGCTGTTGATATTAACCGAATACTCTCCAAATATCATGGACTAGGGATGGGCGCGGCAATGCAATTGCTGTCGACACACCGAGACATCCTTAGCTTGCCGGGCGATGCTTATTACGATACCTATCTTCACTTTATCCGTGGCGATTTCGAATGGATACTAACGACTGACAGCATCAATTATTGGCAGAAGCTTTCCTATGCGGTATTTATCCATGCGACCATCCAGTTTCAACATCAATCATCTTTGCACTACTTTGAAAGATTAATCGCCCAAGGCAACATGCTTTCGCGAGAATGGCAGTACGACCTGCGATTAAATGTGATTCCCCTTTTACTGGAGTTCGGTATGCTCGTTAAGGCGCGTAAAGAGTTGGACGCCATTAGGCAGAACATCGCTGATCTAAATTCCCCGAGCTTCACTGCAAACTTTCTGATAAAAGAGGTTCATCTACAACTGCAGGAAGGCCAAATGGATGCCGCAGCTTCCACGCTGCAGGAGTGTGAAATGCTGCTTGCCCAGCATCCGATTCAGCGAGAAAGAGGGACATTCCTCGTCGTAAAGGCACTCTTCCTGTATCGGCAAGGCAGCATCGCCTCTGCGAGACAAACACTTGATGAAGGAATGGAAACAACTCGGCATACCCAGTTTATCCCTCATTTGCTCGCCAACTTGAACACGACCCTTCTGTATCTTAGAATGCACGTGCGCGACGAGACCTATCGCATCAAATATGAGCGTCAATGGGACCAGCTAGCGATACAGTACCGCTTCGACGAGCTATTGGTTAAAGCGGAGCAGTTGCTTGGAAACCTCCTCTGATGTTCCTCTGACATTCCCCTGTTACGATAATTGTAATGATTCGTAACAGGAGGCCTTCACATGTTAAGGAAAAATCGCGCGTTCACTAAAATGTTCATTGCCTACGGTCTGTCTGCACTCGGTGATTATTTCGATTTCATGGCTGTCGCTATTCTCATGGGATTAATCTGGAAAGAAGACGCAATGACCATCTCTCTAATGCCGCTCTCCTTCGCTGTGCCAAGTATTCTATTCAGCCAACTGGCCGGGATTCTGGCTGACAGGTGGAACAAGCGGAATCTGATGATTGCCACCGATCTGATTCGTGCCTGCATTACCGTCATGCTCATCTTCGCGCCAAATGCAATGGTGCTGATCGGTTTGATCGCGCTTCGATCCACGGCTCGCGTCTTCCACTATCCGGCTCAACAGGCGATGACACGGGGCGTAGTCGAACCTGATCAACTCTTGCAGGCGACCTCGCTCAATGGAGCCGTCTTTCAACTCTCTAAAGTGCTCGGTCCTCTGTTTGGTGTAACCGTGGCCACTGTCTTCTCCCCATCCAGCTGCATGGCGGTGAATGCGGCCAGTTTCGTTCTATCCGCCTGTCTGCTTCTGCTCATCCCCTCTAAACAAGGACATATTGCCTCAGCAGAAGCGGCATCTACGGAAACACTCCGCCTCCGCACGGCGTGGCGGGATGGCTGGCGGATTCTCTTGCAAAATCGCACCTTGCGGGTAAGCGTCATTTTCTGCTTGATCGGACTATCCGGCATCCAAATGATCGACGCCCAGATTTCAGTTCTGCTGCGCGATGTAGCCCCGTACCGACCCGAACTGATTGGCTGGCTCGTGACCGCGATCGGAGCAGGCGGCCTTGCGAGCGTCGCCTGGCTGCGCCGGTTCAAACAGCTCTCGGCATATGGCTGGCTGCTAGGAGGTGGAGTGACGCTAATCGGTATTTTGTTTGCCGTCGCGGGCATGTTTCAGCAGGATACCCCGCTCTACCTCATCCTGTTCACAGCCTTCATCGGCGGAATCGGCACCGGATTTACCTCGGCAGGCATGAACTATATTCTGCAGAAAGAGACGCCTTCAGAGGCAATCGGCAGGGTTAGCGGTATTTTCGATTCCTTGAACAGCGTCATCTTCGTGATCGCACCGCTCATCGGCGGAGCCTTGATCGAACGATGGGGTGCCTCTTTTACTTTCTTATCTGTAGGGATTATTGTTGGAGGCGTCGGTATGATTGGCGTCGTTTTGCAACGCTTGTTATGGAGAACGGCATTGTCTGCCGAGAATATGCGTTCAGTTGTGGCTTGATTATGCTCAAAATTATTACGTTATGACTGTGTACTGATAATGATGGATAATCGCTTTTGAGGTAATCAGTCCGCCTTATCCGTTGCCTAAAGCGCGGAGAGAAGGTAGTCTGACCATAGTAAAGCAGATAGCCACAAAGCAAGGTCAAAAGATTCTAGGCACCGAACTGGAATTCGACGAGACGCTGCGACAAGGTGGGGGGCTTTTCTTTGTTTAGACACAACCCCGCAAGGAATTCCGAAAAAAAGCTTGCCGTTATTTATGATACGGTTCCCCGTATCACTCAAAAGGCGAAATCGCTCGAAAGGGCACCCAATGGGTCAATGTCATTAAGTTAAGGCAAATGCCCAAAAATCACGGAAAAGAGAAGGTTATCGAAAGATAACGTACTAAAAGAAAAACTGACATCCCTCATTCGAGAAATGTCAGACGCACCTGCACCTTATGTCAAAAAACCAGAAATCGATTTTGCCAATATACCATCCGCTTGTTTGCTGTGCGATTTTTTCCGTGCTTAACAAAAAACGAAACGGCACAGGACTGTGTCCCATGCCGTTTATACGCAGTCTTGTCTTGGAGCTTAACTTAATGACATTGCCCGGTCGGGATGTCCTTTCTACGTATGCCGGCGATTATTGCGGGTTGGTCGTGAGAATGCCTGCGGTTTTCAATACGACGCGCGACGGCAGCGCGAGGGCCGCGACCGCCAGCTGCGCCACGTCCTCCGGCTGCATCATCCGCTCCTCCGGGCCGAGACCGGCAAGCCAGTCCTGACGGCGAGGTCCGTGTTCACGGTGCTCGGCGTCAAGGCGACGACCCGGATGTTGGACTTGCGGACCTCATGGAAGAGGGATTCCGTCAGGCCCATCACGGCGAATTTGGACGCGGAGTAGGCCGAACCCGTCGCGAAGCCGCGTTCTCCGGCCGTGGACGCGACATTGACAATGTCGCCGGACTTGCGCTCCAGCATCGTTGGCAGCACGGCGCGTGTAACGTAGTACGTCCCCATCAAGTTGACCTGAACGATGCGCTGCCACTCCTCGGGATCCATGTCCGCCACGGTGCCGAACGTCGCCGTTCCCGCGTTGTTGATCAGGATATCGACGGTGCCGAGCTCACCAATCAAGCGGGCGACAGCCGCTTCGGCCTCGCCGCGGTTGCTGACGTCGGCCGTCGCGATGGCGGCGTCGACCCCGTATGTCTCCTTCAGCTCTTTCTGCGCGCGTTCCAGATCGGACGCGGACCGCGCCATCAGGCCCGGACGCACGCCTTCCTGCGCGAGGGCGCGGGCGACCGCGAGGCCGATCCCCTTTCCCGCGCCTGTAATAATAGCCGTTTTACCTTTTAGCATGCCTAGATTTCCCTCCTGCCTGTTATTCAAGATTCGCGTGATTGCCGTACATCTTGCCGGAGTTCTGGTGCTGCGATTCCATGATCCGAAGGATGACGGCGTCTAGCACAACCAGAAGCGTCTGCTCGAACAACGATCCCATCGGCTGCACCGTCAAATCCCGGCCGGACGCCTGATCCTTCGGCACGCCCGGCAGCTGAACGACGATGTCGGCCAGCGCTCCGATCGTCGACTGCGGCTGGATGGTGAGTGCGGCGACGTCCGCATCCAGCGCCTTCGCCTTTTCGGCCATGCCGATCAAGGTCCGCGTCTCGCCCGAACCGGAGCCGATCAGCAACAGGTCACCCTTAGTAATACCTGGTGTTACCGTCTCGCCCACGACATGGGCTTGCAGCCCTAGATGCACCAGGCGCATCGCGAAAGCCTTCATCATGAGGCCGGAGCGTCCCGCCCCCGCCACAAAAATGCGTCCGGCCCCGAGAATCGCTTCCGTCAGCCGTTCGCCGGTGTCTTCTGTGAGCAGCGATGCTGCATGCTCCAGCTCTTGCACGATATGCGCCGCATGGCGCTTGATGGACTGCGCCATCGCTTAACGCGCCGAAATTAGCCGCTTCATTTCGGCCGCCGCGGCACTTTTGTCCGCCTGGCCCGTAATACCGCCGCCGACGATGACCAGATCCGGGGACGCCTCGATGACTTCCGGCAGCGTGGCGAGCTTGATCCCGCCTGCAATCGCCGTCTTGGCGTTCTTCACGACTTTTTTGATCACGCGAAGCTGTTCGAAGGAATTCTCTCCCTCCGCCTGTAAATCATACCCGGTATGCACGCAGATGTAATCAACGCCGAGCGCATCGACTTCGCGCGCGCGCTCCTCCAGGTTTTTCACGTTGATCATGTCTACCAGTATTTTCTTGCCGTGCTTGCGGGCTTCTTCAACCGCGCCGCGGATGGTGGAATCGTCGGTCGCGCCCAGCACCGTGATGATGTCGGCCCCGGCTTCGGAAGCCTTCATGACCTCGTAAGCGCCGGCGTCCATGATTTTCAGATCGGCCAGCACGTCCAGATTCGGGAACGCCTCCTTGATTTCCTTCACGGCGCGAAGTCCTTCGTTAATGACGACCGGGGTGCCGATCTCGACGATATCGATATATGCTTGTACTTCCTTCACGACTTCCTTGGCTTCCGGAATGTTCACCAAGTCGAGTGCAAGCTGAAGTTTCATGATGAATGTGTGCCCCCTTTGAGTATGAATGTACTGAGTATGCGCAAGGCTGAACTTAATTATAAGGAGAAGGTATCAAAACTGGAAGTAGGCACAATATTGTTATATAGTGTGTAAAAGTATACTACGGTGTAGGAGGCGGACTGCAGCATGAGCAGAAATGCGGACAAGGTATTCAATTGCGAGAAAGAACTGACGCTCTCCATTATCGGGGGCAAGTGGAAAATGATCATCATGTGGCACCTGGGAAAAGAGGGCACCAAACGGTTCAGCGAGCTTAAATCGTTGATTCCGGATATCACGCAGCGCATGCTGACGACGCAGCTGCGGGAGCTGGAAGACGACGGCATCGTGAACCGCAAAGTGTATCCCGTCGTGCCGCCTAAAGTGGAATACAGTCTGACGCCCCGCGGCGAGAGCCTGATTCCAATTCTGGATCTGATGTACGAGTGGGGAAAAGACTATATCGCGGATATGGGAGAGCAGGTGACGATTCGCGGCGCCGAGAGGGGAACGGCGGAAGGCGAGCTCGGTTATAATAGCAGCAAATTAGAGAGTTAGTATGCTCGGAAAAGACAAGCTGTATGATCTTATGTTGATGGTTAATGCAAAGTTCCAAGATGATATCGTAAAGAAAATTGAAGTCATTCTAGAGGGAATTGAGCAGTTAGAACAGGCTAGAAGTGGTTTTTTGGCTTGTTATATTTTTGATGTTAAGCCATTCAGCAGATACCGGAATTTGTAAGCAATGACCAAGGAAAAGAAAACTATGAGGCTCAAGGGGGGACACCATAGAACAAGGCCGGCTTTATAAAGAAATGGGTGCTGACTATGCCTTGCCGGCAGGCTATGGCGAGCATAACCAGAAGAGGATTGTAAATTTGAATCGCTTTTTGAAATTGCGATGCAAAAGGAACTTTATCAACTGTTGTTTGAATGGCTGAATAAGGAGTCGGAGAGCGCAGTTCCACAGAAGATGGTGGAAGCTACGTCTCTCGTTGTAAGTTGGGGCATAATGTATCAGTCAAGGCGGGAGTTCAATGTTCAGCTAGATGCGAGCGATGCCTGGTCGCTGGCGTATTATGCAGATGGCTGTTTTTTCTAGGAAAAAGGATCGCGTTCGAGCGGTTTATTTTTCCCCGATAGCCCCGTTAAACCGAACCTTATTACAAATGACGCAAATTTTTATTGTCTTACCGGCGTTCAATTCTTGGGAACCAAGGTAAGAACCGATTGGTTTCCTTTTTATATTGCTGGTAAGCCGGATTATGCGCGTAACGCCGATCGAGGAACGGTACGCCGGAAACTTTGATCAGCAGAAGGTTAATCAACAGGGAACTGATTATCGCGCCCCAACCGCCGGGCATAGGAAGGACGATCAGCGCGATTCCCCACCACATGACGGCTTCGCCAAAGTAATTGGGATGACGGGTATAGCGCCATAACCCGGTCGTTAGCACTTCTTCTTTATCCCGACGGTTACTCTTAAATTGTCGAAGCTGCCAATCGCCAATTGCTTGGAAGCCAAACCCGATAATCCATACAGCCAAACCTAGATAAGCGGCAAGATCGAGGGCGCCGCTCTGCTCCGAGTTAACGCGAATGATCGGGTATGCGAGCAACAGCATGATTAAGCCTTGCATCATGAATACGCGGAAAAAAGCGATCAGCGTTGCGCGGCTCCCCCATTGCTTACGAAAGTCGGCATAGCGATAATCTTCCCCTCGACCAAGGGAACGAATGAACAGATAGGCGGCAAGGCGAACGCCCCATATGCAAACCAAGCTCGTGACAAGTACTCGCCTGCTGTCAAAACCTTCTTGATACCCGAATGTCGTCAGCGCGACGATGACGAATCCTAAACCCCAACCGATATCGACGATCGAGTTGTCTTTCTTGATTTGCGCCGCTAAAAATAAGAAGACCATAAAAATAAAAACGGCCGCCCCGCTGATTCCATACAATGTCCACATTTTATGTAGTCCCCCTCGTATTTTCGCTGCTTAGCATCATGGCCACGCTCACCGCTCCCTTGCCTGCATGCAGCCCGATAACAGGCGCAACGCCGGCGATGTACAGCGGTTTTTGTCCGGTCATCCGCACCATTTGTTCCTCGCAGAGCGCGCTGTCCGCCTTAGCCCCGGAATGAAGGACAACATAGCGCTGGATCGGATTGCGGCGATGGATGCGGGCAATCATTTTCAGCATTTTTCTAAGATTGGATTTTTTATAAAAGGTTTTGCTGTACAGTATCGATCGGCCTTCTTGATCGACCGATACAATGGGCTTCATATCGAGCCATCTCGCGATTTTGCCTTGAAGCGGGCTTACTCTTCCGCCTCTAATCATGTGCTTCAAAGTCGGTACGCTCACCAGGATTTCAGATCGTGGGATGGACGTTGCCAGCACGGAAAGCACCTCCTCGATCGTGTTCCCTGCTTTAACAGCATCTGCGACGCGATGGACGATAAGCCCGTAAGCGCCGGATAACGTCCGCGAGTCAACTACATGTATTCTGTCGGAATTGATGCGTTCGGCTGTCTGTCGGCATGCATCGTAGGTGCCGCTTAGCGGCTTAGAAAGATGAATGGAAACAATATGGTCATAATGAGCCAATAGCTGCTCATATAGCAGAGCAATGGTTTCTTGAGCAGGCTGCGACGTCGTCGGTTGATAGGTCGACTGTTCGAGCTTTGTGTAGAAAGTATCTGATTCAAGGGTTACTTTATCTAGATACGTCGAGCGGCCAAACTGCAAATGCAGAGGGAGTCTATGGATCTGATAGTCGTCCAGCCACGTCTCGGGAATATCGCAGGCAGAGTCGATCACGAGGGCAATAGACGCTTGGCGGTTGTAAATCATATCTTGCTGCCGCTTCATGTCTTCAACCTTCTGGTAGACGATCCAGCCGTGACTGTGAATCACTTCGGCGACCTGCGCGGGAACGTCGGTATGGATATGAATTTTGCCCTGATTACCGTCGCCAACGGCTACAATCGAGTTGCCCATAGCGGCGATACTTTGTTTGACTTCATCCAAATTCGTCCGAATATCGAACATAAATTCGGTACAATAGCGATACTCCAAGTTAGCAAGATCATGGGAAGGGTTGTGGGCGGCAACGGTAGGCGAAGCGAATGGTTCCGCGTCTTCGGAGGCCAGCTCAGCGACGGTAAAAGTATCGTTCAATGAGACGATAAAGCCTTGCATGAAATAGACAAAGCCTTTGGCGCCTGCGTCGACGACGTTTTGCTTTCGAAGCACTTCCAGCTGGTTCTTCGTATTGTCCAGCGAAATACATGCCTCGGCGAACGAGCGACGCAGCATGTTCGCAAGCCCCTCCGAAGGAGGGAACGTTGCTTTAAGAGAGTTGACCCAGTCATCCATGACGGACAGCACGGTTCCTTCCTTCGGTTCAAGCACCGAACACCGGGACATAGCCGCGGATTGCTCGCACATTTCTATGAACTGCTCTGCCTTTAGTTCCGGGCGAGTGCCCATATAACTGCACATGGAGAGGATAAACTGCGAGAAGATCATGCCCGAATTGCCCCGAGAGCCTCTTAAGCAAGCTCGTTTCATGCTTTCGAGCATCTCTGAGGAGGTGTCGCTCCGTTTCGTTTCCCGTACGATCATCCGCATTAAGTACGCAAGATTGCTTCCCGTATCTCCATCAGGAACGGGGAAAACGTTGATAGCGTTCAACTCTTTTTCCCTCGCAATAATTTCGTTGGCTCCGGCCAGAATCATGCGGTAAAACATTTGATGATTTAGAAATTGCAAGTCTTTACCTCCTGTAGAGGGCTAGGAGGAAGGCTGGGTTTTCCGAATAAGTAGCCTTGGAATAGTCGATACCCCCGTTGTTTTAACCATTCAAAGTCTTCTCTGGATTCGATACCTTCGGCAAGCGGTACTGACCCGATGCGTAAAGCCGTATCGAGGAAAAGTTCCGCCGTCCGCTGCTTCGCCGAATTTCGCGAGACTCCATGAACGTGCGCTCGATCCAATTTCATATAATGAGGCTTTAGCTCCGCCAACATTTCCAACGTGCTGAAGCCTTCGCCGACATCGTCGAGGGCGTATTGAAACCCTTTCTCTTTGTAAAACGCCAATATACGCTTCAAATGCTCCAAGTCCTCCGTCTTCTCGGATTCGACGACTTCGAAAACGAACAGCGAGGGGTCAACGTTCAATTTTGCGGCTAATTCGGTCGTGGACTTTAAGCAGAATTCAGGAGAATAAATGGACGTCGGTATAAAATTAATAAACGTCTTCGCGCGAAGGGGCGCTGCTTCTTCTACCGCTTTCATCCTGCATAGCCGGTCCAGCGCATACAGCCGGCCGCGTGTCTTAGCCGCCGAAAAGACGATGTTAGGATACAGCAAGGAGCCGTCTTCGTCCGTGAACCTCGCCAATGCTTCGTAGGCATAAATCCGTTCTTCGATGTCCACAATAGGTTGAAAATACATGCATATTCGACGCTCGGCGATTAATTTATCGATCCATTCCGTTTCAAGTACCGCCGAGAGCTCCGACATAGCCCTCCAGTCCTCTCCCGGTAGCCGAAACCGCACCCTCTCTCCATCCATATGATCGTCGCAAAAGTCCGCAAACTCGCGAGCGCCGGATTCTTTAATCGTTAAAACGCCTTCGTCCGCGTGATGCAACGCGTTACTAATTCGCATAAGTCTAGACGCATCACGCAGCAAATGCAGGTTAAGGGGCCCTTCGGCCTTAATATCGATTAGCAATTCATTTAGTCCGCAGCCCTGACAGCCCAATGGTTTTCCCTCCCGCTGTGATCGGATTCGTCGATTAATTCAGGATCAGCCTGATTTCGTTCGCCTTTCCGTCGAGCTTATGGGCGGCTTCCCCGATACCCTGGAATTCTTCGACGGCTTGCTGAAGCCCGTTCTGGCTTTCGGCGGCAAGCGTACGGGTACGTTTCGTGCTTTTCGCGACTTCCCGCACTCGGGCTTGGATTCCTTCGACGAATCCGCTTACTTCTTTAGTCGCTTGCTCTACTTGGGAGGCCAGCTTGCGAACCTCGCTGGCGACTACCGCGAAACCGCGCCCGTGCTCCTTCGCATGGGCAGCCTCGATCGCCGCGTTAAGGGCAAGAAGGTTCGTTTGCGCGGCAACGTCTTTAATCGACCGTACGATTCCGCGTATGGAATCGGACTGGCTTTCCAACTGATGCAGCACAGCTATATTGTCCTCGGAGCCCGATACGACGTTGCCGACGGCTTCTTCGATCTGCTTGCTGCAAGCCATGCCTCCACGAGCCCTGCCTAGCAGCTCTTCGGACATCTGCAAGAGGTCCTCCGTTAATCGGGCAGCCGCTTGTTCCCGTTCGTCGATGTTCGTCGCGATCTTCAGCACGCCGGAAGGTGTTCCCTCTTCGTTTAGGATCGGCATATAAGTCGCTTCAAGCCAGACGAGACGGCCGTCTTTTCGTACCCTCTGAATTTTGTTCTGGAACGCCTTGCCTTGCCGTAAACCTTCCCACAGCTTGAGGTAGTCGGAGCTGTTTCGAAATTCAGGAGTACAGAACGAGGGATGTCGCATTCCTCGCATTTCTGATGCCTGATAACCCATGGACTGCGCGAAGTTATCGTTGACATAAAGCACGCGGCCCTCCATGTCGAATTCGATCATAGCAAGGGAGCTTTCAATTGCCGTCATCAGTGCAAGAAGTTTCTTATCGCCATGTCTCTCTATTGAAGCCGTCGCCTGTTCTCTAATCATTGGAATGTGCTCCTCAATTATGTATAGATTATTGACTGTAATTGTACAAAATCTATACATAAACAGCAAGGAATTTAGAATATTTTTTTTATAAATGAACAAAATTTTGGCCAAGCCCTCCTCATTTTGTATCGATTATGTATAATTACATACAGGAGGGAACGTATCATGTACAGTATGAAGAGGGCATCCGAGCTGCTGCATATCCCGGTTGTAACGATCCGAGCTTGGGAGAACCGATACGGGGTCATTGCCCCGAGACGTAGCGGAGGCGGACACCGCCTGTTAAGCGAAGAGGATCTATCTAGGCTTCGCTTCCTTAAAAACCAAATCGAACAAAACGGCTTGAAGATCAGCGAAGCTGTGTTGCTACTGCGGAAAAGCGATTCCGTCCCCCCGGAACAGGTCGCAGAACAGGCGACAAGCAGCCGGACATTCGACGGTCTAGTCGACAAGCTATATATGAATTTAATCCATTTCGATTCCGTCCAAGCGGACGAGACGATAGATCTGGCGTTTGCCTTATACGACTTCGAAGAGGCGTTCCGACGTATCTTCGTCCCCGTTCTTTATAGGGCCGGAACGGAGTGGGAGGCCGGCAAAATCGCCGTGGCTCAGGAGCATTTCGCTACGGAAACTATTTTGCGCAGAATATCTGCCTTATTCCGGGTCTTTCCCGTGAATTCCGGTCTGCCTGTCGTATTGGCTTTTTGCCCCGAGGGAGAACGTCACCATCTCGGACTCATGTCGTTCAGCCTCTTCTTGCGGAAACGCGGAGCCGCCGTTTTGTATTTGGGACCCGATACTCCTTTGAAGGATCTGGACGGGATTATTACAAATCATTCTGTTTCTTTCATCGCTGCTTCCGTTACGGACCGCCGTTATGTGGATAAGCTCATGGAGTGGATTGAAGTAGCCGCGCGGAATCATCCCCAATTGCGTTTCCTGCTTGGAGGGGCGGCCTTCGACCAAGTGGAATGGCGTCCTGTTAAAGCTAACGTACGCTACCTGTCTGCCGAACAGTGGGAAGATTGGCATAACGCTTAAGAATAGTTGGATCAGCAAGGGGACATGTATCAGCGGAGGTAAATGATCTCAAAAACAAAAGGGCACCCGACTGGGCAATGTCATTAAGTTAGCTCCAAGACAAGACTGCGAATACAGTTGTAAATCGAAACGGCATGGGACACAGTCCTGTGCCGTTTCGTTTTTTGTTACCCGAAAAGAGGTTTCAATGCCCCACGGACATTTCGCTGACGATAAGCTTCCCGTTGTCGTCATCCAGAAGGTACCGCTCGGCCGCTCAAAACACCGCCTTATAGAAAGCGCGGCTTGCGATGCATCCCGCACCGACAGCCACGGGGCTATGCCCGCCCTCCTCCCCTGCTTGCTGCTGCTCATCACGATAGATCCTGTGTCCCTTTTGTCGGCGGTACGGCTCGCTGCTTTGTAACAAGCCAGCGTGTCCTGCGTATCGGCTTGCCAGGGGGACTTCGCAGACACGAATTTTCATGCCCGTTCGCCGTTCCCCCCGCCTTCTTGCCCGTCTGGACACGATTTTTCGTGTTTACCCACCTGTGTCCGTGCAAAAAAGGCTATCCCCGGCCATCTTCGAATCGGCCCTAGGATAGCCCCTGCAAAATCAATTATTTCCCGGACTGGAGCTCGCTCACCATACCGCGAAGCACGCCGCTCTCGATGTCCAGATTACCTTCGCGGATCGCTCGTTGTATTGCCACCACAATCGGCACCACGGGCTCGGGCACGCCGGCGCCCGCCATGATGGAGGCGTACGTCTCATTATCCACCTGCTGCACCGGAGCAAGCTCCGCGGCGAACTGCTCCTGCGTGAGGGGCTTGCCCGAAAGCTCGTAAACGGTGTTCTCATGACCGCTTCCGGCCAGCACGGCTACGCCGCCGACGACGTTCGCGCGCTTCGCAGCCTCCACCGCGGCCTACGGCGAAGCGTTCAGTCCACCACCGGGAACCAGCCCGGTGCGCCCATGATGCCCTGCCAGAGTGGATCCGGGATGACCAGCTGGCGCTGGTCCTGCTTGCTGAGCGTCGTCGCGATCTCGGCCTCCCGGCCTTCCGCGACCTTAGCGACCCAATCGGGCTCCATGATCAGCTCGCGGCCGAGGGCAACCAACGCCGCGCCCGGCAGCAGCGCCTCCAGCGCTTCCTCGGGTGTATGCACGGAGCCGACGCCGATGACGGGCGTCCGTCCGCCGGCCGTATCCACAATCCATTGCAGCCGCGACTTGTTGTCGTCCGCCCCGACCCGCGGTTTGGATCGGAAGTCCATGAGCGATACATGGAGATAGTCCAGCTCCCGGCCCGCGAGCACGTCGACCAGCTTCAACGTGTCGTCCATCGTGATGCCGTTCTCCTCCGGTTCTTCCGGCGAGAAGCGGTATCCGACGGCAAACGGCCGTTTGGCATGCTCGGCGACGACCCGCTTCACCTCCTCCACCACCGCGAGCGGAAACGTCAGCCGTTTCGCCAGATCCCCGCCCCAGCGGTCGTCGCGGCGGTTCGTATGCGGCGAGAAAAACTGCTGCAGCAGGTATCCGTTCGCGCCGTGAATCTCCACCCCGTCGAAGCCCGCCTCAATCGCCCGTCGCGCCGTCTGCCCGAAGTCGCGTACGATGGCTTCGATCTCTTCATCCTGGAGCGGCCTTGGCCTGACATTCCCGTTCTGTTCCGACGGTACGTCGCTCGCGCTCACGATATCCCCGTTCGGCACCAGCTCCGGCGGACACAGTCGCCCGCCGTGGAAAATCTGCAGCAGCGCCACGGCGCCTTTTTCCTTGATCGCGGATGCAAGACGCCGCAAGCTTGGGATCATATCGTCGGTGTCGGCGCCGAACTCGCCGGCGAACCCTTTTCCGTTGCGGGTGACGTAGGTGCATGCGGTCACGACCATGCCGACGCCGCCGGCGCGGCGGATATAATAGTCGACCTCAGGGTCCGAAACTGTGCCGTCCTCATTCGACGACCAGTTCGTCATCGGAGCCATGACGATTCGATTGTTCAGCCGGATGCCGCTTCGCAGCGTAAAGTCTTCAAATAATGGCTTATATTTGGGGTTCATGCGTAATATGTCCTCCCTATGGATGATTAGACCTCAACTAGTTTGTTCAACAACGGGAAAAGCATGGGAAGATGGAGAAACACGATTAAAATGAGCTCAGAATACGGTACGCCGTGACCAATCAGGTACGGGAGGTGAGCGCGCACATTCATTTATCGTACGCGGCTTACGATTTGAACAGATTCGTAACAATCTCATACGAATGCAGGCGAGCCTTATGGTCGAACACCTGGGCAATGACCATCAGTTCGTCCGCCTGGGTGTCGTCCAGGAACGATTGGAGCTTATCTTTCACCGTTCCCGGACTGCCGAAGATGGAAGACCCGAGCTGCTGATGGACCGCCCGCTGCTCGTACTCGGTCCATAGGCCATCCATACTTCTTACCGGCGGCTGCAGCGGAGCTTCTTCGCCACGGATCAGATTCAGGAATTGCTGCTGAAGCGTCGTTCCCAGCCGGTTTGCCTCCTCATCCGTGTCGGCGGCGACAACATTCACGCCGACCATCGCGTAAGGCTTCTCCAGCGCCTTCGAAGGCTTGAAGGAACGGCGGTACAACTCCAGCGCCGGCACGGTATTGACAGGCGAAAAATGACTCGCGTAGGCAAACGGAAGACCGAGCTGACCGGCCAATTGGGCGCTGAACCCGCTGGAGCCGAGCAGCCAGACAGGAATCGATAACCCTTCGCCGGGAATCGCCTTGACAGGCATGGGTCCTGACGCCAGTGAAGGATCGAAGTACGCCCGCAGCTCATCCAACTGCTCCGGGAAATCCTCGGCGTCATTCCGGCCGCTGCGGCGCAGCGCCCGGGCGGTACGCTGATCGGTACCCGGCGCCCGGCCAAGTCCGAGATCGATGCGTCCCGGATACAGGGATTCAAGCGTTCCGAATTGCTCCGCGATCACGAGCGGCGAATGATTCGGAAGCATGATCCCGCCTGAACCCACTCGAATCGTTGACGTTCCTGCGGCGACGTGCGAGATCACGACGGAAGTGGCCGAGCTCGCGATAAAAGGCATATTGTGGTGCTCCGCAAGCCAATACCGGTGGTATCCCCATATCTCGGCATGCCGGGCAAGATCCAGTGTGTTCCGGAACGATTCGGCGGGACTGCCGCCGGCGACGATCGGAGACAGGTCAAGCACCGAAAAAGGGATATCAGTCAGTTGTTTGGTTGTATGATCGGCAGTCATTCGTATATCCTCATTTCCTTTTTCATTAGTTTCCTTCACTGTAGTATGTCCATTGACCGTGTCATCACCGCCTGCGAAAGAAAAACCGTCAGGGAACGTCCCCGACGGCTCTGCTAGATTGGTGAAACGATGTAGGAGGTTACTTGTTGCGGATGAGATGCACGAAAAGCCCGGTCTCCCGGTCCAGCCTTCCGTATTGCTCCGACAAATCAGCCTGCATCGGAGATGCCCGCTTTGCGCCTTCTCTCCAGCTCTCGTTCCAAGTCTATCTATAATGGGTTTGCGTACAATAACCTGATCAAAAGTGTTCTAGAAGTAAGAAACATGATCCGAATGGTGATTGTAATCGCCCATCAGACTCCACATCGGATTATAGAACATTGAATATGGTCTTGCCTGTCAGCGGCTACTACCCACCCAACCGTGGATCAGCAAATCCACAATTCGCCGCGGAGCGAGTATCGCAACTTCCTAACAATTGCGGGTCCATCGAGCTATTCACATAGAAGTTCATGGCCACTACCGGATATTTTTTCAAAAATATATGCCGGATCATGGAAGTTTTGCGCACTTACACTTCATCCATGATGGGATGGCGGATTTCCACTCTGAATCCGGTTTCCTGATTCGGGTACATCAACAGACCGAATTTATGCCCAAAATGAAGCTGCAGCCGTTTGTGGACATTCACCAGTCCGATGCCCCCGGTAACGCCTTTCTCCGGAATTCTGTCCAGGTCCGGCAGCGTTCCGCCCTGAATGCCAGGCCCGTTGTCCTCAATGATGAACACGATCTCGGCGCCTTCGCGTTTTGCGGTCAGCCTGATCTTGCCTTTTCCGTCGGGAAGCTTGCTGATGCCGTGCTTCACTGCGTTCTCCATCACCGGCTGAAGGATCAACTTGATGATCTTCCGTTTGCGGATGTCCGCCGCGATCTGGCTGAACACCTCGAAAGACCGGTTGCTCCGGAGAAGCTCGATGTCCAGATAATTCCGGGCGTGCTCGATTTCCCGCTCCACCGTCGTCCATTCTTCGCCATTGTTCAGACTGAACCGCAGCAGGATGGCCAGCTTGGTTACCATGGCGGCAATCGTAGTCTCGTTGCTGTGCTCGGCTCTCCACTTGATCGCATCAAGCGTGTTGTAGAAGAAATGAGGATTGATCTGGTGGGTCAGGCTCTGCAGCTCCAGGTTCCTTTTGTCGGACTCCATGGACTTCGTCATCTCGAGCAATTCCAGCATGCCGGAGACCATCTGATTGTATCCGCGTACAAGCTGGCCAATTTCATCCCGTCTCCCCTTGTACCGGGGAAAGGGGTTCAGCAGCCCTCTCTTCACTTCATTCATATGCAAAACCAGATTTTTCACCGGAATCGTGAACGTCCGCACCAGGATGACCAGAAGCAGCGTAACGACAATCATGCTGATCAGCACGATCCAGACGGTGAAATCCTTGATCTGGTAGATCGTCCCCGTAAGCTCGTTGCGGGGAACCGCGGCTATGAGCTTCCAGCCGTCCCGGGTTAAAGAGATTTCGCCTTTCTCCCATTCAGCCGGAGGAAAATAATCGGCCTCCCGATAGATTTTGTTGTACAGGCTCGTGTCCGAATGGGAAATGATCCGGTTGCCGCTGTCGACCAGCATCACTTTATAATTCTTGAACGAGGACGGGAATACCATGGACCCGCGCACCTGGTATTCCGGAATTTCCAGTGTCAGCACGCCGATGGGGCGGAAGTCGGAATTCCGGATCAAGGAGGCATAGGTAAACACCGGGTTCGCCGTATTCAGATCCCACTGATGGAGCCAGACTCCCCGGTCTCCCGACGCGTAGATCTGCCGGGAAAGCAGCCGATACGCATCCGAATCCTTCGTCCATACATTCATGCGGTAAGCGCTTTTCAGCACCAGCTGAAGTCTGGATTCCACCTCGGCAAAAGGAACGCGGTCCGCCGCATCCGCCGCGTCGTAGGTGTTCACGTAACCTTGTATGGCGGAGGACGCCGACACGTTTCGCGCCTCTTCTTCGACGCCGACCAATATTTTGCGCACCTGCATGCCGTTCAGTCCGAGGTTGTCCTGCAGAAATTGGGCGGTGACGGATTGGATCTGCTGCTTGGACTTCTCGAAGGACAACAGGCCCAGCACCGCGATCGGGATCAGCATCGACACTCCCATAATCAGAAGCATCTTGATAAAAAGCGTATTCAAATTCGCCATTCTCTTCATTTGCCGTACCTGAATTCTTTAGGCGTTTCGCCCGTTTTCTTCTTGAACAGCGTGCCGAAATATTGCAAGTCATGGTAGCCTACCGCGGCGGCGATCTCGTAAATTTTCATGCTGGTCTCCCTGAGCAACGTCTTAGCGCGGGTGATCCGGAGCTCGGCAAGATAATCCGTGAAGGTGTGTCCGGTTTCTTTCTTGAACACCTGGCTGAGCCACACGGGATGAATCGACAATTCCTCCGCCACTCTGCTTAACGTGATATCTTCCATATACGACACCGCCATTTTCTCCATCGCGCGCTCGACCAGCGCATTCGTCTTGGGAGCGAACAGCCGGCGGCTCAGATCGGTCAGGTAGTTGCGCAGTACTTGCTGATACTCTTGAAGCGTGGCGCATTCGTCGAAAGACTCCCATACGCTCATCGGAATTTCTTCCAGTTCTTTCCCGGTTTTTACGCTCAGACTGTCGTGAATCTGCGAGAGATAATTCAGGACGCCGCGGGTGATATCTCCTCTGTTCTGCGTTCCGTCAAGCATCACTGTATCCCGGACGAACCGGTTCACCGCCCGCGCGACCGATTCCTCGTCCAGTCTGCAGATCAGGGTTGCCATTTCGTCCGGCGTCACGCCGTTGGAGAGGGACGAATCGGGGTCGCCGGGCGACTCCGTACGCTCCGAAAGGGAATCCATCCTGAAATTTCTGACGGCCTCCTGGTAGCCGAAATGAATCTGTTCGAACAAATGCGCCGCCGCGCTGATCCCGATTGCCAGATCGATATACTGATAACGCTTGACCACTTCCGCAACGGAATGAATGGACTCCCGAACCTCGGCGTTCGCCGTCATGACGACCCAACGCTGCTTGGAATCTTTGAAAAATGCGGTCTCGTCGTACCCCGCCAGCATTTCGCCCAAAATATTCCCGATGGCGAACGTTTGCAGCGCATCGTTCTTCCCAGCCGGTCTGCCGTCCGGAAATCCTTTGGCGTCGATCACGATAACCCAATAAGAATAGTCCGCCAGCCACGCCAGGTTCCACAACTTCAGCCTCTGGTACAGATGCTCCTCAAGCGGCGTATGCTTCAGGCAGAAATCGTTCAAATAATTGTCGCGCATCAGCTGATTGCCCATTTGGGCAAACGTATGCTGCTCGTGCAGGTACCGGACCTGATCCTTTTCTTGCCGGATCAGGAGCAGCGACTTGCGCACTTTCTCCGCAAACTCTTCCGTGTCGAACGGTTTCAGCAAATAATCGGCGGCTCCGAAACGAATGCTTCTTTGCGCATATTCGAAATCGCTGTATCCGCTTACAACGATGACCTTAGGGTGATAATGCTCCCCGGCAAAATGCTCTACCAGATCCAAGCCCGTCATGCCGGGCAGCATGATGTCCGTTACGATCAAATCCGGCCGGTGCTCCGCAATGATTTCCATCGCTTCTTCCGCATGGCTTGAGGTAAACAAGGCGATTTCCATGTCCAGAGATTCCACTGCTTTCTTCATTCCCATAAGCGAGTTCGGTTCGTCTTCCACGACAATGACTTTCATGTCGGATCACCCTTTGCATATGAACTCCGGTTTTCGGCCGCGCGTGCGATGCTCCTCCAATCATCACACGATTGAGCAGGGAAAAGTAGCGGGAATGGATGGTTTCCTTACCATGACAATGCACCCAGGGAACCGGATGACCGATTCCAAGGGTGCTCATGTGGTGAAACGTCAAGCGCGCTTGCCGTTGCCGGCTATTCGGTGATTTTGGTCCATTTCCCGCTGTCGGAGGAAGCGATGATCGCATCGGAGATCAGCGCGATCCGGTATCCGTCGTAGAAATTGGGGGAAACTTCGGTATCGTTCACGATCGACGAGATGAAATCGTGCGCCTCGACGATCTTCGTTTCGGTATAGCCGATGCCCAGGGCCGGAATCGGCCACAGCGCTTCGCCGTAAGGATGAGCCGGACCCGTATATATCGTGCGGAACCCACGGCGGTCGGACGGATCGTTCGAGAAGCAAACCTGCAGTTCGTCGCGGCGCTCGTAGTTGAAGAAGATGGAGCCGAGCTCGCCGTGGATTTCGAAAGTAATGAAATTGTTGCGTCCCCAGGCGTTGCGCGTCGCTTCGATGCTGCCGACCGCGCCGCTTTCGAAGCGGATCAGCGTGCTGATTTCATCGTCAACGTCGACCGCTTCCTTCTTGACGTCTCCGGTCGCTTTCACCGTTCCCAGCTTGTCCAGGCCGCCGGACTGCACCGGACGTTCCTTGATCCAAGTGGTGGCCATGCCCATGACTTCTGAGATTTCTCCCGCCAGATAACGGGCGATGTCGATCACATGGGTTGCGATATCGCCGAGCGCGCCGGAGCCCGCGACGGACTTGCGGAAACGCCAGGACAGCGGAGAAGCCGGATCCGCCGACCAGTCCTGCAGGTACGTGCCGCGGAAATTCAGGATTTTGCCGATCGCGCCCTCTTCGATATATTTCTTGGCCAGCGCGATCGCCGGCGTGCGGCGGTAGTTGAACGCCACCATATGCTTGACGCCCGCCTCCCTGACGGCGTCCAGCATCCGCTTGGATTCCTCGGCCGTCCGCGCCAGCGGTTTCTCGCAAATGATATGTTTTCCGGCTTTGGCCGCCGCGATCGCGATCTCCGCGTGCGAGTCGTTCGGGGTGACGATATCCACGATGTCGATCGACGGATCTTCCATGACGCGGCGCCAGTCGGTTGCGTAGGATTCGAAGCCGTATCGCGCAGCGGCCGTTTGAGCCAGCTCGTCGTTTACGTCCACCACCAGCTTCCGCTGGGGAATGGCCGGAGCCGGCCAGAAGAACATGGGCATTCCCGCATAGGCGATCGAATGGGCTTTGCCCATGAAGCCTCCGCCGATCATCGCAACATTCAATTTTCGCATGGTGAAAGTCTCCTCTTCTGTCGGTAATTTTGTCAGATGGGTAGTTTATACGGTTACTTTCAGGCTGTCCCGCAAATACTTCATGCTCACGGCGGCGCCTTCGGCCGGATTGTCGTGGCTGTCGAGCTCGACGGTAATCCAACCGTCATAACCGCTCTGCTCCAGCGCCTGCAGCATATCGGCAAATCGCTGCCCGCCTTCGCCTAAAGGCAGGAAAGCGCCGTTTCCGTAATCTTTGAAATGAAGGTAAGGAATCCGCTTCGCGTATTTCCGGATGACCTCGACCGGATCTCCTCCGCCCGCCTCGATGTGAGCCGTATCCGGGCACAGCGAGATATCCGTCATGGCCATCAGCTTGTCGAGCTGCTTCGGCGCTTGGACGATCGTGCCCAAGTGCGGGTGATAGCTCGGGGTCAACCCATATTTCCTCGCGATCGCAGCCGCTTGGGCCAGCCCGTCCGCCAGCGCCTGGTAATCCGACTCCCGGATGCCGCCCGCTCGGATGGCTCCGCCGCCCAACACCAGATGCTCCGCTCCGAGCTCCGACGCCAATTTCGCCGCTTTGTCGATCTTGTAAAGCTCGTCTTCCAGAATATCAGCGTAAATAAAGTTGGCGCCGCAGTATACCCCGACGAGCGCCTGCCCGTTGTCGGCCAACAGCTTTCTGAACGCCTCGGGGCGGTCCTCGTACTGCATCAGGTTGCCGTCAAACAGCTCGATGCCGCGATAGCCGGCTTTCGCGATATCGTGCACCGCCGTTTCCGTAGAACCGTTCGCCAAGTAGTACAGATCTTTGACGGAAGTGACGCCTGCCGGATGACCGACAACGCCGCCCCACGTATTGGTTTGATAACCGATCTTCATTTTGCGTGCCCCCCCAAATTGCCCTTAGCTTCAGGACGTCGGTTTTTTGCCGAACGCGACCGCCAGGATAATGATCGCGCCGCTGACGATCATCTGCTGGCTGACGCTGAGTCCCATGATGATGAGTCCGTTGTTGATGGTGCCAATCAGCAGCGAACCGATCAGCGTGCCGATGATGGTGCCCGCACCGCCAAAGAGGCTTGTTCCGCCCAGAATAACCGCCGCGATCGCGGTCAGCTCGTCGCCCTGTCCGAAGCTGTAGCGCGCGCTTTGCATCATGCCCGCATAGAGCATGCCCGCAATCGCCGCGGCGACGCCCGACATCAGAAAAGCGTAGAACTTGATGCGTTTCGTATTGACGCCCGAATATTCGGCCGCCAACCGGTTTCCGCCGGTTGCCAGCACTTCGCGTCCAAAAGGCGTGTGCTTCAGGACGTAATGGCCGATGACCAGGAAAACGATGGACCAGACGAGAAGAACAGGAATCGAGCCGAAGTTGCCGGAACCCAACAGGAAGTTGAAATTGGAATTCTTGATGACCACCGGTTCCGTATTCGTCAGCCACATGTCGACGCCGCGCAGCAGCTGCATCATGCCGAGGGTTACGAGGAAAGAAGGGATGCCGACTTTCGTTACCAGAATGCCGTTGGCGGCTCCGATCAGCAAGCCGCACAGCAGCGCCGCAATGACGCCGCCCGCCATGCCGTACCCGTGTTCCATGACCATCGCGGAAACGAGAGCGGAGAATGCCGTCGTCGATCCGATGGACAAGTCGAGCTCTCCCGCCGAGATAACGAACGTCATGGCCACGGCCATGATGGAAATCATGGTCGTCGCGCGGACGATGTTGAACAGGTTGGAAGAGAGGAAGAACCCGTCCGACGCGATCGTGAAGGCAAAATAGATCAGGACGATCGCGAACGCGATATAAACGAAATAATCTCTCCAATGGAAACGAAAACCCGGCCGGGAAACCGCCATCGGTTCCGCGCCTTTAGTACCCTTGGATTGCATGGTGAAGAACCTCCTCGGTTTCGATATCGCGTCGATTTATGTCTTTCATGATTTCGCCGTTGAATAGAACGAGAATTCTGTCGCTTATCGCCAGAAGCTCCTGCAATTCGGAGGAGATGACAAGCACGGAGATTCCTCTGTTGGCAAGCTCGCGGACGATCTCAACGATTTCCGATTTTGCTCCGATATCCACGCCGATGGTAGGTTCGTCCAAGATCAGCAGGCTCGGGTTTTTAGCCAGCCATTTGGCAAGCACGATTTTTTGTTGGTTGCCGCCGGACAGCAGTTTGACCACTTTCTCGGGTCCGTCGGTTTTGATATTCAGCTTCCGGATATACTCGTTCGTCATGGTCGTGCCGGCCGAATCGTTCACGAACAGCCGTTTCGACAAATCGTATATGTTCGTCAGCATCACGTTGCTTCGAACCGAATGGTCGAGAACTAGGCCTTGCTTACGCCTGTTCTCCGGAACCAGCGCGATCCCTTGCCTGATGCCATCGCGGACATCCTTGACTTTCTTTCCGTTAATCAGGATTTCTCCCTTGTCCCGGCTGCGAATGCCGAAGATAGCCTCCGCGATTTCCGTCCTTCCGCTTCCCATCAAGCCAGCCAACCCTACGATTTCGCCGGGGTAAAGGTCGAAACTGACATTCTTCACCCGGCTCCCGACGGCGACATTGCGGACGCGGACAACGGGTTCGGCAGGTTTGTCGTATTTCCGTTCCTGCCACTCGAATGAAGCCGTTTCTTTCCCCAGCATAGATTCGATCACTTGCTCCATCGAGATTTCGCTGCATTCCTTCGTCAGCACATTCTGCCCGTCTTTCATGACCGTGATGCGGTCGCAGATTTGGTAAATTTCCGCCATCCGGTGCGAAATGTACACGATCGTGATGCCTGCGTTCTTCAGGCGCCCGACCAATTGAAACAGGGACCGGATCTCGCTTTCCGTCAAGGAGGCGGTAGGCTCGTCCATCACCAGAATGCGCGCGTTTTTGGACAACGCTTTGGCGATCTCCACCATCTGCCAGTAACCGACGCTGAGCGAATCGAGTCTCGCGTTCGGGTCGATGTTCACCTCCAGATCGTCGAGAATGGCCTTGGAGCGTTTAACCATCTCCTTGCCGTCGATGGAAATGCCTATTCTGGGCTCATGCTTCAGGAAAATGTTTTCCGCAACCGTCAGCGTCGGGATCAGACTAAACTCCTGGAAAATCATCGCGATGCCGTTTCGCTCGGCGTCCTTGGGCTTGTGGAACTCCACCTGCTGGCCTTCGAGTGATATCGTGCCGGAATCTTTCGTATACACCCCGGTCAATATTTTCATCAGCGTTGATTTTCCGGCGCCGTTGCCTCCCATCAGGGCGTGAACTTCGCCCCTCCGCAGCTCGAAGCGGGCGTTCTTCAGCACGGGTACGCGGCTGAACGACTTGTTGATGTTCGCCATTTCAAGAATGTGTGGGATTGTCACGCTCTCACCGCCTGCAGGTATAAAATGGTTGGGCATGGCAGAGGCTTTCGCCCCGGCCATGCCTTCATCGGTCTGTTCTTATTTCAAAGCGTCAAGAATATCTGCGGGAGCATCCTTGTGATAGATCGCCTTGTAGGAGTCCGCGAGGTTGTCGCGGTTGACGGCGAGCGAAGGTACCGCAACGTAAGCCGGCGTTTTCTCGCCGATCATGGCGAGAGCGGCCAGTTTGGCTTCGGCAACGCCTTGGTCGAACGGGCGCTGCGATCCGATGCCGGAGACAAAGCCTTTTTGCGCCATGTTGAGGGCGGCTTCGTTGCCGAGATTTTCGTTCGCGATCTTGAAGCTGTCGGTCGACTTGCCTGCGACGCGCGCAGCCGCTACGGCGCCCATTGCGGGCACGTCCCAACTGGCGTACATGCCGCTCAGCTTCGGATATTTCGTCAGGATGGCTGCCGCCACTTCCTGGGAACGGTTCGGATCCTGGAAGCCTTGCGCTTCAACCAACTTGATGTTCGGATGTTTGGCGGCCAGACGAGCCACGAAACCTTGATAGCGCTGGTTGGTGACATAGAAGTTAGGAGCGTAATAGAGTGCGGCGACTTCGCCTTTGTCTCCGACGGCTTTGGCCAATTCGTCGGCAATGTTCATACCGAGGCCGAAGCTGTCCGCGGAAACGACGGAAACGTAATCCTTGCCCGCTTCCATGCCGTCTACCGGCTGGTCCATAAATACGATCTTGGTGCCGGCGGCTGCAAGCGCCTTGTATGCGCTGGCCGTCGTTTGTCCGTTGAGCGGAATGCTGACCACAATGTTCGGCTTCTTGCCTGCGATAGCTTGAAGGTCGGAGATTTGCGTCGTATCCTTGAAGTTCGCGTTCGTTTCGGCTATCACTTTGATGCCCAGATCGCTGAAAGTGGACTTCAGGCCGGCAAGCTGCTGCTGGGACCAGTCGTCGCCCAGGAAGCCCATGGAGATCGCTGCGGTGAAATTGCCCGCTTTGATCTTGGCTTTTTGCTCGTCCGAAATGTTGATTTCGCTTGCCGGCGTTGCCGGTTCGCCGTGCGGACCGCTGCTGACAATCGTGTCGGAAGCGTTGTCCAGTTTAACCGCTTCCAATTGCGCGGCGCTTGGCTCTTGATACCACGGCGGCTGCTTGACGTCCGCAATGTTGCTGCCGTCGGCAGCTGGCGCGGAAGCGGTGGAGCTGCTCCCAGCCGAGGAGGCCGGCGCTGCGGAATTGTCCGCATTCGCGCTGTCGTTGTTTTTGGCGCAAGCCGTAGCGAGCATGAGAAGCGCCACCGAGCTGATCAGAATCAGCTTTTTGTTTTTCATTTGTCTGTTCCCCCTGAGATTCTCGATCGAGATGCAACCCTTATTTGCAACATCACGCCACGGGATGAATGTGGCGTGATGTTGCTGAAACGGTTATGCGCGTCTTACTTGCCGATAAATTTCAGCAGAACTTCGCTCAGTTCGTTCGGGCATTCTTCAGCGAGCTGGTGACCCCAAGGCAGGCTTGCTTCTTCGACGTTCTCCGCAACCAGCTTCATTTCGCGGGTGTTTTCGTCGCCGATGAAGTAGGTGCTTCCGAGCGCCAGAACCGGCATTTTCAGCTTGTTGTTGAGTGCGGTCTTGAAGAATTCCGCATCCTGGAACGTCGCGCGGTACACTTCGAACATCGCCCGCAATCCGCCCGGCGCAGCGTAGCAGCGCACGTACTCGGCGATCGCTTCTTCCGAAACTGCGGTCGGATCGTAGCATTCGTGACGGATGAAGTGGGAGAAGTACAGCATTTCTCTGCCGGAGATGAGCAGTTCCGGAAAGTCGCGTACGTTGTAGAAGTTGATGTGCCAGATCCAGTGGTTCGTACGCACGTTCTCTTCCGTCAGGTGCGACCAGTCTTCCAGACCGAAGCCGGGAAGCAGCATTTCCTGGTAAACGAATTTCTTGACGCGATCCTGGTATTTCATCGCGAGCGCCATGCCTACCGCAGCGCCCCAGTCTTCGCCGACCAGGTAGAATTTCTCGTGGCCGAGAGCCGTCATCAGTTGCGCGATGTCTTCCGCCATGTTCGGCATATCGTAACCAGTCAACGTGCGGGCGGAATCGCCGAAACCGCGAAGGTCTGGAACGATGACTTTGTATTTGTGGGACAGCTTCGGCAATACGTTGCGCCAGTAATAGGAGGTTTTCGGCACTCCGTGCAGCAGGACAATAGGCTCACCCTCGCCAGCGGTATAGTAATGGAGACGAACTCCGTTAACGGTTTCGCGGCCGTGTGTGACGGGATTTCCTTTGTGATCTACAATCAGTTGAGCCATTTGTTCTCCTCATTTCTTTTGGGTATTGTAAGAAAGCCATCGTCTTTCTCACAACTCAATATTACCTGCGGACGGCTAATCCATGAACACGAGGCATTTAACGTTTGTCATGGTTGTTTTAGTGAGTTTGTCTTTTTCTTGTGACGCACGGCAGGTAACCACCAATACCTGGATACTTGAACTGGTTTGGAGGATGCGCTGTGTTGCCTCAATGCCGTCGGAGGACTCGCCGATGACTTCCATATCGGGCACCCTTTGCAACATTGTTCGCACGCCCTCACGGTAGAACGAGTGATCGTCAGCAATTAACAGAAGAACAGGGTCCATTTGCGTCTTTTCCTTCCTGTCCTTATGTTAGGTATGGCTGTGACGATCGCAAAGGCAACCGGGCGGAGACACAGGTTCCTCCTGACGCCTTGGCGGTGATGCTGCATTCTCCACCGCGTTCGCGCATGGAAAGAATGCCTACGCCCGCATGATGCCCGTCGGGTATGCCCCGGCCATCGTCGCTAATCGACAGACACAGGTATTGTTCGTCCGCGAATTCCAGGCGAATGAGGCAACTCTAGGCCTGGGCGTATGGGTAAAATATTAACGTACATGTTTTTAATGAGACTAGAACTCAGTTTAAGCGCGATAATATTAAAGTCTCGGTGTTTTCTGAGTATACAAGACTAACGCCGTTGCTTGACGCCGAATCTAACAAACTGAGGGATATGTATAAAAAATTGTCTCCTTGGGAACATGACGATCCAAGAAGTTCCTTTATGAATTCAGATAAAGCTGTGTTTCAAAGTAGATATGATGAGATTTGCGGAGTTGAAGCGTCGATAGTTAGCAGAAAATAAACAAAACAAGCCACCGATATTTTTATGATCGGTGGCTCTTTAATATATCGGTCATTAAACTGGTTCTCTAATGCTGTTCTTAGAGGCATAGAAGGTGGTGATAACAGGGAGCATCCCGACCGGATGCCCTTTTGCGATGTCTGTCCTTATTCAAGCCTCTTGCCGATCTCCCTATGATAGCCGAACGGTCGGCCAGCCGGCCGATCAGCCAGCCGCTCCGAAATTCATTGCGCCACCCCGCGCAATTCCGCCGGGTCGATATCCTCTATCATGATGATGAACCTTAATTAATGGAAAATGGCGATTCGGTCGACAGTATGGCGATGGGTGGCGTATCCTTCGGCAGCTTTGCGCCCGATCGGCACCAAGGCTGCGAACTTGACGTGTTCAGGAAGATTCAAGATATCCTTGACTTTATTCGGGTCGAACCCAAGCATCGGGACAGTGGCATATCCCATCCCCTCAGCTGCAAGGAGTAGAAATCCGAGCGCGATATAAGTTTGACCGAGTCCCCATTGCCCTCTTTCTTCTACGCTCATCGACCCGAAGAAAGCGGACAAATTGGCCGTTTCCTCTTCTTTCTTCTCCGCAGACAGTCCTGGATGTACGGTATCCGCAAGCTTTTCCAGCACATCCTCCATATCGCTGGCGACCACGGCGACCACCGAGGCGGAAGTAACTTGCTGCTGGCCGTACGCGGCTTCTTGCAGCTTCGCCTTCATCGCGGGATCCGCGGCGATGTGAAACCGCCAAGGCTGAAGGTTCCATGCGCTCGGCGCCAGCCCGGCCAATCTTATCAATTCCAGCAAATCTTGTTTCGGAATCGCTTCCTGAACGAATTTACGTATGCTGTGGCGGGATTCGATCGCTTCCGTGACGGTCAACGGCTGATTTGTAACTTGCGGCATGCAGGTTCCCCTCTTTTCGATTGAATTCGGCTATTATGTTCCCCTTCGTGAATAGGTTTCAACAGTTGTACGCATCCAAAAATGAAACCAATAATGGAGGGATTTGCATGAGCAAAAAAGTGTTGATCGTATCGGGAGACGCGGTGGAAGCTCTCGAAATTTATTACCCGTATTACCGGTGCTTGGAAGAAGGCTTGGAAGTGACGATCGCTTCGCCTTCGGTCAAGAAGCTGCTCACCGTTAGCCATGACTTTATCGAAGGAATGGAGACGTTCGAGGGATGAATAAAGCGTTGCCGGATATTATCCGGCACTTTTTTGAGCCGGTAAGCCAGTCGGCGCTATTTGCCATGCTGCGCAAGTACTGGCAATTCTTCTGGAACATGGGCGGGAATATACGGCTTATCCGAATTGCCAGCCGGATGTGACGGCATGCGGAGCCACCTATATCAATCAAGCGCTACATACGCATCGCAATCTAGTTTCGGGCCAAGCCTGGCCTGATTTGCCGGGGTTCATGCGAGAGTTTCTTGCCGTATTTATATGGGGGGTGGCTGCCTTCGCAAGTATCCCTGCTTTTCAAATGCGGGTTCTCGATAAAGCAAAAAGCGCACCCAATTTGGCCTCTTCATTAAATATCAGTTCGTTTAACCTTGCTAATGCAGGCGGCGCTTACCTTGGCGGTCTTGTGATCGATAGTAGCTGGGGGCTCTCATCCATTTCGTTAGTAGCGGCGTCGGTGACAGCCTTTGGTCTTATAGTCACATTAATCAGCTGGCACTTGTACTGATCCATATCATATTTAAGAGGGTGTCCCACAAGCCATGAATATGGATCTGGGGCACCCTCTTTGTAATTTAATCAAAAAAAAGAAACCGTTCCTTGGTAAATTGTATGCTTTCAACGAACAGGTGTTTAAACAAAATTCTCTAGAACAACCTTGCCAATCGTCCTATTGCTCTCCAATAGCTTGTGGGCTTGGCGAAGATGCTCTGCTGAGATCGGTCCAAGCACTTCGGCGAGCGTTGTCTTCAATTTTTGATGATCCACAGCATCAGCTATCAGATTGAGCAGTAAGTGTTGCTCGATCATATCATCCGTTTCATAAAGCGAGCGC